>CAJGDE010000001.1 GCA_904502135.1 Kiritimatiellia bacterium
ATGCTTATCAAGGAGGATATATCAAAGTATGATTTCTCCTACGTCAAGCACGCGACAACTGCAGGAGAAGCTCTCAACCCTGAAGTGTTTACGCAGTTCAAGCGTGCGACAGGGCTTGCTATCTACGAAGGCTTCGGTCAGAGTGAAACGACTTGTGCGCTTGGAACGCTTTTGGGAGACGAGATAAAACTCGGAGCAATGGGTAAACCTATTCCCGATTACGGTATTGATCTCGTCGACGCAGAAGGCCATTCTGTTCCTGCTGGCGAACATGGCGAGATAGTCATCCGCACTCCGCGCTCCAATCCGCGTCCTGGTGTATTTATCGGGTACTATGGCGACGAGGAGAAAACGGCCGAAGCGTGGAGGCACGGCTGCTATCATACGGGCGATGTCGCATGGAAGGATGAGGACGGATATTATCATTACGTCGGTCGAGCCGACGATGTGATCAAATCTTCCGGCTACCGCATAGGTCCGTTTGAGATTGAGAACGTCATCATGGAGCTTCCTTACGTTGTGGAATGCGGCGTCTCCGCCGCTCCCGATCCTGTGCGCGGACAAGTCGTCAAAGCGACAATCAAACTTGTTAAGGGCACCGAGCCTACGGAGGAGCTTAAAAAGGAGATTCAAGAGTACGTAAAGACGCACACCGCTCCATACAAGTATCCGCGCATAATCGTCTTCCGTGATGAATTGCCCAAGACGGTAAGCGGTAAAATAATGCGGAACAAGCTGTAATGAAATACGAAATACTTCCTTCCTTTCTTGCTGCCGATTTAGGGACTCTTGCCGCGGAACTTCTCCGTGCCGAAGATTCAACGGCAGATGCGATACATCTTGATATTATGGATCCGCATTTTGTTCCGAACATGTCGTTCGGTCCTTCGATTGTGGATTTCTGCCGTCGGACGGCGCCTGCGTTCTACCGCAATGTCCATCTTATGATGTCGCGCCCCGATCTTTATATTGAGAAGTTCGCCGAAGCTGGGGCGCAGACGATTCAAGTGCACATTGAGGCCGATTGCGACCTCCATGCTCAGTTGCGCCGTATCCGCTCGCTCGGTGTGAAGCCTGCGCTGGTACTTAATCCTGAAACTCCAGTTGAGAAGATTCTGCCGTATCTCAACGAGGCGGATGAAGTTCTTGTCATGACTGTGCATCCAGGTTACGGCGGGCAGAAGTTTATCTCATCTTGCCTGCCAAAGGTTACCCAAATCAGGAACTGGCGAAAAGATATCGATATCATGATCGATGGAGGCGGCAACCACGAGACGATTCCTCTTGCCGCTGCGGCAGGAGCGAATCAGTTTGTTGCAGGTTCCTACCTTTTTGCAAAAGAGGATATGAAGGGGGCCGTTGAAGAATTGCGCCGCCTCATCCAAACGGCAGTATCTTAACGTGTTTAAAGGCGCCATTTTCGATCAGGACGGCCTTCTTTTTGATACGGAAGCCGTTTTTGAAGTCTCCTGGATCAAGGCAGGTGAAGAGTTAGGTTTGCCTGTAACGGCTGAGCTTGCCCGTTCGTTTAGCGGCTATGGGAAAAAAGAATTGGAGGAGGCCGCTTCCCGCGCATTCCCTGGAGCGAACGCTGCTCTTTTGGTGGAGCGAGCGCATTCTCTCGCATCCGAGGCGCAACTTGCTACTGTTCCGGTGGTCAAGCCTGGCGTCAGAGAAATTCTTTCGTTCTGCCGCGAAAATTCCATACGCACGGCCGTTGCGTCAAGTTCAATGCGCCATCTTGTGGAGCATAATCTATCTGCGACTAATCTTACAAGTTTCTTTGATGCTATCGTAACCGGTCGTGATGTCGAAAGAGGCAAGCCTCAGCCAGACATATTTCTTTTGGCGGCAGAGAGAATTTCTGTCGAGCCGTCGTCATGTATCGTTTTTGAAGATGCGTTTTCAGGTATTCGTGCCGCTCATGCGGCAGGGTGTTTCCCAGTGCTGATTCCCGACAGGCGCATGCCTGACGATGAAATATTGAAAATCTGTAAGGCACGCACATCTCTACTTGAGGCGATGGATTTGTTTTAAGGCGGCGTATTTTGGTATAATTCGCAATATGGAAAACATTGAAGAGGTTGGTGAGAAGCTCGTCATAGACGCATATCGGCTTGACCGCGAGGGTGAGACCCTTGAGGGTGAGGTTGATTGCGTTGATGTTCACGAGGAATTTGTAGACGCCTTTGGAGGCGTCAGATACCGCCTTAATGCACGTGTTTTCGGAACAGAGCTCCTCGTAAGAGGCGCTCTCGAGCAGGATTTTTCGTATGTTTGCTCTCGCTGCGGCAAGGATTTTGACGATACTGTGAAAGTGGGCGACTTCACAGCTTCCTTCGAAATCAACGATAAAAGCCCAGACGTCGATTTGACGAATGAGATAAGAGAGAGTATAATACTCGCCCTACCGACTTTCCCGGTCTGTTCTGAGACCTGTCCGGGAGTCGTCCAAAAAACAAAAACGTTTACGGACGATAGGTGGAATGTCTTGGAGAGATTGAGAATGGAGAGCCGTCAGCCAGAAGATCAGGTCGATCAGGGTGCTAGCGGTTCTGCCGAGAAAAGAAGCTAAGGAGAAAGAAAAATGGCAAGTCCTAAGAACCGTGTGTCTAAGCGTCGTAAACGTGAGCGTGTTGCGTCTCTTGAGAAACCTATCCTCGCTCAAGTGGCGACTTGCCCCGAGTGTGGGGCTGCGGTTCGTTCGCATCGCGCGTGCCCTAAGTGCGGCACATATAAGGGTCGTAAAGTGACGGCGTCCAAGTGACGTCGTCGCGGTTTTGACCGCAGTGATTCTTCCGTAGCCTTCAAGGCGCGGAAGAATTTGGTCCGTTTCGTTGGCGGAAATTGGGAGGTTGGGTCATGACGCGAATTGCTCTTGACGCGATGGGGGGCGATTACGCCCCAGGTGAAATTGTAGTTGGAGCGGTAGAGTCTGCCGCCGGGCTTAAGGATGTGAAGGTGCTTCTTGTGGGGCAGCTTTCCCAAATTCAAGCCGAGCTAGAAAAACTTCCGCCGAAGTTGAAGGCAGCTTCTCAGCAAGCCATTGAAAACGGCACGCTTGAGATAGTGCACGCCCCCGATGTGGCGGAGATGGATGATTCTCCCGTTGAGGCGGTCAAAAAGAAAAAGGATTGCTCGATAAACGTCGCCATGCGCCTCGTCAAAGAGGGTAGGGCTGACGCGTTTGTTTCCGCGGGCAATTCCGGTGCGGTGGCGACAAGTGCCATTTTAACTCTCGGGCGCATTCCTGGAGTAAAGCGGCCTGCTATCGCGACAGTTATGCCTAACCGCAATCCAAAGCGTCCAATTGTCGTACTTGACGCCGGCGCTAATATGGATTGCCACCCGGAATGGCTTGTGCAATTTGCCATTATGGGTAACGCTTATTCAAAGGCCGTGTTGAAGCGCGGCGTCCCGGCAGTCGGGCTCGTGTCAATCGGCACTGAAGATTGCAAGGGTAACGAAATGACGAAGGCCACCTTCCCTCTTCTTAAGAGCGTCAAGGATATTAATTTCGTTGGCAATATTGAGGGTAAGGATCTTTACAAAGGCCATATTGACGTTGCAGTCTGCGACGGCTTCGTCGGCAATGTGATTTTAAAAACTACTGAATCAATCGCCAAGGCAATTGTCTATTGGTTGAAGAAGGAGTGCTTCAAGGGGCCTTTGCGTTTTCTTGGCGCTGTTCTTCTCAGAGGTGCGTTTCATTCGCTTAAAAGCCAGCTCGACCCCGACATTTACGGCGGAGCTCCCCTTCTCGGTGTGAACGGGGCAGTAATCATAGGGCATGGCAGTTCGAGTCACAAAGCGATTTATTATGCTGTTAAAGCTGGTGTTGCGGCGGCAGCTAACGATGTGACGGGGCTTATCACAAAGGCTATCGCGGCAGAGGCCGAGGAGCATAAACAGAAATGAGTGACTACAATTTTTCTGCCATTGAGAAAAAATGGCAAAAGTATTGGCTTGATAACAAGACTTTTAAAACTGATTCAAATGCCCCAGGCGAGAAGTTCTACTGCCTTGATATGTTCCCGTATCCGTCGGGCGCGGGGCTTCATGTAGGACACCCTGAGGGATATACCGCTACTGATATTCTCTGCCGCTATAAGCGTATGAAGGGCTTTAATGTTCTTCATCCGATGGGGTGGGACGCTTTCGGTCTTCCCGCCGAGCAGTATGCCGTTGAAACAGGTACGCACCCTGCGATTACGACAAAGAAGAATGTCGACCGTTTCCGCGAACAGATTCGTGCGCTTGGCTTTTCGTACGACTGGGACCGCGAAGTAAATACGACAGATCCCAAGTACTACAAGTGGACGCAGTGGATTTTTGAAAAGCTCTACGAAAAGGGCTTAGCGTACGTCGCTGAAGTTCCAGTAAACTGGTGCCCGGCTCTTGGTACGGTGCTTGCGAACGAAGAGGTCATCGACGGCCGCTCTGAGCGCGGCAATCATCCCGTCATCCGTAAGCCCATGCGTCAGTGGATGCTCAAGATCACCGAATACGCAGAGAGACTTTTGAACGATCTTGATGAACTTGACTGGTCTGAGGGCATCAAGGAGATGCAGCGCAACTGGATTGGCAAGTCTACGGGCGCTCTCGTTGATTTTAAGGCAGGGGAAGATACGATTACTGTCTATACAACGCGCTGCGATACTCTTTTTGGCGCGACGTACATGGTTATGAGCCCAGAGCACAAGCTCGTAGACAAGTGGCTTTCTTCCAGTGCGATTCTTAATCCAGAAGAAGTGACGGCATATCGCGAAGCGGCCGCCAGAAAGAGCGATTTTGAACGCACCGAAATGAATAAGGAAAAAACGGGCGTTGAGCTTAAGGGCATAAAGGGAATTAACCCTGTTAATGGAGAGGCTCTGCCGATTTTCATTTCTGATTACGTTCTTGCCTCATACGGTACGGGCGCGATCATGGCCGTTCCCGCTCACGACGAGCGCGACTTTGAGTTCGCGAAGGTATTTAATCTTCCGATTTATCAAGTTGTGGCGAAGGATGGGGAACAGGGAATAGGGAAGAGGGAAGAGGGAAGAGGGAACGGGGAGCGCGTTCCTTATACTGCTGATGCGGCGTTTACCGATATCGCTTCGGGCGTTATGGTCAATTCCGGTTTTATTACCGGTCTTTCCGTGAAGGACGCTCAGGCCAAGATGATTGCATGGCTTGAGGAGAATGGCGTTGGCAAGGCTAAGACGCAGTACAAGCTTCGCGACTGGCTCTTTTCGCGTCAGCGCTACTGGGGCGAGCCTTTCCCTGTTATTCATTGGGAAGACGGCACGCAGAGTCTCGTTCCAGAAGAGGATCTTCCTCTTACGCTTCCTGAACTTGCTGACTATAAGCCTACAGGCACTGGTGAGCCGCCGCTTGCAAAAGCGACAGAATGGCTTAATGTCGTCGATCCTGCGACCGGCAAGAAGGGCATTCGCGAGACGAATACGATGCCTCAGTGGGCAGGCAGCTGCTGGTACTATCTTAGGTATATCGATCCCCTTAACGATAATGCGTTCGCCGACAGCGAGCTTTTGAAGAAGTGGCTTCCTGTCGACCTTTATGTAGGCGGCGCGGAGCATGCAGTCTTGCATCTTCTCTACGCACGATTCTGGCACAAGGTTCTTTTCGATCTTGGTCTTGTTCCTACGAAGGAGCCGTTCCAGCGTCTCGTCAATCAGGGAATGATTCTCGGCCTTGCGTACAAGACGAAGCGTGGAGTTCTCGTTCCTATGGACCGCGTTGAGTGGCGCGAAGGTAAGCCCTACGGTTCGGAGGAAGAAGGTGGCGAGATGGAGGAGCTTACGGAGTTCCCCGCCAAGATGTCGAAGTCTCTTCGCAACGTCGTTAATCCCGACGATGTAATCCGCGATTTCGGCGCCGATTCTCTGCGTCTTTACGAAATGTTCATGGGGCCTCTGCAGGCTGTTAAACCGTGGTCGACGAAAGGCGTCGAGGGCGTTCACCGCTTCCTCAAGCGCGCCAACCGTTTTGTCACGGAAACGCCCATTGCCGACCGCCCGATGACGAAGGCTGAGGCTAAGAGCCTGAATGCGATGATAAAGAAAGTCGGCGACGACCTTGAGGCGATGGCGTTTAATACGGCGATTTCCGCGATGATGGTTTATATCAATGAAGCGGAAGACTTTGCTAAATCAGGCGCGATGCCGAAGGAGTATCTTGAAAAGTTCGTTCTCTGCCTTGCGCCTTTTGCGCCGCACTTAGGAGAAGAGCTTTGGTCGTTCCTCGGTAACGCCAACACTCTCGCTTACGAGCCTTGGCCTCAATTTGACGCGTCCGCGCTCGTTGAGGATGAAATTGAAATTCCGGTCCAGGTCCTCGGCAAGCTTCGCGGCCGTATTCGCGTGCCTGTAGCAGCGACACCGGCGGAAATGGAAGAAGCGGCCAAGGCCAATGCCGATGTCGCTAAGTTTTTGGAAGGCAAGACGATAGTCAAGGTTATTGCCGTACCTAAGCGTATGGTCAATTTTGTTGTCAGGTAAAAGCAAGTTATATTAAGGAGAGTCATGTCAGAGATTACCAATGAACAGCGTAGGCACTCGGCGGCGCATTTGATGGCGCGCGCGGTTATGAATGTTTTTGAAGATGTCGCGGTCGATATCGGGCCTGCGACAGACGACGGGTTTTATTATGACTTTGATCTGCCGCACCGCATTTCCACGGATGACTTTCCGAAGATTGAAGCTGAAATTAAGCGACTTATCGAACTCGACGAGCCTTTTGTGAAGAAGGTTGTCTCGCGTGCCGAGTGCGAGCAGATGCTCAAGGGTCAGAAGTATAAACTTGAGAGACTTGCGGATATCCCGCAGGGCGAAGATATTTCAACATACACCGTCGGCGATTATGTTGAGATGTGCCGCGGACCTCATGTGGAAAAGTCTTCGCAAATTGGCGTAGTCAAGCTTACCCGCGTTGCGGGCAGCTACTATCGTGGCGATGAGAAGAATAAGATGCTCCAACGCGTATACGGCATTGTCGCTAAAGATCAGGCTGAACTTGATGCGATCATTGCGCGTGAAGAAGAGGCCAGGCGCCGCGATCACCGTGTTCTTGGACGCGAACTTGAGCTTTTCACGATTACAGATTCGGTAGGCCCCGGTCTTGCGCACTGGCTTCCAAAGGGCGCTCGCATTCGTGTGGCGATTGAAGATTACTGGAGAAAAAAACATTATGAAGCCGGCTATGAAATCGTATACACGCCTCATGTCGGGCGCGCGAATTTGTGGCAGACTTCGGGGCATTTAGGTTTTTACAAAGAGGGTATGTTCCCTCCGATGAAGGTTTCAGAGGGCGAAGGTGAAGGCGCATACGTAGAAGAGTACTATGTAAAGCCGATGAATTGCCCGTTCCATATTCAGATTTATCAGGCCAAGAAGCGCAGTTACCGCGATCTTCCCATGCGTATGGCGGAGCTCGGCACGGTCTACCGTTATGAAAAAGATGGCGTAAGACACGGGCTTTTCCGCGTGCGCGGCTTTACCCAGGATGATGCGCACATTCTCTGCACTCCGGAGCAAATCGTAAAAGAGATTAAAGATACCGTTAATTTCGCCAAGGCGATGCTTGGCAAGTTCGGCTTCCATGATATTCAGGCGTACCTTTCCACTAAGCCTGAAAAGGCGGTCGGAGACCCCGAGCGTTGGGAGCAGGCGACGGCTTCTCTCAGGGCGGCTCTTGAAGAAGAGGGGCTTTCTTATGAGGTCGATGAGGGCGGCGGCGCTTTTTACGGGCCAAAGATCGATATGAAGATTAAGGACGCGCTTGGTCGTCCTTGGCAGCTCGGCACCGTCCAGTTCGACTTTAATCTGCCGGAGCGCTTTGATCTGACGTATGTTGGCGCCGATGGCAAGGATCATCGCCCTTACATGGTTCATCGTGCGCTCTTGGGTTCAATTGAGCGTTTCTTCGGTATTTTGATTGAGCATTATGCTGGAGCGTTCCCGCTTTGGCTTGCGCCGGAGCAGATTAGAATTCTTCCGATTTCCGATAAGGCGATGGATTACGCGAAGAAGGTGCAGGCGGCTTTGCGGGCAGCTGGCTTCAGAGTTGATATTGACATCTCTGCTGAGAAGCTTGGCGCGAAGATTCGTCTTGCGACGGTGCAGAAAGTTCCTTATCAGGTCGTGGTCGGACCGCGCGACGAAGCGGCGGGAGTCATCTCGGCGCGCAGTCGTACTGACGGCGATCTTGGCGCTATGAAGACCGAAGATCTCATCGCAAGGCTCAAGGCCGAAATCGAAGCATAAAAGAAGCTTAAAAATAAAAGCCGCATTTTTCAGGAGGCGTGTATGGCGGGTGAGTATCAGTTCAGTTTGATTGACGTCACTAAGCAGCAGGGAACCAAGACGATTCTCAAGGATGTTAACTTGAGCTTCTTTTACGGGGCGCATATCGGCGTAATCGGTGGCAATGGAGCCGGTAAGTCTTCATTGCTTAAGATTCTCGCAGGTCTTGATACTGAACTTATGGGGACGGTGCAGGTCGCTAAGGGTACTAAAGTGGGGTATTTGCCGCAGGAGCCTGAGCTTGATGACTCCAAGACCGTTCTTGAGACGGTTATGGAGGGTGTCGCCGATGCTCAGGCGATGGTTACTCGCTATGAGGATCTTTGCTGCGAACTTGACGACCCGAAAGCGGCCGCCGAGATGGAGCGCCTTCAGGAAATCATAGACAGAAACGATTATTGGAATCTCGAAAACCTCGTCGAACGAAGAATGGCCGATCTTTGCTGTCCGCCTGGAGATAAGCCCGTCAGCGTTCTTTCCGGCGGCGAAAGGCGTCGTGTTGCGATAGCAAGACTGCTTCTTACAAATCCCGATGTGCTGCTTCTTGACGAGCCGACAAACCATCTTGACGCGGAAACGACGTTTAGGCTTGAAGCTTATCTTAAAGACTTCAAGGGAACTCTCATCGTCGTCACCCACGATCGTTATTTCCTCTCTGACGTTACCGATTGGATTTTGGAACTTGATCACGGTGTTTGCTATCCGTACAAGGGTAATTACGAAGAGTGGCTCAAGCAGAAAGAAGCCATGCTTGCGCGCGAGGCTAAGGTTGAGAAGTCCCGTCAAAAGCTTCTTGAAAACGAACTTAAGTGGATTCAGACGAATCCTTCCGGGCGCCATGCGAAGGCGAAGGCTCGTGTTGAGCGATATGAAGAACTTCAGAAGCAGGAGGTTTCAACCCGCGAGGACGATCTCGTTATCCGCATTCCGCCGGGGCCGCGTCTTGGAAATCTTGTCGTACGAGCTGAACACGTTAAGATGGGGTTTGACGATCAGGTTCTTTATGATGACCTTAATTTCGAGCTTCCGCGCGGCGGCATAGTCGGCGTTATCGGCGCGAACGGTGCCGGTAAGACGACACTTTTTAAGCTTATTACAGGCCAGCTCAAGCCGCTCGCTGGCGAATTTAAGGTCGGTGAAACCGTAAAGCTCAGTTATGTTGACCAGACCCGCAGCGAACTTAAAGCCGATGAGACCGTCTATGAGGCGATAACTGGCGGCGGAGAGTTCGTTAATCTCGCAGGCACTACGATGATGAATGGCCGTGCGTACGTAAGTCGCTTCAATTTCCGCGGTGCAGAGCAGCAGAAGAAGGTCGGTGTTCTGTCGGGCGGTGAAAGAAACCGCGTTCATCTTGCTAAGCTTCTTACAAGCGGCGGTAATCTTCTTCTTCTCGACGAGCCGACGAACGATCTTGATGTTGCCACATTAAGATCGCTTGAAGAAGGTCTTCAGGAGTTTGGCGGCTGTGTCATGGTGGTTTCTCACGATCGCTGGTTTTTAGATCGTATTGCTACCCATATCCTCGCTTTTGAGGGTAAAGGCAAGACAACGTGGTTTGAGGGCAGTTATTCCGAATACCACGAGGCATTGTCTCGCCGTGCTAAAGCGTAATGCTCTTTTGCTAGGCTTGTTATCATGTAATACTGTCACACTGTCACAAAATATGCGACATAATGTCTCAAAGTGTGACTGGCACGACGCTTTAAAAGAGTTGGCACGGTATTTGCTTATGGTTTGGTGTCGCCCGTGGTGGGCGTAGAAAGAAGGTAGAAAGTTATGGCAAAAGTATTAGGTATTGACCTTGGAACAACAAATAGCTGCATGGCCGTTATGGAAGGCGGCGAAGCAACAGTTATCCCCAATAAGGAGGGGCAGCGTACAACTCCGTCGATCGTTGCGTTTACCAAGACGGGTGAAATTCTTGTCGGACAGGCGGCGAAGCGCCAGGCGGTGACGAATCCTAAGTCGACGATTTATTCGATTAAGCGTTTTATCGGCCGTCGTTTCGACGAAATGACCGACGAAATCAAGATGATGCCTTATGAAGTCGTTCAGACGCCCAATGGAGATGCCGCGGTAAAGGTCGGAGAAAAGACTTATACGGCGCAGGAAATTTCAGCTATGGTCTTAAGAAAGCTTAAGGAAGATGCTGAAGCGTTTTTGGGCGAGAAAATTACGGAGGCGGTAATTACTGTTCCTGCGTACTTCAACGACCAGCAGCGTCAGGCGACGAAGGATGCCGGCAAGATCGCGGGTCTTGACGTAAAGCGTATCGTCAATGAGCCTACGGCCGCTTCGCTCGCGTACGGTCTTGACAAGAAGAAAAACGAAAAGATTGCAGTTTATGACTTTGGCGGCGGCACTTTCGATATTTCCGTTCTTGATATCGGTGACGGAGTATTTGAAGTTAAGGCTACCAATGGCGACACTCACCTCGGTGGCGATGACCTCGACCAGGCGATTATGAAGTGGCTCATTGAAGATTTCAAGGCTGCTCAGGGCGTAGATCTTTCTCAGGATATGATGGCTCTTCAGCGTCTTAAAGAAGAGGCTGAAAAGGCGAAGTGCGCGCTTTCTTCCGCGACGACTTATGACATCAACCTGCCGTTCATCACGATGAACCAGTCCGGGCCTTTGCACCTTACGGCTACGCTCAATAAGGCGAAACTCGAACAGCTTACGATGGATCTTGTCAACCGCACGAGCGAGCCTTGCCGCAAGTGCATGAGCGACGCTGATCTTTCAAGCGTTGACGAGGTCGTTCTCGTCGGCGGTCAGACGCGCATGCCGCTCATTCAGGAGAAGGCCAAGTCGCTTTTCGGCAAGGAGCCGCACAAGGGCGTCAACCCTGACGAAGTCGTTGCTATGGGCGCAGCCATTCAGGGCGGCATTTTGAAGGGCGAAGTCAAAGATGTTCTTCTTCTTGACGTCACTCCTCTTACGCTCGGCATTGAGACGTTGGGCGGCGTTTTGACGCCTCTCATTGAGCGCAACACGACGATCCCCACTAAGAAGAGCCAGGTCTTCTCGACGGCGGCCGACAATCAGCCGGCGGTGACGATCGCCATTTTCCAGGGCGACCGCAAGATGGCGCGCGACAACAAGAGCCTTGGAAACTTCAACCTTGACGGTATTCCTCCGGCGCCGCGCGGCGTTCCGCAGATTGAGGTTACTTTCGATATTGATGCCAACGGTATTCTTAATGTTTCCGCCAAGGATCTTGGAACACAGAAGGAGCAGAAGATTACCATCACTGCAGCCGGTGGTCTTTCGAAGGAAGAAATCGAAAAGATGCGCAAGGATGCCGAAGCACATGCTGCTGAAGATGAAAAGCGTCATGAAGAAGTCGAGGCCCGCAACAAGGCCGACGGTCTTGCGTTCCAGGTAGAGAAGACCTTGAAGGACGCAGGCGATAAGATCGCTGCCGACAAGAAGGCTCCGGTTGAAGCCGCTCTTAAGGCGCTCAAGGATGAGCTTGCCAAGAATCCTCCGGCTCCCGTTGCCGACATCAAGGCGAAGGAAGAGGCTCTAATGAAGGCGATGGAGCCTGTAGCGCAGGAGATGTACGCTTCCGCGCAGGCTGCTCAAGGCGCCGCTGGTGCTCAGCCGGGAGCTAATCCCGAGCCGCCGCCGGCCGATGAGCCCAAGAAGGAGAAGGGCGGCGACGACGTGGTCGACGCGGACTTTACGATGAAGTAAGTTAGGAGTTAGGGGTTAGGAGTTAGGGGAAAGAAATTCTACTCTCCAACTCCAAACTCCAACTCGAACTCTAAACTCCAACTAAAATTTCAAACATACAAAGGAGAAACAAACATGAAAATCAGACCTCTAGGTGATCGCGTTCTTGTTGAACCAATCGAAGAGAAAGAACAGACCGTTGGTGGAATTATTATTCCTGATTCTGCCAAGGAAAAACCCATGCAGGGCAAGGTGATCGCTGTCGGCAAGAAGCTTGACAAGGACGGCAAGGAAATCGCGTTTGATGTCAAATCTGGCGACACGGTGCTTCTTCCTAAATACGGCGGCACTGAAGTCAAGCTTGGTGACAAGAAGCTTCAGCTCGTTCGCGAAGAAGATCTTCTCGGAGTTGTTGAAAAATAAGAGTTTAATGTTTTAATGTTAGAATGAAAAGGAGATTTACCTTATTTGCATTCCCCCATTCTAACATTCCAACATTCTAACACTCTAACACTCCAACATTCTAGCATTCTAACATTCTAACATTAATAAGGAAACTATCATGGCTAAGCAGATTAAGTTTGACGCCGAGGCGCGTCAGAAAATTCTCGCCGGCGTTGAGAAACTCTCAAGTGCCGTTACATCTACGCTCGGACCTTCCGGCCGCAATGTTATTCTCGACAAGAAGTTCGGCTCACCTCAGATCACCAAGGACGGCGTAACCGTCGCCAAGGAGATTGAGCTTCCCGATCCTTTTGAGAATATGGGCGCACAGATGGTTAAGGAAGTTGCTTCCAAGACGAACGATGTCGCCGGTGACGGAACGACAACCGCGACTTTGCTCGCAGAGGCCATTTACCGCGAAGGTCTTAAGAATCTTACCGCAGGCGCTAACGCAATGGCTCTTAAGTCCGGTATCGACAAGGCTACGGCTGCCGTTACCGAGTCTATCGCCAAGCTTGCGAAGAAGGTCAAGAGCGCTGATGAAATCGCGCAGGTTGCGACGATCTCCGCAAATGGCGATACCGAAATCGGTCAGATGATTTCCGATGCGATGGATAAGGTCGGCAAGGAAGGCACCATCACCGTTGAAGAAGCTAAGACTCTTGAGTCCACGCTCGATGTTGTTGAGGGTATGCAGTTCGACAAGGGTTATCTCTCGCCTTATTTTGTCACTTCTCCTGAAAATATGGAGTGCGAGCTTGAGAATCCCTTTATTCTCCTTTTCGAGAAGAAGATCACGAATCTTCAGGACATGCTTCCTCTTCTTCAGAACGTTGCCAAGTCCGGCCGTCCTCTCATGATCATCGCCGAGGATGTCGAGGGCGAAGCTCTCGCGACGCTCGTCGTCAACAAGCTCCGCGGTACGTTCCAGGTTTGCGCCGTCAAGGCTCCCGGTTTCGGTGATCGCCGCAAGGCAATTCTCGAAGATATCGCCATTCTTACGGGTGGTCGCCTTATCAGCGAGGACATCGGCGTTAAGCTCGAGAACGTTCAGCTCACCGATCTCGGCCGTGCGAAGAAGGTTGTCGTCGACAAGGACAACACAACCATCGTTGAAGGTCTCGGCAAGGGTGCTGACATCAAAGCTCGCGTTGAGCTCATCAAGAAGCAGATTGAAGAGACGACTTCAGACTACGATCGCGAGAAACTCCAGGAGCGTCTTGCGAAGCTCGCCGGCGGTGTTGCGCTCATCAAGGTAGGCGCTGCTACCGAGGCCGCGATGAAGGAGAAGAAGGATCGCGTTGACGATGCTCTTCATGCGACGCGCGCTGCTGTTGAAGAGGGCATTGTTCCTGGCGGCGGCGTAGCTTACTTGCGCGCTCAGAAGGCGATTGAAGCTCTTAAGCTTGAGGGTGACGAGAAGGTCGGCGCTGCGATTATCTGCCGCGCTATCGAAGCTCCTCTTCGCAAGCTCGTCAACAACGCCGGACAGGAAGCGGCTCTCGTTATCGCCAACGTCAAGAAGGCGACCGGTACGAACGGCTACAACGTCCGCACGGGTGAGTACTGCGACCTTCTCAAGGCCGGTGTCGTCGATCCTGCTAAGGTTACGCGCTCCGCTCTCCAGAACGCGGCTTCCATCGCGGGACTCCTGCTTACGACCGACTGCATGGTCACCGATCTTCCCGAGAAGAAGGAATCTTGCGGTTGCGGCGGTCATGGCGGCGCACCTGACATGGGCGGCATGATGTAATAAAAGGCCTTGCTAAAGGATAAAAACGGGGACGACATTTTGTTCGTCCCCGTTTTTTTGTCTGTCGTTTGTGTAAGTCAGTTAATTCGCCTGAGCCCCGGCCCCGGTTTGTTTTGCTATGTCTGCGTCTATTTTGGTATAATAAGCACACTATGGAGAAGAAGAGAAAAATAGTCGTTACAAGTGCTTTGCCGTATGCAAACGGTGATATTCATATAGGGCATTTGGTTGAGTATATTCAAACCGATTTTTGGGTTCGCTTCCAAAAGATGCGCGGCAATGAATGTGTTTATGTCTGCGCTGACGATACACATGGAACGCCTATCATGATCCGTGCCCGCAAAGAAGGGATTACCCCTGAAGAGCTCATTGCGCGCAGCCATACGCAGCACTTGAAGGATTTTACGGATTTTCAGATTAAGTTTGACAATTATTATACGACAAACTCTCCTGAAAATAAGGCCTTGAGTGAAGAGATATACAAGGCCGCGGAGGCGAAAGGCTACATCACCCGCAAGACAACACCGCAGCTTTACTGTGAAAAATGTAAGATGTTCCTGCCGGATCGATTTGTGAAAGGGGTCTGTCCCAAGTGCGGAGCTGAAGGTCAGTATGGTGACAGTTGCGACAAATGCGGCTCTACGTATGCTGCGGAGGAACTTGGCAGCCCCAAGTGCACGACATGTGGCTCGTCACCGGTAGTTAAAGATTCGGAACATCTGTATTACGAGCTTGAGCCTCAGCACGACTATCTTGAGAAGTGGATACCCGATCATACGACGAGCGATGTTTCGAACAAGCTTCTTGAGTGGTTCAAAGAGCCTTTGCGCGGATGGTGCATTTCGCGTGACGCACCTTACTTCGGTTTTGAGATACCCGGGTTTAAAGACAAATATTTTTATGTTTGGGTGGACGCGCCCGTAGGCTATATCGCAAGTCTTAAGAACGCCGGCAAGTTTGAGATGTGGAACGACCCTGAAGTTGAGCTTTATCACTTCATCGGCAAGGATATTATTCGCTTCCACTGTCTCTTCTGGCCGGGGATGCTTAATGCCGCCGGCTTTAAGGGGCCGACGAAAGTTTTCGTGCATGGTTTTCTTACGGTCAATGGCGAAAAGATGTCCAAGTCGAAGGGAACGTTCGTTTCCGCCCGTACATATTTAGATAACCTCCCGCCGGAGGCGCTCAGGTATTATTATGCGGCGAAGCTTGGCGGTACGACAGATGATATGGATCTTAATCTTTCCGATTTCGTCCAGAGGGTGAATTCCGATCTTGTCGGCAAGATTACCAATATCGCTTCGCGCGCTTCGCAAATGCTTCAGAAGAAGCTTGGCGGAAAGTTGGGTTCGATGGACGAGGATGGTAGAGGTCTTGTTCAGAAGTGTATTGATGCAGGCGAAACAATAGCCAAGCACTATGAAGATCGAAAGTTTAATCAGGCTGTTGTTGAAATCTGCCGTCTTGCTGACGCTGCGAATGAATACTTCGATAAGCGCGAGCCGTGGAAGAGCATCAAGACGGATGAAGAGATAACCCGTACGGCTCTTACTTCTGCGCTCAACGCTTTTCGCATCATCGCCATCTATTTAAGCCCCATACTCCCCGAATACGCCAAGAAGGCTATGAAACTTTTTGGCGAGAACGAGTGGTCGTGGCAAAGTTCAAAAGAGGCGAAGGAGAATTGCGCGCTTGGAGAATATGAGTATCTCGCAAGCCGTATCGACATAAAGCAAGTTGAGGCGATGGTTGAGGCGGCGAAGGTTAGACCTGGTGAGTCTGGCGAGGTGAGTCACGAGTCACGGGCGAGCAAGAATAAGGGGAATGAGGGAATAGGGAAGAGGGAAGAGGGAATAGAGAAGAGGGAGGTTGAGCCTCTTAAGGCGGAGATTGCCTTTCCCGATTTCGAGAAGCTTGATCTTAGAGTTGGAGTAGTTGAAAGCTGCGAGATTGTACCCAAGAGTTCAAAGCTTCTTAAGTTTGTTCTTGATGCAGGCGCTCTTGGCAAGCGTACTATTTTCTCCGGCATTCGTCAGGCATACCCGCAGCCTCAGGATCTTGTCGGCAAGGAGGTCGTGTTCGTCGCCAATCTCGCTCCGCGCAAAATGTCGGTCGGAGTTTCTGAAGGGATGATACTCTTCGCGGGAGAGCCTGGTCAGTCGGGTGGAGTCGTCTCTCCGCTTGATTGCGCTTTTGGCGGAACTCAAGTAACTTGAAAATATAAATAGGGTTTTGCGGCTATGGATATACTTGGTTTTTGTATGATGGTCGCGTGGGGCGCGGCGGCGGCAGCCTTCGCATGGTATGCCGCCTCAGTTGCCGGTGAAGTGACGTATGTCACTCTCGCTGACGGTCGCAGACAAGAGCGCTCGATACCTTTATTGTTCAAGTTGCTGCTGCCTCTTGCGCATAATTTCTATCCGCTTATCCGCAGAAGTATATTCGCCAAGCCTGTCGCTGACGCGCAAACGCTGCTGATTCAGGGAGGATTTGAGGGCCTTATAAGCGCCGAAGAGTTTGTTTCTCTTCAGCTGATGCTCTTGTGGTTGCCGCCGAAGCTTTGGCTTTATAACGTGGTTAAGCGCAGGCACATGTCGATAATGAAGGCCTTGCCGTTTGTCCTTGATCTTCTGACTCTTTCCGTTGAGGCCGGTATGGATTTTATCAGCGCATTGCAGCGCAACTGCAAATCCCGCCGCTTAGATCCTCTGAACGAGGAACTTCTTCGGATGACAAAAGAAATTCAGGTGGGCTCTTCGCGCAAGGAGGCTTTGAGGAATATGGCTCTTCGAGTAAAGCAGAGCGATCTTAAGGCTGTAGCGTTTGCTTTGATTCAGGCCGACGAGCTGGGCGTATCAATCGGCGCGATACTTCGCATCCAGTCGGAGCAGCTGCGCTCCCGCAGGTTTGATAGAGCCGAGAAATTGGCCGCTGAAGCGCCTGTTAAGATGCTCGGGCCGCTTCTTCTTTGCATATTTCCGTCTGTGTTTATAATTTTGCTTGGGCCTGTCTTAAGTCAGGCATTGAAAGGAAATTGGTAATGGCAGCTAAACTTATACTTCATATCGAGACAGGGCAGCTGGCTGGAAAACGTTTTGAGATTCCGCAAGGAGGGCTTCGCTTCGGAAGATCTTCGTCTAATGATGTGCACATTCCTGACGAGGAGCTTTCCCGCAACCACTGTTTTTTTGAGGAGTACAACGGGGATGTGCGCCTGACGGATTTGGCCAGTGCGAACGGAACGATTCTTAACGGTGTTTCGCTTGGAGCAGATAGCGTTCTTCTTTCGGCGGGTGACATTATCGAGGCGGGAACAACAAGGATAAAGGTTCTCTCTGCCGATGACATAAAACCGGTGGGCGGCGATGAAATATCGTCTGTCGATCTCGGGCTTAGCGTCTCGCATTCGACAGTAACGCCGACAGATGCGAACAAAGAGAAACCTGCGAAAAAGCGTGGCATTTTTTCTTATGTTATCTGGGCGGTTGCTTTAGCGTGCGTTGTCGCGGCGGCGCTTTGTTTTTTGATGCCGCAGGCAGAAGAGCCCTCTAGTGCTCCTCAGCCCGTGGCGGCGACGGAAGTCGATAGCGTGGTCAAAGAGTTCTATTACGAAAAGGTGGAGGCCGATTCCAACGGGATATTCCGTTACGAGCTCAAACTCAGCGGCGATGGAGTACTGCACGTTAAAATAGATGACGTTCCAAACGAAGATCGCCATGTCTCAAAGAGTCGTCCTCTCGATGAGCGCTCTCTTAAGAGGCTTAATGAGATTCTCGCCTTTTCGCAGATGCGCAATATCGACCGCGAATACGCTGGGCCCGATTCTGAGCCGCCAAAACTTGAAAGCTGGAATCTCAAGGTCGTGTATTCTTCACGCGTGCGTCAGGTTAGAATAGAAAATACGCAGGAGCCGGAACTCTTCAGGCAGATTCGCGAGAAGCTTGAAGCGTTCACCAAGAACGAACTTGGCGTTTGGGCCATACAGTATTCGCGCGATAAGTTGATTGAACTGGCGAAAGAAAAGATTGCTCTGGGTAAGCTCAAGTGGGAAGATCGCGACGTCAATTACGGCAATCTGTCTCAATCGATCGACGCTTACAATGAGGCGTTCTTTTATCTTGAGACGATTAATCCAAAGCCCGATTTTGCGGCGGAGGCCAGAGAAGGGCTCGATCAGTCGAAAAAAGAGCATGAGACGCGCTATAACAACCAGCGTTTTCTTGCGGACAGAGCCATCAATCTTGGACAGTGGTCCGAGGCTCAGAAAGAGCTTAAGGTCCTGATGGAGATGGTTCCGGACAGAGCCGATGAGCGAAACCGCGAGGCGGCCGCTAAGCTAATAGATGTTGAACGCCGTATGACGAAAGGGGGTAAGAGATGAGTAGAGTTTTGACGATTCTGGCGCTGTTTCTCTTTTCAGCCGTTTTTGCGCAGGAATCCATGCCCGTTCGCGTAAGCGTGACAAGCCAGCCGTCCGGAGCGAGCGTGATTATCGACGGTCAGGATAGGGGGGTAACACCTCTTGTCATGTATGATTTAAAGCCTGGGCGTCATCACCTTAAATTCCGTTTGGCGGGTTATCGCGAAGTTGACCGCTATTTCAGGATGGACGAGGCTCCTTTGATTGAGAAGCACGAAGTACTGGAAGAGATAAAGGGAATTTTGCTGGTTAAGTCCGAGCCTGAAGGCTGCGATATCCGCATAGATGGACAGTCGGTAGGTACGACTCCAAGACTTATAACAAATCTTGCCGCGAAAAACTCCTATACAGTAAGGCTTCGTAAGGCCGGTTATCTCGATCAGTCTTTTTCGGTGAAGTTCAACGGCCGCGTTCCAGTTGTGAAAGACGTTAAGCTTGTCCTTTCTTCAGGGCGCATAGATGTGCGCTCCGAACCTGTCGGCGCAGAGGTTACTGTAAATGGCATCGTCCGCGGGCTTACGCCGCTTGTGGTCAACGATGTGCCAAAGGGGCGCGCGACGGTTAAACTCAGCAAAGAAGGTTTTCGCGACGAAATCCGGGAGCTTGCGATAAACGCCGGCGACAAGCAGGTGCTGTCGGTCGCGCTTCAAGGTCAGCCGGGGACGCTTCATCTTACATCCCAGCCGGAAGGTGCGCGTTTTTACATTGATGACGAGGCGCACGGGAAGGGACCGATCACCATTCAGGATCTTAAAGCGGGGCAATACTGCGTAAGGGCGGAATATGACGGATATGCCGCGATGACGAAAACGGTCCTGATAGAAAACGGCTCGTCCGCACGCGTTGAGTTTAAGCTGTCAAACATCATGGGGCGCCTTGAGGTGCGCACAAATCCCGTTGATGCGCAGGTAGTTTTAGATGGGCGCATTATGGGTAAGACGAAATCGCGCGACAAAAACGCCGTCTTCAGCGATGTCATGGCCATAGAAAATGTTTCGGAGGGCGAGCATGTTCTTATTGTCCGTAAAGAAGGTTATGCCGAAAGGGTTCTTCATCCGAAAGTCAATCGTGAATCTACAACAAGGTGTAGGGTCGGACTTAAACGTATTTTCGTTCCGAACGTGAGAGTGGTTACCACACGAGGTACACATGAGGGAGTGTTTGTCTCCAGCGGCGTTAACGGTATTGTAATCGAAGTTAAACTCGGTATCACGCGCAGCTTCAGCAAAGACGAAATCAGAAAAATCGAATACTTAAGTGATGTAAAGTGAAAAAGCGCCTTGATATAACTATGGTCGAGCGTCAGCTCGTCGCCTCACGCACACTGGCGCAGGCGCTTGTGTTGGAAGGCAAGGTGCGCGTATCGGGCCAGGTGGAGCGCAAGGCGTCGAGGCTTATCGATGATGATGCTGTTGTTGAAATCGAAGAGCCAGCCAGATTCGTCTCTCGCGGAGGAGAAAAGCTCGAAGGGGCGTTTGAGAAATTTCCGTCGCTTTCGGCTCAAGACAAAATCTGTATCGATGTCGGCTCTTCAACAGGGGGCTTTACCGATTGTCTTTTGCAGCATGGAGCAAAAACGGTGATGGCCGTCGATGTGGGGACCAATCAGCTGGCGTATAAACTTAGGACTGATCCGCGCGTCTGGGTGCGCGAGCAGTTCAACGCCAGATACATGACGCCTTCGGATATTCCGTATGCGCCGGAACTGGCAGTTACAGACGTATCTTTCATTTCGCTCAAGCTCATACTGCCCGCCATTGATCGCGTTCTCCTGCCGGGTGGTGAGATAGTAGCTCTTATAAAGCCTCAGTTTGAAGTGGGAAAAGGCAACGCTCCTGGAGGGCTTGTGCGCGATGAGGCTCTTCGCACGCAAGCAAGAGATCAGATAGTCGCGTTCGCTAAAGAAGAGCTTTCTCTTGAGCTTTTGGGGCTTGATGTCTCGCCGATTCTCGGTCGAGAGATGGGTAATGTCGAGTATCTTTCATATTGGCGAAAACCTCGCGAAGGGGGTGTGCGATGATAGCGAAGATTATTATTGACAAGAAGCGTGAGGGCCGCTCGCTTGGCTCGGCTGAAATCCGGGAGTTTGTCGAAGGCTTTACAAAAGGCGAAATTCCAGATTATCAAATGAGCGCTTTGGCGATGGCTATATGCTGTCGCGGAATGACCGAAAGAGAGACGGCCGATCTTACAGAGGCGATGATGAACTCGGGCAGAGTCCTTTCGTGGGACGGCCTTTTGACCGCTGATAAGCACTCTACCGGTGGGGTGGGCGACAAGCTTTCGCTTGTCATACAGCCTCTTGTCGCGGCGTGCGGAGTTTTTGTCCCTTCGTTGACAGGCAGAGGTTTGGGGCTTACGGGGGGGACGGCGGATAAACTTGAGACGATTCCCGGATATAACGCTTCGCTTAGCTTGGAAGATTTTGACCGAGTCGTGCGCTCCTGCGGAGTGTCGATGACCGTGCAGACGGATGAAATTACGCCTGCCGATAAAAAGCTATATGCGCTGCGCGATGTCACAGGTACGGTCGCGTCTATTGCCCTTATCACTTCTTCAATTCTGTCGAAGAAACTCGCTGAGGGTGCAGGTGCGCTTATTTTCGATGTGAAGTGCGGTTCGGGCGCTTTCATGAAGAGTCGCGAGCAGGCCGTGGAACTTGCAATGAGTCTCGTCGCCGGAGCTAAGGCTTCGGGGCGCAGAGCCGCCGCGCTTGTTACGGACATGTCGACTCCTCTCGGGCGAGCCGTCGGAAATGCAAATGAAGTCGCAGAGGCAATACAGATTCTCAAGGGTTCTAAAGATCCTCTGCTAAAACTTGTTGCCGATCTTTCTCTCGAGCTGGCAGCTCTCATGGTTTCGCTGTCAAAGGGCATTGCGCTTGAACAGGCTCGTGCCGAATGTGAGGATAGACTTTCTGATATGTCGGCCTTTGCCAGATTTGAAGCCATGGTTTCTGCGCATGGCGGAAGTCTCGACAGCTTTTTGGCGCTTTTAGAAAAGCCTGTTTTCCGTTTTCGCATACAATCGATGCGCTCGGGTTATGTAAGCGGCATCGACGCGGAAAAGGTTGCCCGTGCGGCGCTCGAGCTTGGAGCTGGGCGGCAAAGGCAGACGGACGCGATAGACCCTCTTGCGGGAGTTACTCTTGATGTTATGCGAGGCGATAAGGTTTCCGTCGGCACGGCGCTCGCGACGCTGCAGAAGTCGGGCGATCCCAACGGTCTTGAGCACGCGGCTGCAGAGCTGTATAAGGCGTTTACGGTCTCCTCTCAGGCTCCGGCGGCCGCGGATTTGATTTTGGAGCGCATTGATTGACAGGTGCTTTATGGCTTCGGTTGAATTTGAAAATGTCGAAAAGGTTTATTCAAAAGGGGACCGCCCTGCAGTTGAGAACTTTTCGCTTAGTGTTCCAGACGGGGAGTTTCTCGTTTTGGTAGGTCCATCGGGCTGCGGCAAGTCAACGACGCTGCGCATGGTTGCCGGTCTTGAGATTCCGACATCTGGCAAGATTTCCATCGGCGGCAAAGACGTTACCTTCTTAGCTCCCAAAGATCGGGATATTGCGATGGTTTTTCAGAACTACGCGCTTTATCCGCACATGAGCGTTGAAGAGAATATGTCGTTTGCTCTAAAGCTGAGAGGAGTAGCCAAATCGGAGATTGCCCGGCGCGTCAAGGACGCCGCTGAAACACTTGGGCTTACCGATTATCTGAAGAGGCTGCCGAAAGCTCTTTCTGGCGGGCAGCGCCAGCGCGTCGCGTTGGGTAGAGCAATCGTAAGAGAGCCTGCCGTATTTCTTTTTGATGAGCCTCTTTCGAATCTTGACGCCAAGATGCGTGTTGAGATGCGCTCTGAAATAATCCATCTCCATCAGCGGCTTAAGTCGACGATCATCTATGTTACGCACGATCAGACGGAGGCGATGACCATGGGCGAGCGTATCGTTGTGATGAACGAAGGGCGTATTCAACAGGTAGCTCCCCCTTTGGAAGTCTATCGTAGACCCGCGAATCCCTTTGTGGCGGGCTTTATAGGCACTCCCGCCATGAACCTTTTTCCGCCCGGCATGCTCGGCAGGACTATGATCGGGGTAAGGCCTGAGGATCTTAAGCTCGTTAGGGCCGACGAAGCTCTGCCGGGAGACGTTGAGGCGGTAGTTGATTTCGTTGAGCCGCTTGGCAGTGAAACGCTGGTGCATATTGTTTGCCACGGTTTTCATGCGTCAGTCAGATGTGCTGGGTTTGCGGAATTTAGACCTGGCGAAATGCTTTTCGTTAAGCCCGACATGACAAAAGCCGTCGAGTTTGCATAAATTTGATATAATGTTGCGTATGATCGTAGATGAAATAGAAAAGTTAAAGCGCGAGCGCTCGGCCGTCATTCTGGCGCATAACTATTCTCGCCCTGAAGTTCAGGATATCGCGGATTTCACGGGAGATTCTCTTGAGCTTGCGCGCAAGGCTACGGAGATAGAATCGCCCGTGATCGTTTTTTGCGGCGTTTATTTTATGGCCGAGACGGCGAAGATTTTAAACCCTTCAAAGAAGGTGCTTATACCCGATCCCAGCGCAGGCTGCCCGATGGCGGATATGATAACCGCCCAGGAGCTGCGCCTCTTCAAAGCCGAGCATCCTGGCGCGAAGGTCGTTTGCTACGTCAACTCCACGGCTGAAGTAAAGGCGGAATGCGATATTTCCGTTACGAGCGGCAATGCCGAGAAGATTCTTTCCACGATGAAAGGCGAAAAGATTCTTTTCGTCCCTGATATGCATCTTGGATCTTACGTAGCCGAAAAGCTTGGCGAAAAGTATGAGTGTTGGAAAGGCTGCTGCCCCATACATGCCGCGCTTAAGGCGGAGGAGGTTGAAGCCTCCCGAAGGGCAAACCCCGGAGCCGTTGTGTTTGCGCACCCGGAGTGCAACGAGGGGGTCCGCAAAGCGGCGGATGAATGTCTTTCGACAGGCGGAATGTGTGCGCGCGCGAAAGAGGTGGCCGCCAAGAAGATTCTTGTCGCCACGGAAAAAGGGATTTTGCACAGGTTAAAGAAAGAGAATCCCGACAAAGAATTTATCGCCGTCGGGGAACTTGAGTGCTGCGATATGAAAAAAGCCACGCTTGAGAATGTGCGGGATGCTCTTTTGTATATGCGCCATGAAGTCGTCGTAGATGAAGAAATTTCAAGAAAAGCCAAGCGTTCGATAGATTCGATGCTTGCCGTAAAATAAAGGAAATGAAAATGAAAAAACTCGTAGCCCTAAGTTGTGTTATGATTTCCGCGCTCGTCTTTGCCGAGCAGACCGGTGAAAAGCCCGCTGAGCGGCTTGACCGCAAACAGGCGCGCGAAAGAATGATTCAGCGTCGCAATGCGCAGAAAACGCGCCAGGCGATGCGATACTCAAAACCGATGAGCGCGAAGCTTGTCAAAGACTTCGGCAAGCTCTCCGACGGCCGCCAGACAAAGCTCTACACGATTCAGGGAGTGGGCGGACTTCGTGTTGACGTATCTGACTACGGCGGGAGAATCGTAAGAGTTCTCGCTCCGGACCGTTTTGGCAATTTCGCCGATGTCGCGCTTGGCTGGAATACCGCGGGTGAATATGAGAAGAACGGTTTTTCAATGGGTACTCTCATCGGGCGATATGGCAATCGTATCGCTGACGGCAAGTTCTCCATCGACGGTAAGGCGTATCAGCTTGAGCTGAACGAGAAGAAAGGTCCGAGAAACTGCAATCTTCACGGCGGACCTCTCGGCTGGGACTCGAAAATCTGGGACGTTAAGCCTTACTTTTCGCGTGAAGGCAGAGGCCTTGAACTTACTTTGGTCTCGCCCGACGGAGATATGAATTTTCCTGGGTGCGTCACATGCAAGGTCACGTATGTGGTTTCGCCCAAAAACACGCTTGTCGTTTCATACGAGGCCGTAACCGACAAGCCCACCATAATCAACCCGACCCATCACGGTTACTGGAACATGGCCGGTGAAGATAGCGGCAATATCCTCAATCAGGAACTTCAGATTTTTGCCGATCAGTATACGCAGGTGACGGCAGGGTTGATTCCTGTAAAGAATCTGCCTGTAAAGGGGACGCCGTTTGATTTCACCCAGATGTGCAGAATCGGAGATAAGCAAAAGGCGATGCTCGCGGACGAGACAACCAAGCCGATGGACAGCTGGTTCGATCATAATTTCTTCCTTCGCGGAAAGACTGGCGAACTTAAGATCGCCTGCATCATGAAAGACCCGGCTTCTGGGCGCAAGATGGAAATTTGGACGACTGAGCCGTGTATGCAGATGTATGGCGCTCAGAATATGACGGCGGATTTGAATTTGCCGGCCAAGAGAGCGGGAAGTAAGTATCTTCCGCTTCAGGGCATGGCGCTTGAGACTCAGCATGCGCCCGATTCGCCGAATCGTCCCGACTTCCCCTCGACGATTCTTCGTCCGGGAGAAACTTTCCGCAGCCGTACGGAATATCGTTTTTCCGCTGAATGATAGCAGCGCTTCTTCTATCCCTTACAATAGCATATCCGCGCGCGGGGGCACGTCTGCCGTGCGTGGATTCATGTTATATGATAGGAGCTGTTGACAGGGGTGTTACGAATATTGTCGTTGGCGGACAGGACGTTCCTGTTTACAGAACGGGCGCGTGGGCTACGCTGGTAAATGTCAAAAGCGGCACGAATATTATAGATGTGGCTGGTAGCAACCATGTGTTTTATGTCGCAGAACCAAAAAAAACTTTGGCTTCGACCGCTCCCGCAAAGGTCAGGCAGTTTAAAAAGCTTCCGTACGCTTCGGACGCCGCGCAGGAGATGCCTACCAACAAGGCGCCTTCCGAGATCGTCGTCGTCATAGATCCGGGCCACGGCGGATCTGACAGCGGAGCTTTGTCTCCTCATGCCCTAAAGGAGAAAGATTTTAACCTTAAGCTTTCAAAGGAGGTTGCGCTCGCTCTTGAAACACTTGGCTATAATGTGGTGATGACCCGCACAAACGATGTTTCAGTAGGTCTTTACGATAGACCTAAAATAGCCCACGATGTCAAGGCTGACGCGTTCATTTCCATTCATTACAACGCGCCCGCCATAAACCGCAACCCAAGAGATATTCGATATATGGCGGTATATGCTTGGAATGATATAGGCGTAAAACTCGCTAAATCTGTCAATGCGAAAATGGTTAAAGCCTGTTCGCCGGCATTGAGCAATAGCGGCGTAATAAAAGCGAATTTTGCGGTTATTCGCAATCCTCAGATACCAAGCTGTCTGATCGAGGCGGATTTCATGACTTCCCCTGAAGGCGAGGAGGCCGCCTTGGATTTGTCGTGGCGCAAAAAAATGGCTCGGGCGATAGCTGAAGGATTTGGTGATTGGGCACGAGGCAACTGAAAGAGTGGAAAACATGAATAACGAGAAGCATATTGATATACTGCGCTCGCAATTGCGCAATGAACTTACGGAGTCGGCCGTCTATTCAAAGCTGGCGTCGATAGAGAAAAATCCGAAGAATCGTGAGATACTTCTTGCGATAAGCGCGGATGAGGCGTCGCACGCGCGGGTGATAGGCTCAATTCTTCAGTGCAAAGGCGAGCCTAACCGTCTGAAGGTTGCGTGGATTGTTCTTTGCGCAAAAGTTTTTGGGCTTACCTTCGTTCTGAAACTTATGGAAAGGGGCGAGGATTCGGCGGCGGATACATATCGCGAAGTGACTGAGTCTTATCCGCAGATTGCGGCGATAGCCCATGATGAGGAGCGCCATGAAAGTGAACTTATCGGTATGCTCGATGATGAGCGCCTGAAAAACATGGGAGCGATAGTTCTTGGCCTTAATGATGCTCTCGTTGAGCTCACTGGCGCTCTTGCCGGTTTTACGTTTGCAATTGGAAATCCGGTTAGAATCGCAAAGCTCGGCCTTATCACGGGGCTTGCGGCTTCTATGTCGATGGCGGCCTCCGCTTTTCTTTCCGCGAGAGCCGATGAGCAGGCAGGCAATACATCTGACGCCGATGAGGATGATTCTTCAGGCGCGGTAAAAACAGCTATCTATACGGGCGCGGCGTACGTGCTTACGGTATTTATTCTTGTAGCGCCATATGCGTTTTTCGCAAGCGCCACCATCGCGCTTGCAGTAATGCTTCTGCTCGCTTTCGGTATTATCGCCTTTTTCAATTTTTATTTAAGCGTCGCGAGAGAAACTTCTTTCCGCAGAGGGTTTTTCGTTATGGCGGGGATCTCAACTCTTGTCGCGCTTATATCCTACGGGTTCGGATATCTGCTTCGCTGAAGGCGTGGCTGTTATGGTATAATTCAAGAATATGAAAGCGTTAATTCCAGCGGCAGGACTCGGAAGCAGGTTTTTGCCTGTTACAAGAGTGATACCTAAAGAAATGTTGCCTATCGGGGCGAAGCCGGCTCTTGAGCTTATAGTCGAGGAGGCGAAGGCCGCCGGGGCCGAGGAGATCGTCATCGTTATTTCTCCCGGAAAAGAACTTATCCGCGAATACTTTAAGGACGATCCGTCAATTTCGTTTGAGTTGCAAACGGAGCAGAAGGGGCTCGGTCATGCCGTTTTTTGCGCGGCCGAAAGGTTTCGTGATGAGAAAGAGTGCGTTCTTGTTCTTCTTGGAGATGCGCTAGTGTCGGGATGTCAGGCGTCTAGCGAGATGGTCGCGATGTCAAAGGCGAACAATGGCGCGGGAGTGATAGGCCTTGAGCGTGTGCCGGAGGAAATGGTGTCGCGCTATGGAATTGTAAAGCTTGACGATTCTGATAGTAAAGCGCCGCAAATAACGGATATAGTGGAAAAGCCTTCCGTTGAAGAAGCCCCAAGCGACATGGCTGTTGCGGGGAGGTATCTGCTCGATCCGCAGATTTTTAAGCTTCTGGCCGATCAGAAGACGGGCTACGGAGGAGAGATTCAGTTGACCGATGCGATCAGAAGGCTTCTTGAGAAAAAGAAGGTTCTTGGGTATGTCTACCCCGGAAAGCGACATGATATCGGCAATCCCAAAGGATATTTCAAAACATTGGAGGCGATGAATGTTAACGGTTAACACACGCAGCTTCGCTCGCGCCGGCTTTCTCGGCAATCCGTCGGATGGATATTTCGGCAAGACCATAAGTTTTTCATTTACCGAATTTTGCGTTGATCTGAAAATGTCCGAGAGCAATCGGCTTCGTTTTGTTCCGGGCGAGGTCGATGACGCGACTTTCGAGTCTCCCGAGGCTTTGGTCAGGGATTTAAGACTCTACGGCTATTACGGCGGAATAAGAATGCTCAAGGCTGTGGCGAAATTATTTTTTGAGTATTGCTTTGAAAAAGGCATCGAAATCGAAAAGCGCAATTTCACCGTTGAATACAAGATAAACATTCCGCGCCTTGTCGGGATGAGCGGCTCAAGCGCGATATGTTCGGCGATGTTAAAAGCGCTTCAGAAATTTTACAATGTCACCATTCCGCTTGAGATTGCCCCGACAATCTGCATGGAGGCAGAAAGGGATGAGCTCGGAATAGCCTGCGGCCTGCAGGATCGTGTTGCGCAGATATATAACGGGCTTACCTTTATGGATTTCAACCGCGAGCTCGTCGAGGCGACAGGACACGGCAGGTATGAGAGATTAGATGCAGGCCTTTTGAAAAATCTCTATATAGCCTATGATCCTAATAGGGCAGAAGAGAGCGGAAAGGCGCACAAGAAGGTCAAGCAGCGTTTTCAGAATAACGACCGCGATGTGATCGGCGCCATGAGCGAATTTGCCGATATCGCCCAAAAGGGCCGTGATGCGCTTGTGTCTGGGCGATTCGATGAGATTGCGGGATTGATCAATGCGAATTTTGATCTTAGAGATAAGATCTTCAATGTCGCAGAAGAGAACCGCAGGATGGTTATGGCGGCAAGAGAGGTCGGAGCCTCTGCTAAGTTCGCGGGCTCGGGCGGCACAATCGTCGGGACATACGGGGATGAAGCACAGTACAAGATGCTTGTCGAGAAACTCGCTCTGATAGGTTGCCGGACACTGAAGCCCGTTATCGCCAGCAATGAAGACGAGACGGCGCAGATCGTCTCTCAAGATGGATGGAGAAATTCGTAAGCTCTAAGACCATGGAGTTGTCAAGTCGGACGCATTAGTGTATAATAATTGACACATAGGGAGATACAAATTTATGTTTGATGAAACGTTGCATAATGAGAATGTGTCTGACGAGGCTGTTGACACTCAACTTGCAGACGATGTTGAAATCCGCGATACGGATATAGTCTTTGACTGTCCCCATTGCGGAAAAAACCTCGTCATCGACTATCGCGGAGCGGGTTTGCAGATCAATTGCAGCCAATGCGGGGAAGGGGTTTTAGTTCCGATTCCTGATGGAATGCAGCTTAACGATCTCGATCTTGATCCCGGAGAGATTTTAAAACAGCTTTTTGCAACGCGCCGCAATTACCAGAAATCGGAGCTTCGCGTTAGAGCTCTTAAAGAAAGACTTCTTCGTCTTCAAGAAGCTCTTGGCGTTATGCAGGATGTTGTTGCAGAGGGGCTTAGCGAGTTGTGAGTGCTCAGTCGGCGATAGTCAATGTATTGACGTTTCTGCGTGTGCCGCTTGTGCTTGCGTGGCTCGCTTTTGCCGTGGCGCAAGAATATCGCGGCGGGTTCTGGCTCGGTTTTGGGGCGATCGTCGCTATGTTCCTTTCGGGGATAACCGATCTATTTGACGGTATGCTCGCCAGACGCTGGAAGGTCGTTTCCACTTTGGGCAAGATGGCCGATCCTCTGATGGATAAGATCTTCTATGTAGTAACGTTCCCATCTCTCATTTGGCAGATTGCGCGCCAAGGGCAGTCGGATGTACACGCCATGGTGATGCTCGCCTTTACGATCCTTTATCTCTCCCGTGACATGTGGGTTACATTCATCCGCAGCGTGGGGGCGATGTACGGGGCGGATGTCGCGGCGATGTATCTCGGCAAGGTGCGAACAGCTCTTTCGTTTCCGTGCGCCGGCTGGACTTATATGTATCTTGCGTTTCACGCGATGGTGCCGCAATCATGGGATTTTCCGTGGCTTATGAGCTGCTTCGTCTTTGAAGGGTTTATGATTCTAATTACAATCATAACGCTTTTTACGTACACAAAGGCTTATTTGCCGTATCTAAAAAAGGCACTTGCGCAGAAATGAAAACTGTGCGATAATATACATATACAAAACCATACAAAAGGTAGATTAACTATGAACAAAAAAAATAAAGGTTTTACGCTCGTTGAGCTTCTCGTCGTTATCGGTATTCTCGGTATTTTGATGGGCGCTCTCTTCCCGGCCATTTCTTCGGCTATGCTTTCTGCGAACACTTCCGCCATGTCAATGCGCGGCCGCAATCTTTTTGTTGCCATCACTCAGACCAATACTGATCGTGAAGGCGCGGGCCTTCAGGCTGTTTGGCCTCAGCAGGATACCGACGGACTTGACGATGAAGATAAGAAGGTTATCGGCGCTACGAGTTCGACCGACTTCTTTAAATATCTCTTTGACCTCGAAACCGAGGCCCAGAACCGCAAGGCGTTCGTAGATGTCGATATCAGCACGCTTTCCGGCGGCGGTGTTCCCGGCATGTCGAACAATCAGCTTGAGAAGAAGAATGTCGCTTGGCTTGTCACGCAGAATGTCCAGAGCGAGATTTCTGATGTCATTCCTGTTTTAGTTTCTCGCAACGTAGACTTCAACTCTCTTAACTCGGAGCTTGCCAGCTATGACGGCACTAAAACTACCGAGATTGAGTGCGGTAAGGCTGGTGGTCAGTACACTTCGACGCCTTTCGGCAACAAGGCTTGGATTCTTATCCGCAAGGGCGGCGCCGCTCAGGTCATCAAGGCTAAGTATTCCCGCCTTAACGTAATCTTCAACAAGCAGAGCTTTGATAACTCTGCTCTTGAAAATCAGCTTAAGATTCTCCAGCTTTAATTTGACAGTTTCTGTAGCCATAGATTTAGCGCTCGATAAACTCTTTACATACGAGATTCCGAGCGACTTAGAAAAGAAGCTGACCGTCGGTCAGCTTCTTTGTGTTCCGTTCGGCCATCGTGAAGCGCGAGGGTTTGCGATGGCTATTTCCGATCAAGTCAACGAGCAGAGTTCTTATAAGCTTAAGTGTGTATCGTCCATTGTTGATGAAATCCCATTTTTTTCGCCTGTTCTTTTAGATCTCATAAAGCGCGTAGCGATATATACGGCAAGCCCGATTGAGACGGTTTTAAAAACAGCTCTTCCATCTGCCGTCATAAAGAAAAATGCTCATGCTAAAGAACTTCTCTTTGTTGAGCCGAACGAGAGCGGAGATATCACGCAGCTGACAAAACGTCAGCTTTGGATTTATGAGCAGGTTGTTCGTCTTAAGGGCGGGTGGCTAAATCAGCTTTCGCAGGAGCTTAAAACGACAAACTCTACTATCAAGGCGCTGGCTGAAAAAGGCGTTCTTTCTGTTGCGCCTAAAGCCAAACGGCGAGACCCTCTTCTGTCGCGACGCATTTTACCGACAAAGCCGCTCGAACTTAATGACGGGCAGTCTAAGGCGCTTGACGCCGTTTTGTGCTCAACAAAGCCCTTGCTTCTGCATGGAGTGACCGGGTCGGGAAAAACCGAGGTATATCTTCAGGCGATCGCTTCCGAGCTGAAGCGCGGTCGTGGCGCGATAGTTATGGTGCCGGAAATATCGCTTACCCCTCAGACCGTTCAGCGTTTCGCTTCGCGCTTCGGCTCAAAGGTTGCCGTTCTACATTCGGCGCTTTCCGACGGAGAGCGGTATGATGAGTGGCACAGGATTCGCAGCGGCGAGGCGCAGGTTGTCATCGGTCCTCGAAGCGCCGTGTGGGCGCCAGTAAAGAATCTGGGGCTTATTGTCGTTGACGAAGAGCACGATTCAAGTTACAAGCAGGATACCTCACCACGCTATAACGCGAGGGATGTAGCGGTTTTGCGCGCACAGCTTGAAGGCGCTAAGGTTGTTTTAGGCTCTGCAACGCCAAGTTTGGAGAGTTGGAACAATTCCCTTTCAGGTAAATATGCCATAGTCTCTATGAAAGATCGCGCAGGAGCCGGGACTTTACCGCTTATCAGGCTCGTTGATATGTCATGCTCGCAGAAGGGTATATATTCAAAAGATCTTCTTGATGCCATTAAACTCAGGCTTGAGCGCTCCGAACAGACGATCTTGTTTCTTAATAGGCGCGGCTACAGCCCGAGCGTTGTTTGCGACGGATGCAATAGCGCCATAGAGTGTCCAGATTGCGCGGTTGCCTATACATACCATGAGGCCGATAAATGCCTTAGATGTCACATATGCGGCAGGTGGATTATGATGCCCGAGAAGTGCTCCTTATGCGGAGATCGTTCATTTACGTATAAAGGCATAGGCACCCAGCGCGCGGAGGCGGCTCTTAAGACGTGCTTTCCTCATGCAAGAGTTCTGCGCATGGACGCAGATTCGACAAGCCGCAAAAATTCGCATGATGATATTTTAGGCTCTTTCAGGATGCGCGAGGCAGATGTTCTTATAGGCACGCAAATGATAGCCAAAGGACTTGATTTCCCGAATGTGACTTTGGTTGGGGTTTTGAATGCTGACAGATCATTGCAAATGCCGGACTTTAGGGCCGCGGAGAGGACTTTTCAGCTTTTGCAGCAAGTTGCCGGTCGCGCCGGCCGATCTGAGCTGCCCGGAGAAGTTTTTATACAGACGTACGATATTTCATGCGAGGTTATAAGAATGGCATCTCGTGGTGACTTCGAGGCGTTTGCTGCAGAAGAGCTTGCCTGCCGCCGCGAGCTTTGGTATCCGCCGTATTGCCATTTGGCGCTTATTAATTTGAGATCAAAAGATTCCTCTTTGGTTGCACGCTGGTCGCTTATGTATTCTCAGTCGCTGCAGAAGGTTAAGGGTATAAAAGTCGGCGAGGCGGTTCCAGCGGCGATAGAAAGAGCGGACGGGTGGCATCGTTGGCAGATAATAGTCAGAGCCGCCAATGCTAGTTCAATCGTCAAGGCGTGGAAGTGGCTTCTTAAAGAGCGCCCTTGCCCGCCGGCGCTTATATCTTCAATAGATATAGATGCGCTTAATATGATGTAAACGGCTTAGTTCCTGTAATCAGGCGCCGTTTTCGTGTTTGACCCACGCTTCGCGCATGAATTTGATGTTGCGCGAGAAAATCTGGTCGACATTTGCCGCCGATGATATGTCGAGAAAATCCTTAACCTCTTCGCTCGAAAGATGAAATCTCGTTTTGAGCAGATGCACGTACGCGCGTTCAGGGTCTTTGTTCCAGAGGTCTTTCAGGCAGATATGCGTCATCTTCCACACTTCATTGTGCTTAATGTCTTTGCCCGCCTGAACAGGTATTTCAAGAGCTGCAGCTTCCCCGTCGCTGTGATATGCATTCTCGATAGATATTTCGCCGCGCACGGAAGCCTTGGCATTAAGAACATATCCCCGCACATATCTTTTCAGCCATCCTTGAAAACTGCCTTCACCTCTGTAGAGATTGATTTTTCCGCGGCCGATCATCTCTTCGTAGAGCATGCTTAACAAATCGGTGTCTGTGAGCGAATAGCGCTTCATCATCTCGGCGGATCTCAGTGATTTTGATTCCGGCTTGATTACTTTGTCCCACACAAGCTTCCAGCCTGTATCATCCTGGCTCTTTACGAGCTCAAACCATTCGTTGTCTGTCATGCGAACGTAAGATCTCCCGGTATCGGCGGAAAGCCTTTTCTGTGAAGCCAAATGGCGCGATCGTGCTTGCCGGCGATAAAATCTGCGTATGATATTTTTGCTAAACCGTCATTTACGGCGAGCATCTGGCCGGCAAATTCAAAAACGCCTTTTTTTACAGCCTCGCCTTCACCGTCATGAACTTCAATATCGAGTACGGAGGAGCTATCTTCGCCGCCTTTGAAATTGAGTTTTGCCGACCAGCGCATTTTCATTTCGTGCGCCGGGAACGAGACGAAAACGAATGAAAGAGGTTTGTCAGAGGGCGTTCTCATTTTTAGGCGTTATCCTGGCCCTTGCGAGAGCGGGCTTTGAGGAATATTCTTAAAGGCGCGCCTTCTAAACCAAATCTCGCTCGTACATTTTTCTCGAGGAACGAAAGGTACGCGGGCGTTACAAGCTTAGGGTCGTTGACAAAAAGTCTTATCGTTTGCGGATTTGTCGAAACTTGCAAGCCGTAGTAGATTTTTAGGCGTTTTCCTTTAATCATCGGGGAGAGAGTCTTCTTCGTGGCCGAGACAAGGGTTCTATTGAGAATGCCCGTCGGGAGTTTTTCGCCGGCGCTTGCCGCTGCGCGGTCGATAGCCTCTATCGTGCGACGGATGTTGTAGCCTGATTTATTTGAGCAGAATACGACAGGCGCGAAATTCAAAAAGGGCATCATCTGCCTTAATGCGGGCAGAGCCTTTGTCTCGGTAACGCCGTCTTCCTGGGCAAGATCCCATTTCTGGCAGAGTATGACGGCCGCCCTGTTGGCTTCAAGGATTTTGCCTGCAATTCGCTTATCCTGCATGGTCGGGCCCATTCTGGCGTCAATGAGCAGCAGAACCACATCGGCCTCTTTAATCGCCTCTTCAGTTCTGAAAAGCGAAAAATTGTCGACAGATGTTTTTGACATCTTCGTGTGAGGCTTCATTCCAGCTGTATCAACAAGCATATAATGGCGCGCCTCTGGGCCTGAGCCGATAGAGAAGGGTACTTCCACCGCATCACGCGTTGTGCCTGCGATTTCGGAGACTATTACTCTTGGAGCCTTGAGCAGTCTATTTATATAAGAGGATTTTCCGGCGTTGGGTCTGCCGACGACAGCCACGCGCAAGGGACGCTTTTTTGTCTCATTTTCCTCTGCAGGTGGCAATTTCGATACGATATCGCCAAGAAGCGAGTCTATTCCGCGTGAGTGTTCGGCGCTTGTCGGGAATACTTTAAGGCCAAAACGCTCAAATTCGCCCGCGCGCCAATCGTCATCGGCATTATCGCACTTGTTGGCGGCGATAACGCACGGTACGCCCGATTCCCTAACGCGCTTTATCACCTCGGCATCAAGAGGCGTAATTCCTTCGCGGGCATCAACGACAATTATGCAAATTGCGGAGTCTTCTACAGCCAAAGCCGCCTGATTTCGCGTTTCATTGTCAAGCGGATCGTTAGTTACGCGTTTATCAAATGCGATGCCGCCTGTATCGACGAGCATGATTTTTCGACCCAGAACCTCAACTTCGCGTGTAACTCTGTCGCGAGTAACGCCGGGCTGGTCAAAAACGATCGCTACGCGCTTCTTCGCTATGCGGTTGAAAAGCGCACTTTTCCCCGTATTGGGACGGCCTACTAAACTGACTACATTCATTATTTAGGTATTATACCAAAAATCGCAGGTAATCGGGTCGTTTAATAAGCAAATTTGCCTACTTGCGCGATAACGCCGTTTTTTGATATAATATGTGACAATCTTCGCAGGGAGAGGTCGCGATACGGGCAGGTAAATCCCGTCGCGTCGTGGCCGTTGAGTTAACGCTCGCGGTTACGAAACAGCCGCGAGCGATGTTTTTTTGTTGAAGATTACTGGGCCGAAACCCAGTCGTGAGCGAGGCGCCCAATGGGCCTCCTGCGCCAACATTATCAGTAATGTGCGCGGATTTCACGACCGTAGAGGCACAGTCAACGAAGGGCGCTCTATCCGTAAGGATTTGAGTGCGAAACAAAAAGAAAAAAGGAAAAGAAAAGATGCAGCAGCAAAGAGTACGCATCCGCCTCCAGGCATACGATCATCGTGTGCTGGATCAGGCCGCCGGTGGTATCATCGACACGGCCCGCGGCACGGGTGCTCAGGTAGTGGGGCCAATCCCGCTTCCGACGCGCGTCGAGCGTTATACGGTGAACCGTTCACCTAACGTCGACAAGAAGTCAATGGATCAGTTCGAGATGCGCACGCATAAGCGCCTTCTCGACATCGTCAACCCAACCGCGCAGACGATTGATGAGCTCAAAAAGCTCAACCTTCCTGCAGGTGTTGACATCACCATCAAGGTCTGATAGGAGGGTGTCATGGAAGGTTTGATTGGTAAGAAAATCGGAATGACCCAGGTTTATGACGCTGACGGAAAGCGCACTTGCGTTACCGTTATCGAAGTCGGTCCCTGCCCGGTCGTTCAGCTTAAGACTCTTGAGAATGACGGCTATGAGGCCGCTCAGATCGCTTTCGGCGTCCAGAAGGCTTCTCGCCTTGCCAAGGCGCAGGTCAAGCATTTTGAAAAGGCCGGCGTCGAGTGCGCTCGCGTTCTCAAAGAATTCAAGATGGATGAGGCTGACAAGTCTCTCAAGGTCGGCGACAAGCTTACCGTCGCCAATTTCGAAGGCGTCAAGTACGTTGATGTTACCGGTGTAACGAAGGGCAAGGGCTTCGCGGGCGTCATCAAGCGCTACGGCTTTGCTGGCGGCAATATGACTCACGGCGGCCACTCCAAGCGTCGTACTGGTGGTCTTGCGGCTCGTGACCTCCCGGGTTGGATTGAAAAGGGCAAGAAGATGCCCGGTCACATGGGTGATGTAAATCGTAAGGCTGTCAATCTTGAGGTCGTCGAGATTCGTCCTGAAGATAACGCTATTCTCGTGAAGGGTTCGATTCCCGGTGCCCGTAACGGCACTGTGATCGTTCGCAAGTCCCTTAAGAATAACCGTATCGCCTACAAGGCGCAGAAGGGGGCTAAGTAATTATGAAGAAGGTCGATATTAACGTCGATAAGTCGCTTCTCGTCCTCGACAAGGGCGCTCAGGCGCTCAAGGATGCCATCACCGCTATCCGCAATGCTATGCGCGCCGGTACGGCTTCCACGAAGGGCAAGGGCGAAGTCGCAGGCTCTAACAAGAAGCCTTGGAAGCAGAAGGGCACGGGTAATGCTCGCGCCGGTTTCCGTCAGTCGCCCGTTTGGCGCGGCGGTGGTGTTGCGCACGGTCCTAAGCCTCGCGATTTTGAGCAGAAGCTCAACAAGAAGGTTTGGAAGCTTGCGTTTAAGCGCGCTCTCAGCGAGAAGCTTGAGGCTGGTCAGGTCATCGTCGTCGACGAGTTCTCTTTCGAGGCTCCCAAGACGAAGCTTATGGCCGCTTTCCTCAAGGAGCTCGGCGTTGATAGAAGCGCTGTCATCATTCAGAACGAAGTTGATGATACGACGCTTCTTGTCACATCCAACCTCCCCCGCATCGATTATTCAACGGCTCAGGCTCTCGACGTCTACACTCTCATGGTGAACAAGACGCTCGTTTGCGATCAGGCCGGTTTCGACGCGCTCATGGCCCGCATGGCCAAGTAAGGAGATTAAGCCATGACGAAAGAAATTATCAAGAAGGTCATGATTACCGAGAAGGGCACTCGTATGGCGGTTAACAACCAGTACTTCCTGGAAGTTGCCAAGGACGCCACGAAGCCCCAGATCGCCGAGGCCGCCGAGAAGAAGTTCGGCGTTCATGTCCTCGCGGTCCGCACCGCCAACATGAAGGGCGGGCTCAAGTACATCCGCGGGACTCGTCTTGCGAAAACCGAACCCACCTGGAAGCGCGCGATCGTCACGGTCAAAGCCGGCGAGCGCATTGAACAGGTCTAAGGAGCTCGAATACAATGGGACTTAAATCTTATAAAGCCCGCAGTGACGGAATGCGTTTCCGCGTTTCTGCCAACTTTGCGGAAATCACCGAAAAGAAGCCGGTGAAGAGCTTGACCAAGGCTGTACGTAAAACAGCTGGTCGCAATAATCAAGGCCGCATCACTACCCGTCATCATGGTGGTGGCGCTAAGCAGCGTCTGAGAATCGTCGATTTCAAGCGCACGAAGTTTGACGTTGAAGCTACTGTTAAGGATATCGCTTACGATCCTACCCGCAGCGCCTATCTCGCGCTTATCGAGTACGCTGACGGTGTCAAGAGCTACATTCTTGCTCCTGAGGGTCTTAAGGTCGGTATGAAGGTCATGAACGGCCCGAACGCTGAAGCGACGGTCGGCAACTGCTTGCCCCTCGTTCAGATCCCGCTCGGTCTTATGGTTCACGCGATTGAACTCGTTCCTGGTGAAGGCGCCAAGGTCGCCCGTTCTGCCGGCAATGAGTGCCAGATCATGGCTCGCGACAACGGCAAGGTCACGCTTAAGATGCCTTCCGGTGAAGTTCGTATCTTCAACGGTCGCTGTCTCGCAACAGTCGGTTCTGTCGGCAACAAGGATTGGGACTCCATCTCGCTCGGCAAGGCTGGACGCAAGCGCCACTTGGGCATTCGTCCTACCGTTCGCGGTGTTGCCATGAACCCGGTTGACCACCCGATGGGCGGCGGTGAAGGCCGTACGTCAGGCGGTAGCCACCCGCGTTCACCTTGGGGTCAGCTCGCTAAGGGCGGCAAGACTCGTCCGAAGAGAAAAGCGTCTGATCGCGTCATCGTCAAGAGGAGGAAATAACACATGTCACGTTCTCTCAAGAAGGGGCCGTACGTGGAGGAGAGCCTCCTCCGCAAGGTCGAGAAGATGCAGGCTAGCGGCAAGAAGCAGCCGATTAAGACCTGGAGCCGTCGCTCGATGGTACTGCCTGAATTCGTGGGTCTCACGTTCGCGATCCACAACGGCCGGCAGCATATGCCGATCTTTATAACCGAAAACATGGTCGGGCACCGTCTCGGCGAGTTCGCCCCGACGCGCACGTTCAAGTCGCATGGTAACAGCGACAAGAAGTAAGGAAACGAAACGATGGAAGTAATCGCCATTACACGTAACGCGCGTATGTCGGCGGCCAAGGGCCGTCCGCTCGCACGCGCTTGCCAGGGGCTCAAAGCCTCTGAAGCGCTCAAGGTCGTTGAGTTCTCGCCTAAGAAAGCGGCTGAGATTCTTAAGAAGACCATTTTGAGCGCGATCGCGAACGCGAAGCACAATAACGGTGTCGAAAACGCCGGAGAACTCACTGTCAAGCTCAGCGTCTTCGACGAATCTATTCGCATGAAGCGCTATTGGCCCACCGCGCGCGGTTCGGCTCACCCGATCGCCCGTCGCATGTGCCATTGCAAGGTCGTTCTCACTGACGTCAAGAAGGAGACGAAGTAATATGGGACAGAAAGTTAATCCTATTGGTCTGCGCATCGGCGTTAATCACGCTTGGGGCAGCCGTTGGTTCGCGCCCAAAAAGAATTTTGGCGCGTATCTGATCGAAGACCAGAAGATTCGCGAGACTTGCAAGAAGCGCTTCGCCGAGGCAGGAATTTCGAAGATTCTCATCGAACGTTATCTTAACCGCGTCAGAGTTACGCTTTTCAGCGCTCGTCCTGGCGTGATTATCGGCCGCAAGGGCGGTGACGTCGATGTAATCCGCACCGATCTTGAGAAGATGACCAAGAAAGAGGTTTATCTTGAGATCAAGGAAGTTCAGGGTGCCGACGCTGACGCTCAGCTCGTCGCGGAATCTATCGCTCTTCAGCTTGAGCGCCGCATTATGCTCAAGCGCGCTATGAAGAGAGCTCAGAAAGTCGCGATGGATATGGGTGTTGAGGGTATCAAGATTCATGCCTCCGGCCGTATCAACGGTGCTGAAATCGCACGTGTTGAGTGGACTCGCGAAGGCAAGGTTCCCCTGCACACTTTAAGAGCGAATATCGATTACGGTTTCGCTGAAGCGAATACCACTGCCGGCAAGATCGGCATCAAGGTTTGGATCTGCAAGAAGGAAGGTTTCCAGGCTCGCGCTCCCAGGAGCGAGCGTCGCGGAGATCGTGAAGGAGGTAAGCGCCATGCCGCTCATGCCTAAGAGAGTAAAGTTCCGCAAGGTTTCTAAGGGCAATCGTTCGGGTTATGCCACGTCAGGCACAGAGCTTGCGTACGGCGAATTCGGTCTTAAGGCTCTTACGCGCGGTCTTCTCACCGCAACTCAGATCGAGGCATGCCGTGTCGCGATCAACCGTGAGATGAAGCGCAAGGGCAAGCTCTGGATCCGCGTGTTCCCCGACAAGCCCGTCACCCGCAAGCCTATCGAAGTGCGTATGGGCGGAGGAAAGGGTAACCCTGAATTTTGGGCTGCCGTTATTCTCCCCGGTAAGGTGCTCTTCGAAATCGGCGGCGTATCTGAAGAGGTCGCCAAGGAGTGTCTGCGTCTTGCAGCCACTAAGATTGGCATCCATACGAAATTTATCACCCGCGCAGGAGTCAAAATCTGATGAGCACGGAAACCACAAATCGTGGCGCACGCAAAGTGCGCAAAGGCGTCGTAGTGTCCAAGATGGGCACCAAGAGCGTGAATGTTCAGGTTTCATACCGCGAACGTCACCCCTTGTACGGCAAGATCATTACGCGTACGAAAAAGTATCATGCGCATGATGAAGACGATACGGCGAAAGTCGGTGACCAGGTCACCATCATGGAGACGCGTCCTCTTTCGGCTACGAAGCGTTGGCGCGTTGTGAAGTAAGGAGGCCTAAGTCATGTTACAGGAACTCTCCAATCTCGTTGTAGCGGACAACACCGGCGCCAAGCGCGCGATGTGCTTCCGCATTCTCGGCCAGCGTAAGGAATACGCTCACCTTGGCGATGTCATCCGCGTCGCCATTAAGGAAGCTTCTCCCACAGGCTCGATCAAGAAAGGCTCGGTCGCCACGGCTGTTATCGTGCGTACCGGTAAACCAATCCGCCGCGAAGACGGCTCCATGGTTCACTTCGATCAGAATGCTTGCGTTCTCGTCGACTCGAAGTTCAATCCGCTCGGCACCCGTATTTTCGGGCCTGTCGCTCGCGAACTTCGTGAAAAGAACTACATGAAGATCCTCTCGATGGCCCCGGAAGTAGTCTAATTCCAAGGAGCAATATCATGGCTATCGCAAGAATTAAAAAGAACGACACAGTGATCGTCACGAGCGGCAACGATGCCGGTAAGACCGGTACCGTCCTCAAGGTCGACCCCAAGAAGGGCACGGCCGTCGTCGGTAAGATCAATGTTCACAAGAAGGCGATGCGCCGCACCGAGAAAAACGCGGGCGGTATCATCGACATTGAAATGCCCGTGAGACTTTGCAAGCTTATGCCATACGACGCCGACAAGAAGTGCGGCACCCGCGTTAAGGCGGGCGAGAAGGATGGCAAGAAGGCTAGAGTCTCGGTCAAGAGCGGCAAGGCTCTTTAATAAGGAACGGATATCATGGCAAGACTCAAAGACGAATATACGAGCCGCATGGTTCCCGAGCTTGTTCAGAAGCTCGGTGTTACCAACAAGATGCTCGTTCCCCGCCTTCAGAAGATCGTCATCAATATGGGCTTCGGCATCGTCTCCAAGGACGATCAGAAGTCTCTCGTCGATGAACTGATGGCTATTACCGGCCAAAAGCCCCAGCTCTGCAAAGCGAAGAAGTCCATTTCGAACTTCAAGCTCCGCGAAGGTATGGTCATTGGCGCGAAGGTTACTCTGCGCGGCGAGCGCATGTGGGAATTTGCCGACCGTCTCATTTCGACGGCGCTTCCCCGCATTCGCGACTTCCGCGGTGTTTCAAACCGTGGCTTTGACGGACGCGGCAACTATACGATGGGCCTTAAGGAGCACTCAATCTTCCCCGAACTGGTGGATGCGTGCACGGCTCACTCAGGTATGGACATCACCTTCGTCACCAGTTCGACGGACAACAAGGCATGCAAGGAGCTTCTTAACTCCATGGGTATGCCGTTCGCTGGGAGGAACTAATCATGGCTAAGAAAAGTCTGGTTGAAAAGCAGAAGAAGACGCCCAAGTTTAAGGTGCGTCAGTATAATCGCTGCCAGCGTTGCGGCCGCCGCCACGCTTACATCCGCAAGTTCGGCGTTTGCCGTCTTTGCTTCCGCGAACTGGCTGTCTCCGGTCTCATTCCGGGTGTTACTAAGGCTTCGTGGTAATTTTTAAGGAAAGGAATCCTATACAATGATAATCGATCCCATTTCCGATATGCTCACCACTATTCGCAACGGTCTTAAGGCGCGCCTTTTCACCGTTGAAACTCCGGCGAGCAACCTCAAGGGCGAAATCGCCCGCGTCATGAAAGAGTCGGGCTACATCACCGACTGCGTGACCACTTCCGAGTTCCCCAAGAAGCTCGTTATCACGCTTAAGTATACCGATCGCGCCGAACCTGCGATCCGTGAGCTCAAGCGCATTTCGAAGCCGGGTCTCAGAAAGTTCGTTTCAGTCCCCGAGATTCCGCTCGTTCTTGACGGGCTTGGTCTTGCGATTCTCTCCACATCCAAGGGCATTATGTCCGGCAAGGATGCGAAGAAGGCTCGCCTCGGCGGAGAAATCATTTGTACTGTCGCTTAATTTTAAGGAGCCAAAGACAATGTCTCGAATCGGTAAAGAACCCGTCAAACTCGTTGAAGGCGTAACCGCCCTCATCGATGGCCAGACGGTGACTGTCAAGGGTAAGCTTGGTGAGCTTTCCTACACGATGCATGACGGCATCACGGCGAAACTTGAAGATGGAGTTATCAAGATCGATCGCTGCTGCGATTCGGTCGCTAATTTCCACGGTCTCGCCCGCGCGCTGATCAACAATATGGTTATCGGCGTGTCAACAGGCTACACGAAGCAGCTTTCAATTGAAGGCACGGGTTTCAAAGCAGCGCTTCAGGGAACTAACCTCTCGCTGACCCTCGGCTTCGCCAGCCCCAAAATCTATCAGATTCCTGAAGGTCTTACGATCACCGTTGAAAACGACGGCTTGCTCGTGACCGTCAAGGGTATTCGCAAGGAACAGGTCGGCGAAGCGGCCGCACGTATCCGCGCATACTATCCTGCCGAGCCTTACAAGGGCAAGGGTATTAAGTATGTCGGCGAGCGCATCCGCCGTAAACAAGGAAAGAAGGTGGCCTAATGTTCAATCGCAAAGTTCAGCGCCAGAAGCGTCATTTGCGCCTTCGTCAGAAAGTCGTCGGCACTGCAGAGCGTCCGCGTATGTCAATCTGCGTAACGAACAAGAATATGTATGTTCAGTTCGTGGACGACGACGCCCAGAAGACGCTCGCTTCGGCAAGTTCACTCAAGGAGAAAAAGGCGAACCTCGAGGTTGCAAAGAACCTCGGAGCCGCCGCCGCAGCCGCCGCGAAGGCAGCCGGCATTTCTCTTGTCGTCGTAGATCGCGGCGGCAACAAGTATACCGGCCGTGTCGCAGCCATCGTGGACGCTGCTGTTGAAGCGGGTCTTATGATCAGCGCGAAGAAGGAGGATAAGTAATCATGGCTATGAATCGTGATAAGCGCGCCGAAGTTCAGCAGGATGATCTCAGCGAGCACACAGTGTTCATCAACCGTTGCGCGAAGACCGTAAAAGGCGGCCGTCGCATGAGCTTCTCTGCCGTCATCGTTGTCGGTGACAAGGAGGGCAAGGTTGGTGTTGGTTTCGGTAAGGCCAATGAAGTTGCTGATGCCATCCGCAAGGGCGGCGAGGCTGCCCGCAAGGATATGCGCAAGGTCTGCCTTAAGGGCACTTCAATTCCTCACGAAGTTGAAGGCGTTTGCGATGGTGGCCGCGTTCTCTTGAAGCCGGCTCCTACCGGTACCGGTCTTATCGTTGGCGGTGGTATGCGCCCTGTTCTTGAAGCAGCGGGTATCCGTGATGCTGTGGGCAAGTCACTCGGCTCGAAGAACCGTCTCAACGTGGTTAAGGCTACGATGAACGCTCTCGATCAGCTTAGAAGTGCCGAGGAAATCGCCACTGTCCGTGCGTAAAGCGAAAGGAGAATAGAAAATGGATCTTTCCAATCTCACCAACACCCCCGGAGCACGCGAGCGTCGTAAACGCGTCGGTCGTGGCTGTGGTTCGGGTATGGGCAAGACTTCAACCCGTGGTCACAAGGGTCAGGCTCAGCGCAAGGGTCACAAGCAGAAACTCCAGTTTGAAGGTGGTCAGATGCCGCTCGTCAGACGCATTCCTAAGCGTGGTTTTAACAATGCCGCGTTCAATGCGAAGGCTCTTGGAGTTAATGTTTCCACTCTTGAGGCCAAGTTTGAAGCTGGTGCTGAAATCACTGTTGAAGCTCTCGCCAAGGCTGGTCTTTTTGACAACAAGCGTCCTAAGATCAAGGTTCTCGGCAACGGCGAGCTTACGAAGAAGTTCACCGTCAAGGTGCCTTGCTCTGCGAGCGCTAAGGCTAAGATTGAAGCTGCCGGCGGTACAGTCGCCTAAGGTTTCCGGTCTTACAGATAAAAAAGCCGTCCGTGAAAACGGACGGTTTTTTTTACTTATTTATTTAAGGAACAGACCGCTTGAAAATGCGCGTTTCACCGCATTTGAATTTTATGGGGGCGATGGCACTGTCGGAAACTTTTTCTTTCGTAAGCGCATCGATGACAGGACTAAAGCGGAAGTTTAATTTTATCTCACCGTCGCGTTGCGCCTGCACGGCTACATAGTCCTCGGCCGCGCATACGATTGCGCTGCCTTGAGGGGCGTAAACGTGAGAGCCTGCTTTTTCGGCTTCTGCGGCGACATACTTAGCCGACAATTGAGAGCCCTCAGTGACTTCGATTATGCGAAAGCCACCCTGAGATTTGAGTTTTTCGAGTTTTTCCCGCTTTTCCTTAGGGAGATCTCGCGCGAACGCGATGATGAAAAGTTTTGCTTTGGGGGGATCTCTTAAAACGTCATCCAAGAGATACTGCCCGTAAGTGACACCTGAGCGTTCTATCCCGGTTCGCCGAAGAAAGGGAGTTACCATTTTAGAAGAACCGTACCCGTTCATCATAAGGCTCTCTTCATCGAGAATAAGCGCGATGTCGGGAGTGTATGGAGTTTTTCTCTTGAGGAAAGCATCATCCATCTCTTTTAGAGAAGATCTTAAGTTCCAAAGCTCTTCGTCTCTGAACCATCCCCTGCCGCATAAATCCATCCACCAGTCCGCGTGGCCGCGTATGATGCATTTGGCAGAATTGCGCAACAGGAAATTGCGGGTGTTCCAAGCGGACTTGTTGACAAAGCCGCTCATCTTTATAGCCCCTGTCCATAATTCTTCATGGTGTGTGCGCGTGTCGTCTTCATTTATCCAAAGGATGCCGCTGCGCATAATCGTTTCTGCCGCGCTCATTACGGCGGTTGACCCAGGTAGGCCGCGCTCGGCGTAGCTGAAAGGCGCGGAAATGCCGTCGATGTTTTCGCGGGCGTTCTTTAAAATCCAGTCAACGAAGAAGTGCCCTGATTCTGCGGCGCCCGCCGGTACATTGCCGACTTCCCACGTGTAGCCGTAGAAAAAGAGGGCGAGAGATTTGTTATCAGTTCCGCGTCTTACGGCAGCGCCGAGATCGTTGATGAAGCTCGCCATTTCATATTGACGGAATCTGCCGAATTCAATAACGCGTTTATCAAGTTTTTCATCTAATCTGAAGCCGGGGCGGATAGCGGTTCTTTCGGCTACGCTCGGAACTTCAGCCACCATCGCGTCTTTGTCGCCGCGCTCAGCGAGATACTCTCTGAAAGCGTTTCGCGTATGAATGTCATAGCCCGATAAATCCCGGGTTTGTGAAAGCATATAAAACCATTCGGCGGAATTTTGGCCGCTTATATGAAGTCCTGCGAAATTGCGCGGGAATTTTTTCTGCAGGTGTCGTGCGAGAAGTTCTACTTCTTTGCAAGCTGACTTGCGGTATTCGCGTGAAGAGATCGATGACATTTCGATCGTGAAACTGTCGTTAAACTTCATCCTCAGCGTCGGATCTCGCTCAAGCATCCATTTGGGGGCGTTTGCGCTGATGCGAGGGATTAAGAGAACGTTGGGATTTGCTTTAATAAGCGATTCGCACATTTCGTCGATATCGCCGTATGTGCGTTCTTTTTCGGGCGGCGACCACCAGCTCTGGCAACCCCAGGAGTTCTCGGTTGAGAACGTAATCAGGTTAAAGCCGTGCCGCCCGGCCATCCTAACGGTATCGATCAGCGTTTCCCCGTACGGTAAGGGTATGACCTTTTTTATTCCGTCTTTTGTCGTGTAGTACATTTCATAAGAAAGGGGCTGACGGAAGTGCTTCGCCCGGTGAAAAACGTGGAATTGATAGCGATGGGACTTTTTAAGATGCAGATTCTCTTTTTTGAACGTGTGGGCGGCCTCGTCGGCTGTGGTGAGTACGGTTGTCGAACCATCTGTAAGGTCGATCAGTTTCGCGCCAGAAAATGTTATAGGCTTGTTGGCCTTTGAAGTTTTAAATACAATTGTCGCGCTTTCAGTATCTTCATCAGCAACAAATGGAATGACAAGTTTAACTTTGTGGGTTTGTGTGACTATGGTAACGTTTTGCGGAGAGCCGAAGAAAAATCTTGCAGGCGTCATCTTTCCATCAACAAAAAGCCTAGGTCCGGTAGGGGTGTTTTTAACGCGCACTTCTACGCTTTCGGCGCAATGCGCCGCGAATGGCAGAATTGCGCAAAGCAGAACGAAAGTTGTGTTTTTTATTGCTGTCATAACTCTATGTCGTGTGTCGTAAATTTTTGCATAAAATGAAAAGAAAAGTAATGTGTAAAAGTATATCATAAAGAAGATGCGCTTAAATCCCATTGCGCAAAAAAGTGATAAAATATGCGCAAAAAGGTTGTGGGATTTTTTATGCCAGGGATGGTATAATAATGGTGGTTATGTTTTGGTGTTAAGTGTAAGAAAGTATCGCCATAAAACTTGTTGAAAATCAATATTCTATAGAAGAGCGGTTAAAAAAGATGAAAGCAAAAGCGTGGAGACTTTACGGTGCGCATGACGCACGATTGGAAGATATTGAACTTGAGTGCGCAGGTGAAGACGGCATCGTCGTAGAGATCGTTACGAATACGATTTGTCTTAGCGACTATAAAGGCGCATCTCTTGGCACAGGCCACAAGCGTGTTCCGAGGGATATCGATACAAACCCGATAATGTTCGGGCATGAGGTTTCAGGCATCGTGCGCGAGGTCGGAGATAAATGGAAGAGTCAGTTTCGCGTAGGTCAGCGAGTAGGTCTCCAGCCCTCTCTTAATATACCTGGTCACGAACTGGAAACGGTCGGCTACGCTTGGCATACGATCGGCGGCGACACAACTCACGTTTATCTGCCGTCGATCGTAATGGAGATGGGGTGCCTTCTTCCTTATGACGGGGACGCTTTTTTCAAGTGTTCTCTCGCGGAGCCTATTTCCTGCATAGTATCGGCCTTTCGCACGAATTATCACAACGCGTTCTGCTCGCACGATCTTGAAGTGGGCATCGTTGATAAGGGAACAATGCTTCTTATGGCGGGGTGCGGCGCGATGGGGCTCGGGTGTATCGATATCGCGTGTCATTCGCCTGAGAAGCGCCCGCGAAGGCTTGTCGTGACAGATATCGACGATGAGCGCCTTACGCGCGCAGCGAAAATGTTCGGTCTTTCTTATGCCGAAGGCCGCGCCTCTGGCGAAATCAATGGGGTAGAGGTGCACTTTGTAAATACGAAGGGTAGGGCTGACCCTGTAAAAGAATTAAAGTCGTTTAATCTTGCAGATGACGAGCGCGCCGACAATCCTACATCAACAGGCGGCGGATATGACGATATATTTCTTTTTGCGGCTGTGCCTGAGCTTATTACGCAGTGTTCAGATTTGCTCGGTTTCGGTGGCTGCCTTAATTTCTTCGCCGGTCCCACCGATCAGAACCTGATGGCTTCGTTCAACTTCTACAACATCCATTATATGATGCATCATATCGTGGCCAACTCGGGCGGAGATGTTAAGGATATGGCCGACTCTGTCGATTGGATCGGAAAGGGCTACCTGCATCCCGAGGTGATGATAACCCATGTGGGCGGGCTCGACTCGGCGGCGGAGGCGACGTTTGATCTGATGAAGGTGCCAGGCGGCAAGCGTCTTGTATATACGCACATTCTTATGCCTATGACGGCGATTGCCGATTTTAGAGAGAAAGGCAGAAGCGATCCCTTCTTTGCAGAACTAGACCGCATCTGTTCTGCCAATAACGGGCTATGGTGTAAAGAGGCTGAAGAGTATCTTCTGTCCCACGCACCGAAAGTCGAGATCGGCGAACCTAAAGAGAAAGTGATCGAGCGCAGAATTGTGGTAAAATAAACGGAAACGGTATGAGAAAAAGAGTAAAGTTCTTTTGTCTTTGCGTCAGTCCTGCGATAGACGCTACCGTGACATTGCCGTCAGCACTGGTCGGCAAAGGCGAGATTTTCAAGGATGTCCGCGACGAGGAAAATGTCGGAGGCAAGGCTTTTAATGTCGCGCGATGGCTCGCGATTCGCGGTGCGGATGTCGTTTGCGGAGGTCTTCTCGGAGAGGATAACGATATTTCGTTCGTTCGAGAAATGGAGCGCTACGGGATAGCTGACGGCTTTCTTCGCGTTCCTGGCTCGACTCGCCGTAACGAGATGATCGTGTGGCCCGGAGGCTCGGTCAAGCTCAATCGCGCGGCGTTCCCTTTGATTGACGCGAAGATTGCGAACGGAAAATTAAGCGAAGATATTCTTGAAAGATTGATTGGTGAAGCTTCTTCGTCTCAAGGGATTGTGATACTTTCAGGTTCGCTGCCAGCGTCATTCGATAAGAGCTTTTACAATAAAGCGATTTCCTATTTCAAGTCACTCGGGATGACGACTATTTTAGATGCGAGTGGAGAGGCGTTTCGTCTCGGTCTTGAGGCAGGGCCCGATTTAATTAAACCAAATGCTGAAGAATGTGAAGCTGTTGTAGGGTTTGTGCCGAAAACACCTGAAGATTTTATTCGTGCGACTCGTCTTCTTTGTGAAAAATCACGCCATGTGATTATATCTGACGGCGGAAACGGAGCATGGTTTGACGGCGAGTTTATTTCGGCTGCGAAGGTTGATGTCGTCGATACGACCGCAGCGGGCGATACGCTTCTTGCCGAATACTGCTGGCGTTTTTTTGCCGAAGGAGATAACCTTACGTCGGATAACGCGAGGTGGGCTGTTGCAGCCGGTTCAGCCGCCTGCACGATGCCGGGCGGAGCTCCTGCGCCAAAACAGCTTGTTGAAAAACTTTACGGCAGTACAAAAGGTCTTAAACCATGAGAAGCGAAAAAACATCCGAACTGTTCTGCGGCGGCATTGACCGTTGCCGCAGAGATTTCATTAAGGGCGCGGCGGCGTTTTCCGCCATGGCTGCCGGCGGGTGTCTTACCAAGAGCGCAAAAAAGTCCTTTTACGGGTCGACGATACGCGACAGGCTTTGGATGTGGGGGCACCATCCCGACATGTGCTCTGAATCGAACTTCGATTCGAAGAACAAGTCATGGAAGTGGAACGGTCCTTCGGTCGATCAGGCGCAAGGCTGCAGGATGATGGGCATTGCGAACAACTGCGTCATCCGGTGGGGCAACAAACCCGCGCATCCGTGGGGTGACTATTTCGAGCAGTTCCGTTCGCTCAGACGTTTCACGCTCGGAATAACAGACGGAGGCAACGGCACCGTTTGGGATAAAGTCGAATGGGCCGTCAATGAGCTTAAGCCTTCGTTTCCGAATTTTACAGGCGGATTTCTCGATGATTTCTTTATTGTGAAATCTTATACGCAGAATACCGCAGATCTGGCGAAAATAGCCGACCGTCTCCACGAAAACGACTTGCGTCTTTCGATCGTGGTCTATTCGGATCAGGATGGAATCAAGCCCGACTACAAAAAATATCTCGATCTCTGCGATGAGACGAGTTTTTGGTGCTGGCGTTCGAACAACCTCGGCAAGCACGAGTCAATGGTGCGCAGGATGAGAGATTTGATCGGCGGAGAAAAGAGCCTTCTTATGGGCGTATATATGTGGGATTATACTCTCGGCGCGCCTGTTTCGCCCAAGCTAATGGAAATGCAGCTTGAATTTGCAGGCCGCCTGCTGCGGGAAAAGGTGATAACCGGACTTATCTTCCATCCGTCTTATTCGGCGGCGCTTGATGTGCCATCTGTCAATCTCGCCAAAAAGTGGATACGCGAAAACGGCGAAGTCGTCGTCTCGTAATCAGAGGGCGCGCATCTTCATGCGCCGAAATATTTAGCGGTTAGTCGTTAGTCGTTAGTCGTTAGTGAAGAAGGTAAAAATGAAAATAAGTAAGATGATAGTGTTGTCGTTGGTGGCTCTTGCAATATCGTCGCCGACAATTACCAATGCCGGTTTGCTTGTTGAGTGTGAACAATTTGCCGAAAAGGGCGGATGGTTTGTCGATTCGCAGTTTATTGATGAGATGGGGTCAAGTTATCTGCTCGCGCACGGTCTTGGAAAGCCTGTTGCCGACGCTGTGACGAGCATCGAAGTGAAAGAAAGCGGTCGTTACTGCGTATTCGCTCGCACCAAGAACTGGACCGCTCCGTGGAGCGTCCATCCTGCAGGAGTGTTTTCAATAGCCATTGACGGGAAGGACCTTCATGAAAAAGTCGGTACGGCTGGTAATGGCGCATGGATATGGCAGAAAGCAGGCTCCGTCGATCTGAAAGCTGGGGTGCACGAACTGAGACTTCGTGACCTCACGGGTTTTGACGGACGTTGCGATGCTGTGTTTTTAGCGCCTGACGGTGAGTCGCCTCCCGAGGGGGCTCGGTGGACTGCCGCTGGCGCTCCTGATGAAGTCGTTTCCGCCGATCTCGTCGTTTGTGGAGCAGGCGTAGCGGGAATTTGTGCGGCGATATCAGCGGCGCGTCTCGGAGTGAAGGTAGCGTTAGTCTCCGATCGTCCAGTTCTAGGAGGCGCCAATTCGTCGGAAGTGCGCGTGCATTTGGGCGGCAGGCTGAATATCGGCCCGTATCCGCGGCTTGGAGATGTAGTTTCAGAAATCGGTCCAGCCAAGGGTGGCAATGCAGGTCCGGCAGAGAGATATGAGGATGATCGAAAACTTGCTGCGGTGAAAGCTGAGACGAACATCTGTCTTTTTACGGGCGTACGCATCGTTGCTGCTGAGACGGAAAACTCAGTTATAAAAGCCTCAATTGGACGCGGAGTGGTCGATGGGCGAAAGATTCGTTTTGAGGCTCCTCTTTTTGCCGATTGCACTGGCGATGGTGCGCTCGGAGCCCTTGCTGGAGCAGATTTTCGGATTGGACGCGAAGGCCGCGATGAAACTGGGGAGAGTCTTGCTCCTGAAAAGGGCGATAAGCTGACTATGGGATCAAGTGTTCAGTGGAATGCCCGTAAAGAGGTGGGAGCGAAGTTTCCTGTTGAACCTTGGATGCTCAAGTTTACCGAGGAGAGTTGCTGCTACCTCAAGCATGGCGATTGGGATTGGGAAACTGGTATGAATCGCGACCAGCTCGGCAATTTTGAGTATGTGCGCGATTACGGAATGCTGGCGGTTTACTCGAACTGGGCGTTCATCAAGAATTTCGGCAGGCGCAAGGCTGAGTGGGATGATCTTTCTCTTAACTGGGTAGCTCACGTCGCCGGGAAGCGTGAGACGCGGCGTCGTATGGGAGAACATATCCTCACCGAGCAGGATATCTTCGAGAATCGTCCGATGAAGGATGGCACATGTTGGACTACATGGTCTGTCGATCTTCATTACCCGATGCCTGAGAACGCCAAGCACTTCCCGGAAGATCCTTTTCGTTCAATCTGCAAACACGCGATTCATAGCGGCTATGCGATTCCTTACCGCTCGTTCTATTCCCGGAACGTTGCCAATTTGTTTATGGCGGGGCGCAATATATCCGTTACGCATGTGGCGCTCGGAACGGTGCGCGTTATGCGCACGACCGGCATGATGGGCGAGGTTGTGGGTATGGCTGCTGCTATCTGCAAGCGACACGGATGCCGCCCGCGCGGCGTCTACGATCGATACTTGGATGAATTGAAAATATTGATGTCGAAAGGCGTGGGACTTGGAAAGGCGCAGCCTCCGCAGAAATATAATCTTGGCGGAATGAATATTTCATCATGGATCGATTTCAACAAGAACGGAGTGAAGGATATCTATGAGGATTCTTCAAAGCCGATAGACGAACGTGTGGAGAATCTCCTTTCGCAGATGACACTTGAAGAAAAGTCTTGTCAGATGGCCACGCTCTACGGA
>CAJGDE010000002.1 GCA_904502135.1 Kiritimatiellia bacterium
AAAATAAATTTTCATAGGGTTTTATTGGGCTTTTTTGAAAATTGGGATAAATCACCCCAGAAAAAGTGGGATAAGGGTGAAAAAATTACCCCCTTGCACGTTAAGCGTCATTTTTGATATAATATACGCTCATTCGACCACTCAAAAGAGTAAATAACAACCATGAAAGTACGTAGTTCCGTTCGTCGCATATGCGAGAACTGCCGCATCATCCGCCGTAAAGGCGTGGTGCGCGTGATCTGCACCAACCCGCGCCACAAACAGCGTCAGGGTTAAGAAAGATAAAAAGAGGTAAAACAACTATGCCTAGAATGATGGGTGTGGACATTCCGGGAAAGAAGCATATACGTTATGCTCTCCGTTATATCCACGGTATCGGGCCAAAACGCGCTGATGATGTTTTGGCGGCTTGCAATGTCGACCCGATGAAGAAGGCCGACGACGTGACTCAGGAAGAAATTCACTCCCTGACTACGTACATCCAAGATCACTTCCGTGTTGAGGGTGACCTTCGCCGTGAAGTTTCTCAGAATATCCGCCGTTTGATCCAGATTGGTTCGTACCGCGGTCTTAGGCACAAGAAGGGGCTTCCCGTGCGTGGTCAGCGCACTAAGACGAACGCCCGCACCCGCAAGGGTGGCAAGCGCGTTTCGATCGCAATGCCCAAGCAGGCCGGTCGCTAATCGTTAGAGAGGATTCTTTACAATGAGCGAAGAAATTAAGAATGATGTCGCCCCTGCGGCCGTTGCCGCTGATGGAGCCGCTCCCGCGGCCGAGGGTGAAGCTACTGCGAAGAAGCGCGGCAAGTCTATTCCTGCCGGCATAGCTTTTATTCGTAGCACTTTTAACAATACGCAGGTTTCTATTGCCGATGCACGCGGCGGTGTTATTTCTTGGAGCTCGGCTGGTAAGGCTGGTTTCAAGGGTAGCCGCAAGTCAACCGCATTTGCCGCCACTATGGTAGCGCAAGATGCTGCTCGCGTTGCTGTCGCCAAGGGCATGCATGAATGCGAAGTTAGAATGCAGGGCGCTGGCGCCGGTCGTGAGTCGGCTGTACGCGCTATTCAGGCCGCCGGCATTCGTGTTACTCAAATCACCGATACGACGCCGGTTCCGCACAATGGTTGCCGCGCCCGTAAGCGCAGGAGGGTCTAATTATGGGTCGTTACACTGGTCCCGTTTGTCGTTTGTGCCGCCGCGAAGGGCAGAAGCTCTTCCTCAAGGGCGCACGTTGCTATATGGCTAAGTGCCCAATCGAACAGGGTACGGGCGCTCCCGGCATGCATGTCGGCCGTCGTGCTCGCAAGATGTCTGAATACGGCACGCAGCTTCGTCAGAAGCAGTCTCTGCGTCGTCAGTACGGTATGGGCGAGCTTCAGTTCCGCCGCTTCTTCCAGGAGGCTCTTCGTAAAGAAGGTATTACCGGTGAGCTCCTTCTCCAGCAGCTCGAAATGCGCTTGGATAATATCGTCTATCGTCTCGGCATCGCTCCGAGCCGTCGCGCAGCCCGTCAGTTCGTCCTTCATGGGCACATTGAGGTTAATGGTCGCAAGGCCGCTATTCCTTCAATGATCGTCAATGTCGGCGATGTCGTCGCTGTTAAGGATAATGCGAAGTCCAAAGATGCCGCATCCCGCAGCGTTGAGGCCGCCACCGGCGCTCAGTTGCCTGTATGGATGCAGTTTGACAAGACGAATCTCAAGGCTGAGGTTCTTGCCGTTCCCACGCGTGAGCAGATCGCTCCGATCGTTGACGAACAGGCCATCGTCGAATTGTACTCGCGTTAATATAACGTTTAACATTTATTTTCAAGGGAGATAAGTTATGCCTATCCGTTTGAGCCGCTTTGAAATGCCCACGAAAGTCCAGGTGGATGAATCAACGAAGAGCGCGAATTACGCTCGTTTCGTTGCGGAGCCTTTCGAAATCGGCTATGCGAGAACCATCGGTAACTCGCTCAGGCGCGTTCTCCTCTCGTCGATCGAAGGCGCGGCTATCACGTCTGTCAAGATTCGCGGCGTAAATCATGAGTTTTCCTCGATTAGAGGTTGCACGGAAGATGTCACTGACATCATCCTCAACCTCAAGCGGGTTCTTTTGAAGACTCCCTCGCGCGAGAATATGACGCTTACGCTTAAGGCTCAGGGGCCTTGCACGGTTTACGCCGGTGACTTCGCCAACGAGAATAGCGTTGAGGTTTTGAATCCTCGCCAGGAAATCTGCACTCTTGATGTTGACGGTACGCTCGAAATGGAGTGTGACGTCAAGACCGGGCGCGGTTTCTGTCTCGCTGACGGCAATAAAAAGCCTGATCAGGAAATCGGAAAGATTGCGATCGATTCGATTTTCTCGCCTGTCACGCGTTGTAACTTCCTCGTGGAGAATACCCGCGTAGGCCAGCGCACTGACTACGAGAAGCTCATTCTTGACATTTGGACCGACGGGCGTATCGATCCGGAAATGGCTCTCAAGACTGCCAGCGCTGTTCTTCGTAGCCACATCGACGTGTTTGTCGATGACGACGGCGACGAAGCGCTTGAGTTTGTCGATAGCGATGCTAAGGATGCCAACGAGAGAGAGAGATTGCGCAAGCTTCTTAATATGTCGGTTAACGAAATCGAATTGAGCGTCAGAGCGGCTAACTGCCTTAACTATGCGAACATTTCGACTGTCGGAGAACTCGCTTCAAAGACCGAGGCTGATATGCTTAAGTATCGCAACTTCGGCAAGAAGTCGTTGACCGAGATTAAGGCCAAGCTCGTTCAGCTCGGCTTGTCGCTTGGGTACAAGTTTGATCCAGATCTCCTCGAGAGCAAGAAATAAGAATTAGGAGTTTAAGACTATGCGTCATCAAAGAGTTATGAAAAAGTTCGGGCGCTCTACCGCCCATCGCACAATGCTTATGAAGAGCCTTGTGACGAACCTCATTCTCGCGGAGTCAATCAAGACGACCCTGCCCAAGGCTAAGGAAGCGCGCAAGGATGCTGACAAGATCGTTACGGTCGCCAAGAAGGGCGATCTCTCGGCTCGTCGCTTGGCCGCCAGCCGTCTTACCGAGCCCAAGGCCGTCCAGAAGCTCTTCGACAAAATCGCCCCTGCGATGAAAGATCGTAAAGGTGGCTACACGCGCATCGTTAAGCTTGGCGCCCGTAAGGGTGACGCCGCTGAGATGTGCATCCTCCAGTGGGTTATGCCTGAAGCGGCAGCTCCCGCTGCTGAGGCTAAAGAGCCGGCGAAGGAGGTGAAGTGATGGCTATCCAACTCAAACTGAAAAAGGGTGAGTCGGTCGAGCGCGGTCTTAAGCGCATGAAGAAGATTATGGATAAAGAAGGTCTTCTCAAAACGCTTCGCGATCAGCGCTATTTCGAAAAGCCTTGCGTAAAGGCCCGTAAGAAATCAGCTCGTGCTCGCATCCGTATGCGTTCACGCCGCGGTCGTATGGAGCTCAACTGATATAGAGCTTCAGCGCAGAAAAACGCCACCTCGTTTCGGGTGGCGTTTTTTTTTGTCATATCTACTTTAAGCAGTTGCATTTGAGGGCGATAATATAGTATAATCATATACATCATGACATTCAAGGGTTTAACCATTTTATCACTGACGACTCTGGCGTCGTTCGCTGCCTTTCCTCAAGAGGCTGGCGACAGTGCCGAAGCACCGCCGCCGGAGAATCCAGAACTCAAGGCAGAAATTGCCTACGTCGAGGCTTTGATAGCCAACGCCTATCCGGATTTCGCTGCTCCCATAATAGAGGCGACAAAGAAAAAGTGGCCTGAAAGCGAAGCTGTCTTTTTTGCTTTGGAAGTGCGAGGAATGCTCGCGCTCGGTCAGTTTGAGGCGGCTGAAAAATTGATCGCCTCTCTTCCCGACAGAAAAAGCGTCAAGTTCTGGACGGCCAGGCTTGAGGTCGCTAACAGCCATTACGCCCGCGGACAGATGCAGGAGTGCATGAAGATATATGATGAATTCTTCGTGACGTTCCCAAAACCGCCGAAAGAAATATTTGAGTTTTATATGAACGCGTGTTTCACGTACGGGCAGTTGCTTGTGCGCGATAACCGTTTTGAAAAAGCCGCTGAGGCTTACGAAAAGGTTTTGCCTTCTCTGAAAGGCGAGGCGTGGCTTAATCTTGCGGTTGAAACGGCTGAAATATACATACGCCTTGCCGAAAGCCTTGACGATTTGTCCAAGCGCAAGAAATTCCTGCAGTCAGCCGAGGCTATCGTAAACAAGCTTTTGTGGCGTACTGATAAGCCCGTCATCTTCGGCCGCGCCGTTTCCATGAAGGCTCATATCGCGCAGTTAGGCGGCGATATCGAGAGAGCGAACAAAACGATTGAGGAGCATATTGGAGACCTTGAATCGATTCATGCTCAGATCCTCGAGGTTGATCCTGACGGCAAATATGGTCTATTGAGAATGTCGCCGCTTCCTCAGTGCCGTTATCTTCAGGCGAAGATGCTTTGGCAGGAGGCGAAAAAACTTTTCGCGACAAAATCTTCCGCGAGCGACAAGAAGGCTGTCGATGAAAAAATTAAAGATCTCATGTTCGGGCCTCGTGTTAAAGGAAAGCGTCAGGGTTCGCGGGCAGCTTTCAATATAGCCACGACCGTGTTTTTGAAATATGAGACTTCCGTCTGGGCGCCTGAGGCGGGAGAACTTTCCGACGAGATTCGCGAGTTCGCCCAAAAGCAGTACGGCGCCAACATCAAGACAAAGGTTTCCAAAGAGCAGCTCGCCAAGGTGCGCGCGGCGCAATTCAAGTCCGCATGGGAGCTTTTCAATTCTGGCGATTATCTTAAATCGATCGACGCTTACTTTGAGGTCCTTTCAAAATATCCTGAAAAGCCCGAGTCCGTTGCGGCTGTTGAAAATATAGTGAACTCTTATCTCGATCTCGTGGTAGAGGCGAAAAGCGAGGAACTGAAAGAAGAGTACCGCATGAATGCGGATGCCGTTTCGGGGTATTTGGCCGAAAGATTCTCTGGTAATGAAGATAAGGTTATCGTCTCGGAGGCCGGCAACGCCGTTTTGCGCATTGCCGCTAAAGAGGCCGAGCGCAAGCAGAATGACCGCGCCGAGGCGCTTTATGTTCAGTTTATTTCTAACTTTAGGTCTCATCCCGTCGCGTCTTCTCTTGCGATGAAAAAAGCGATGGAGTATAAAGAAAAAGAGAATTACTCCGAGGCCATCAGATTTTTCGGTTTGATTACGCAGTATTACACCAATACCATTCATTACGCCCCGTCTCTTCAGCAGCTTTCCTATTGCCACGGCAAGCTTGGCAACAAAAAGGAAGAGATTGATTACATGATTTCATATCTGGACGTAGAGACGGTGAAAATCCGCAGGCTTCAGGGCCAGTTCAATCTTGCTCAGATGTACCGTAAGGACGGCGAAGATATTCTTAACAGCGCCGAGACTAACGCTACGCCAGAAGAAATCGAACTTCAGGAGCGTCGCGGCACGGCTCAGATCATCCTTGCGGTCAAGCAGTTCAACCTGTTTTCGGATCAGTCCAAGGCGGCGCTCAACGATCCCGCAACGCCTGAATCAGACCGCGTAAGTTACCGCGCTCTTCACGAAGGAGCGCTGTTTATGATCGGCGAATGCTGGAGCCGTATGAAACGCCCCGAGAAGTATCTAAAGATGTATCGCGAACGCGCCGCCGGATGCTACGAGAATTACGTCAAAGAATACCCTGAAGGCAAATATGCCAAAACAGGGTTCGTAAAACTCGGAATGATCTATACCGCTCTTGGCGAAGCCGCGAAATCCAAAGACGCCCTTGACCGTCTTTCCCGCAACTTCCCGGATTCCGACGAGGCGAAAAACGCTAAACCGCGTCTGGCAAAGAGCCTTATTGAAATCGGCATGCGTGAAGAGGGCACTCAGATTTATGCCGAGATGCTCCGTACGGACGGCTCGTATTCCGCATATCAATTCCTTAATGCAGGCGAGGCTCTTATTCAGGCGAAGAGCTGGGATCTCGCAAACCAGGCGTTTGAAAAAGCTATACGCTTAGCAGGCACAAATTCAATCACTACTGTCGCCCGCTCGCGTCTCGGTCAGGCGAAGTGCGCCTGGAAAGAAGGCTCTTACGCTCAGGCGAGAGAATCTTTAGACCTCTTCCTGGCGGATGAAAAGATGTCGCGTCTGGCTATCGCCGCTGACGCCAATTTCATGCTTGTTGAAGTGGCGAGTGAACAGGGCAGAGTCGAGAAAGACAAGAAGTTGAGAGGCCAGTATTTCGGCGATGCTATCAAAGCCTTGAGAAAGGTCCGTCAGTATTGGGGCAAGAAGCCTCGCTGGGAGCAGGATTCCCTTGAGCTTCTTTCAGGCGACGTTCTTGTAGATCGTATGAAGGCCGAAGAATCGATGGGGCTTAAGGAAGAGGCTTTGGAGACCTGCGGCCGTGCGGCTTCGACATTCCAGGTATTCCTTCAGAGCCATCCCATTACAGAGGAGCGTCCGATCGACAAATGGGAGAGCGGAGAAGTGGCCAACCTCGAAAGAGCTTATTCGTCTATGATACCGTTGTTCAGTCTTATGGGCGCGCAGCAGGCGGACAGAGTTATCAAGTATGGTGAAGAGTATATGAAGCTCTTCCCTGAGGGCAAATCAAAAACACTGATTGCCAACTGTATAAACAAAGCCAAGGCAGATTTGCCGTCGGAAAAACCGGTTTCCCAAGAAGGAGAATAAAGAATGACAAAACCATTGATAGTTGCACTGGCAGCTCTTGCCTCAGTTGAATTATGGGCGCTTCCAGGAGTTCTAACGACAGAATCAGAAACTCTTAAGGGCGACATAAAGTGGCGCGCCAGAACAAAGCAGTACATTATTTCCGTAAAGAAGGGAACTACGATGGTAGACCTTGAGCGCAATCTTGCAGATGTGGTTTCGCTCGAGCTTCCTAAGCCCGCGGGATATGACAGAGCCGTTCAGCAGGTTGAAGCCAATCAAGGGGCTATGGCCATATCGGTTTTGTCAAAAATAGTTAGCGACTACCGGATGCTTCAGTGGGATAAACCCGCCGGGCGTTATCTTGCTATGGCGTATATTTCCGCCGATCAGCCTCAGAAAGCTTTGGAAGTCTGCGAAAAGATCATTTCGGAAGACAAGGCAGCGGCGTGGTCGGGTGAGCTTGCTTCCGCTTATTGGCAGGCACTCATGAGACTTGGAAAAACAGAGAAACTTCAAGGTCTTCTCAATAAGGCCGCCTCAAGCGGCAGCCGACAGGCTTCGGCCGCGGCTCTTGTCATGCGCGGCGACATCATCATCGCCGCCGCCAACGGCGCTCCCGACAAGCTTAAGGAAGCTCTTCGCGACGCATATCTCAGAGTAGCGCTCATGTACAACGACGAAGAGTGCGTCCGCGAACGCTCCGAGGCGATGCTCAAGGCGGCTTCCTGCTTTGAGAAGCTTGGGCAGACGGCTCGCGCCGAAAAACTTAAATCGCAGGCTAAAGCTCTTTAATACTAATTTATTATATCACTTAGAAAGGCAGATAATAAAATGAATAAACTCAGAAAATCAATGTTGGCGGCCGCAGTGTTGGTCGGTACTTGTGTAGCTCCCATGGCGGCTATGCAGTCTTTTGGACAGGAGTTGACGGACGCAAACGGCAATGTTGTTTCAGATAACGCAGCGCAGACGACCAAATCCAGCGGCGGCTTTTATGAAATCGTTTTCGGCTCTGGTATAGTAGGTATGCTTTTGTGGTTTGCGCTTTTCGGTGACGGCGCAATGGCAATTTATTTTTCAATCGACTCTTCAATTCTCATCAAGCCCGATAAACTCATTCCTAAGCGTCTTATGGATGGTGTTCAGGCCGCGATGGCCGAGGGTGATGTGGTAAAAGCCATGGAGGTTTGTCAGCAGAATCCTTCCGCGATGGCTTCTATCGTCATGGCTGCGTTCCAGCACATTGAGGAGGGTTTTGAGGCGATACAGGAAGCAGTCAACGCAGCCTCCGATCTCGAACAGGAGAAAATCCAGCAGCGTCTCAACTGGATTTCCGTTTGCGGAAACTTAGGACCTTCCCTTGGCCTTCTCGGTACGGTGCAAGGTATGATTTTGACGTTCCAAGCGCTTGCTTCCGGTGGTGCCGGCGATGCTGCGGCGCTCGCTAACTCGATTGGTCAGGCGCTTTGGACGACGGCTGGCGGTCTTATCGTTTCAATTCCGTCAATTACGGTTTTCTATTCGCTTCGCAATAAAGCCAACAGACTTATTCTCAAAATGATGGCGATGACGATGGAGATCTTGAACGGTCTTAGAAACGTCGCGGTTGAAGGTGACGGCGAAATGCCGATGGAAGAGGTACAGGCTTAAGATTATGGCCAAAAAGGCGCAAGAAAATCCCGCTCTCGACATGACGCCGATGATCGACGTCGTGTTCGAGCTCATCATCTTTTTCGTTGTAACGCTTGTTGAGGCGCAGAAGAAAGATGAGACGATCGAACTCGAAGACGGGCAGCATGGAATCGTGCTCGTGCCGGAGGAGTTACCCCCGACGCACATGCAGATTGACATAGGCCTCGTGCAGAAGGGGCCTAACCGCGGCAAGGCGAGAATTTCCATGGGTGATAGAGAAATCACGCCCGATGAGATTTCTCGCCGAGTCAAAGAACGTATGCGCAAGGTCGGCGAGTTTCCCGTGATGATTCGCGCAGACTTCCAAGTGCCGCATGCGGCAGTTGCTAAAGTGATGAACGCTTGCACGGCGGCAGGACTATGGAAAATTTCCTTTATGGCCGTAGGCGAGGATAGAACATCCAAGCCTGGAGCTCCCGGGCGCAAGCGCTTAGCGGCTTTGAAGAGGAGGAGTAAGTAAAATGGCGAGAAAAGAGCAGGAGAATCCCGCCCTCGATATGACGCCAATGATTGACGTTGTATTTGAGTTGATTATTTTCTTCGTTGTTACAATCAAACAGGAAGATCTTTTTTCAAAGTTGAACGCCAATCGCCCGGCTCCGTCCTCTGGCGCGGCGTCATCTGAACAAGATACGACTGTAACCATTGAAGTCGGAAAGGGGCGCGACGCGAACGGCGCTCTCGTTTACAATAAGGCGCCAATAAAACTTAAAGAACTTGACAGAAACTTAAAGGAGGTTTCACGTACATCCAAGAAGACTCCAATCGTCATTAGATGTTCAGAAGACAGTCCGCATAAGGCTCTCGTTGACGTTCTTGACGTTTGCTATCGAAACCAACTTTTCAGCGTCAGTATCTTTACAATGTAATGTGATGGAATCGGTGAAGATCAGAACGGAGGAGAAACTATGAGCGAAGTTATGGAAATGGAAGAAACGCTTGAAGGCGAAGAGCTGTTAGAAGAAGAACTTACAGCAGAGGAAATATTTCAGCAGCATCAAGCCGAGATTAACGAGCGCTTTGAGGAAAAGGGCTTCTTTCGGCGGATGAAAGAAATGTTTCAGGGGCTTTCTATGCCCCGCAGTTCTGCCGAGTATAAACTTGCACGAACAGAACTTCAGCGCCTCGTTGCTCCGCTTTTAGCTGTTCTTTTGCCGACATTGGGTGTAATAACTCTTATTGTCGTTACCGCTATTACCGGTCAGACAAAAGAGACGATTCAAATAGATATTGCCAAAGCCGTTGAGGATGAAGCGCCTCTTGAGGACGAAACTCCTCCCGAGGAAATTGAGCCTGAGCCTGTTGATGAGACTGTCGAAGTAGTAGTAGATACGCCTGTTGTAGGCCCTGTAACGGACGTCGTTGTGCCGCAGGCTACGCCTGTGAATGAGCCTGTCAGCGTAAAGCCGGCAACTCAAGATTCTGTAGCTATCATCAAATCTCCCGTCACTATGCGTTCTATGACCGGTTCAAGAACTCCAGGTTCTATCGGTAAATACACAAACGGCGGCGCTGGATATGGCGATAAAAATACTGAAGCCGCTGTCATGAAGGCGTTGAGGTGGTTTAAGAAAAAGCAGAATAAAGACGGTTCATGGGTGTCGATCGCCGATACGTCGCTTATCATTTTGGCGTATCTTGCTCATGGCGAAACTCCGGCCTCCGAAGAGTTTGGTGAGACGGTGATGAAAGCTATGCAGTTCTTGATAGATTCTCAGGTGATAAAAAACGGGAAGGTTACTTTTAACAAGATAGATGGTCATGAATACACAACGCTTATCGCAACGTACGCGCTTTGTGAGGCTTACGGTATGACCAAAAATCCCGTCTGTAAGGAGGCGGCTGAAAAAGCTCTGCAACGCATAGTCGATAATCAGTCCCCCACCGGCGGATGGGATTATAAACTGAACAAGGCTTCAACCCGTGACGATTTGTCTTATGGCGGCTGGGCAATTCAGGCGCTTAAGGCCGGTAAGATGGCAGGTCTTCATCCCAAAGGGCTTGATGAATGTATCAAGAAAGCCATCCGCTGTCTTAAAACGCGCAACTTCAGAAGAGGCGGCTTTAACTATACGGCAGGCGGCGGTCCTACAGGGCTTACGGCGACGGGATGTCTTTGCATGCAGTTATTAGGCTACGCGAATCAAAGTGAAGTGACCGAGGCTCTTGACTTCATGCGCAACTGGAAGCCCGGTTTTCAGGCTGTCGCCAAGTCTGCGAAACCTCAAGGAGAGCTGCCGGGTTCCGCGCCTCAATACTATTGCTACTATGCCGCTCAGTGCAAGTATCAGGCCGGTATGTGCGAAGGGGCTACCGCTGCAAACAAGAAGACATGGGTCGAATGGAATGCCGCGATGAAAGCGCTCTATCCGCCTTCGATAATCACTCTTGAAGAGACGATTGAAGGTGTTGACGGAAAGCCCAAGCAAATCGGCTACTGGAAGGGTGGATATCACAACTCTTATATGGGAACAGCCCTTGTCGCTCTTCAGCTCATGGTTTATTATCGCTACTTGCCTACAACTCAGACGAAGGCAGGCAAGGTGGAAAATCACGATGATGCCGAGGTATCTCAGCCTAAGGCTCAAAAAGCCGCCAAGGATGAGGTCGATATCGAAGTTGATATCTGATGAATTTTCCTTTCTTTCTGGCTTTTAAGTATCTTAAACCGAAGCGTTCCGTCGCTTCGGTTATAACGCTGGTGTCTATAATCGGCGTTATGCTGGGTGTTGCCGTTGTTATAATCGTAAGATCAGTCATGACGGGTTTTGGCGATATCTGGGAAGAGAAAATACTTGATTTCAAACCTCATATATCGCTTGTGCCGTATTATGGCAATGTTATTTCGGGGGAAGACGAAATCGTCAAAAAGATCGTAAAAGTTCCGGGGGTAACCTGTGTCACTCCCGAGATTGATACGCGAATCCTCCTGGCGAATAAGGGTAGGGTGTCGGCTCCTGTCATTATCGGCGTTGACGGTGATGATTTTACGAAGGCATATAAAATCGGTCATCCAAAAGCGGGCGATTTCAATTTAGAGGGCGACAGCATCGTGTTAGGTGTGCATGTAGCGCGAACTTTGGGTGTTTGGGTCGGTGATGAGGTGACGGTGTATTCTCCCAAAACGCTTGTAGATAAGGATGAAATATTTTTACCGGTCAAATGGAAGGTGGTCGGAATTTTCCAATGCGGTCAGCATGATTATGATTCCGGATATGTCGTAGCGTCCCTAGCGAACGTAAGAGATCTCATGGGGATTGAAAAAGGCGTTTTCGCGATACATGTCAAAACCGATTGTCCTACAGACAAAGACCGATTCGCCGCCATTGTCAATGAAGCAAACGCGACGGGACTGCGTTCAATATCGTGGCGCGAAGCCGACCGCGAGATTTTCAATGCATTGGCTGTAGAAAAAAACATGACTGCGCTTTTGCTCTCTCTCATTTCGCTTGTAGCTGTTTTCTGCGTGATGAATACGTTGCTCGTCTTGACGGTTCAAAAAACTCCCGAGATAGGGCTTCTGAAGGCTTTAGGTTTTTCAAAAACCAAGATAATGTCGGTATTTATCGTTCATGGGATGATGCAATGTACTGTTGGAATCGTTTTAGGGCTTTTGGCGAGCTGGGCGGTTTTGTCCAATTTGCAGAACATTGTTGAATATCTCGCAAAGATGGGCCTTGAGGTCTTCCCGGAGGCGGTGTATGGTTTAGCTTCCATACCTCATAGGCTTGTCGTTTCTGATATTTTCTGGGTAGTGGGTTCGGTTTTCATCTTTGGACTTCTCGCTTCAGCTGTTCCTGCCCTTGCCGCCGCCGTCAAAGACCCCGTGAAGGCTCTTAACCAATAAAAGTAACTTCTTCAATATGGTTGTACTCGGAGCGATTGATATAAAGAAACGATTCAAACTTCCAAGGCAAAAGCCTATAGAGGTTTTGAAGGGCGTCAATTTTTCGGTAAAGCCGGGCGAGAAAGTGGCTATTGTTGGCAGATCCGGGGCAGGCAAGTCTACGCTTCTTAATATTTTAGGAGGCCTTGAAAAGCAGTCTAGCGGCACTGTGACCAAGCCGAAGAAAATAGGCTTTGTCTTTCAGCAGTATCATTTGATGCCTGAATTGACCGTTCTTGAAAATGTGCTTTTGCCTGCAATGGCTCTTGCGTCATGGTCTAATCCCATGTATAGGCAGGAGACTTCTCAGAGGGCTAAAAAGCTCATTGAAAAAGTCGGTCTTGGCGGCAGGGTGGAGCATCTTCCCGCTGAGCTTTCGGGCGGAGAGATGCAAAGGGTCGCTCTTGCACGGGCTTTAATAACAAACCCCGAGGTTGTTTTGGCTGATGAACCGACGGGAAATCTCGATGCGATGACTGGCGCTGAAATTTTGAAGATGCTGCAGAAACTTTCAGAGGGCGACGATGTTGCGCTTGTCATGGTAACTCACTCTCCGGAAGCTGCGGCCATATGTGATAGGATTCTTACTCTTTCGGACGGCAAGTTGGTTTAATTAAGGCGATGTCTGACATTTTTTTTGAAGCTGACAAGATTCATTCTCGGCGCGAGAGAGAAAAAGCCAAGCAGTTGCGAAAGACTGATTGGTGGAAGGCGAAAATATCTTCTGGCGTATGTCACTACTGCGGCAGAAACGTGGGGCCCGAGAATCTTACGCTTGATCATGTTATTCCCGTTGGTCGCGGCGGATGTTCCACCAAAGGCAATTGTGTTCCTTGCTGCAAGGATTGCAACAATTCAAAGAGTGCGAAAACGCCCGCTGAAATGATTCTTGAAAAACTTTTTCCCGAAGGTATTTGATGCTTATTCTCGGAGTAGACACTTCTTTAAGATCGACCGGTTATGGGGTTCTTTGCGTTGAAGGCTCCCGAATGAGGGCGATTGATTTCGGGAATATAAAAAATTCTCCGAAACTTCCAGTATCGCAGTGCTTAAAGGCGATACATTCTCGCATTCTTGAGCTGATTGAAGAGTATAAGCCCGATGTGCTTTCCATAGAATCGGTGATATACGCGAAAAATGCCTGTTCTATGCTGCTTCTCGGGCAGGCGCGCGGAGCCGTTATCGTGGCCGCCGCCGACAAATCCATACCGATTTATGAATATGAGCCTCGTCAGATGAAGCGCGCCGTTACCGGAAACGCGATGGCGGAAAAAGAGCAGATTCAGCGAATGGTTAAAATGCTTTTGTCTTTGGAGACGCTTCCGCAGAATGATGCGGCGGACGCATTGGGTCTTGCGATATGCCATGCGCATTCCCGCTCGCTCCTTGCGCTTAAAGAGCCGATATAAGGTGGGGCATGAAGTTGTATTTTGGCAATGAAATATAGTATAATGCGTTGAAATGAGCGAATTTGACAGTTTAGCGAACTTATTGCCGCAGGCACATCCGATGATTTTATTGTCGGGCTATAAAAATCCGTCTTCACCTGACGAAGTGGAAACATGGGTTGATATTTCGCCTGATTCGCCGTTTTATCTATCCGAGAACTCGGGTGTGCCGGGCTGCGTAGTTTTGGAATACATGGCGCAGTCGATGGCGTTATGCGTCGGATTTTTGCGGCGCAGTCGCAATCTTTCGCCGAAACTTGGTTTTGTTCTCGGCTCGCGAAAGCTCGAAATAAAAATACCTTATTTCAAAAACGGCGAGCGTTATCGCATAACAGCTAAGTGTACATATCAAGACGAGTCTTTCGGATCCTTTGATTGCAAGGTTTATTCATCGGATGGCGAAGAGGTGGCCGCCGCGCAAATGACGGCTTTTCAACCGGAAGGCGATGTTACAAAAGAAAGTTTGGAGGCATTTTCATGAAACGAGTGATTGTCACAGGTTCGAGTCGAGGCATAGGCAAAGCTGTAGCTCTCGATCTTGCGCGCAACGGTTACGATCCGGTATTGCATTGTGTTAAAAATAAAGATGCGGCCGAGGCTGTCGCTCAAGAATTGCGGGCCTTGGGGCTTACGGGCGATATTTTGCAGTTCGATATCGCAGACAGAGCCATTGCCGAAAAAGAACTTTCTTCTTGGGTGGCGGAAAACGGAGCTCCCTACGCGGTCGTCTTGAACGCGGGCATAGCCGATGACGCGCCATTCCCCGGGATGGAGGGCGATCAGTGGGATCGCGTCATCAGAACTGATCTCGACGGTTTTTACAATGTTTTAAAGCCTCTTGTTCTGCCGATGGTTCAAGCGCGAGCAAAAGGGCGGATAGTGGCGATATCGTCGATCTCAGGGGTGATCGGCAATCGCGGTCAGACAAATTATTCCGCGGCGAAAGCAGGCCTTATCGGGGCTTGCAAGGCGCTTGCGGTGGAACTTGCGAAGAGAAAGATAACGGTCAACTGCGTAGCCCCCGGCGTCATTGAAACGGAAATGATAGAAGGGATATTCGCCCAGGAGGTTATGAAGGCGATTCCAATGCAACGCTTCGGCAAGGTTGAGGAAGTTTCTGCAGTAGTTCGTTTTCTTCTTTCGGAAGAAGCTTCATATATTACACGTCAGGTCATTCAGGTAAACGGAGGGATGTTCTAATGCGTCGCGTCGTCGTAACAGGTATGGGTATCGTCAGTTCTCTCGGACACTCTATTTCTTCCGCCTACGAGAGATTGAAAACGCTCGAAAATTGCGTAGAAGCCTCGTTGGAGCTCTCTGAGTACAAAGGGCTTCAGACTTGTCTTTGGGCGCCTTCTAAATTTGTTCGTCCGAGCGAATATACGCGTAAAGTTGTTCGCACCATGAGTCCTGTTTCCATGATGGCTCTTTTCGCCACAGAAGAAGCTCTTCGCCAGGCGGGTCTTTACGATGATCCTGTCGTTAAAGGTGGACGGCTGGGTGTAGCGTACGGCTCGTGTTCTGGCGGAGTTGACGCCAACGCTGATTTTTACAGCGTGCTTATGGATCGGGAAATAAAGAACGTTACGAGCGCTACGTACATCAAGATGATGTCCCAGACGTGTGCCGTAAATCTGTCAGTTCATTTTGGTACGACTGGCAGACTCCTTCCTACCGGAACTGCCTGCACGTCAGGGTCTCTAGCCATAGGAGAGGCGTATGAGGCTATAGCTTGGGGACGGCAGGATATGATGATCGCCGGAGGCGCTGAAGAGTTTAGCGCTACACAAGTCGCCGTTTTCGATACGCTTTTTGCGACGTCTCGCCGGAACGACAGGGCGGACACGACACCGAGGGCCTTTGACAAAAACAGAGACGGGCTTGTCGTCGGCGATGGAGCGGCCACTCTCATTCTCGAAGAAAGAGAACACGCTCTTCAAAGAGGCGCGACCATCATTGCGGAAATCGCTGGTTTCGGAACAAATACGGACGGCCGTCATGTAACCCAGCCAAGCGCGGTGACGCAGGCTCGGGCAATTATGTTGGCGCTTGAGGACGCTGAACTTTCGCCAAGTGACATCGGTTATGTAAACGCCCACGGTACGGCTACCGAGCTTGGGGATATCACGGAATGTGAAGCGCTTAAGAGTGTCTTCGGAGAGACGAGCGTGCCGATAAGCACGATAAAGAATTATACAGGCCATACTCTCGGCGCTTGCGGAGCGATAGAGGCGGCTATGACAATTGAGATGCTGCGCAACGGCTGGTATGCGCCCAATCTAAATCTCGACGAGGTTGATCCCCGGATAGAAGGTCTTGATTTTATCAGGGGTTCTGGCAGAGTTATCGATACGGAATTTGCGATGTCCAACAATTTTGCTTTCGGCGGTGTCAACACTTCTCTTATTCTGCGCAGAGCATGAAACGTTATCTGACATTATCGGCATGCGCTGTTTTAAAAAGCGCTGAGAGTTTGGATGTGAAGTTTGTGCCGCCTTTGATGCTCAGGCGATTGTCCGCGCTTCAGAAGATTTATTTCCATCTGGCGAAAGCTGTTGAAAAAAATCCCGCCGCAAGCACTGTTTTTTCGTCGCGTGACGGTGAAGATTCGTTAACGCGCCGTCTTGTGGATGAGTTTCATGAAGAGGCAACCGTCTCACCGCATCGCTTCAGCGCGTCGGTCTATAACGCGGCTCCCGGGCTTTGGAGCGTTTATACCAAAAATCGTGCGCCGTACACGGCCGTTGCCGCAGGGGAAGACTCCATCGAGTGCGGTCTTTTGGAGATTCTCGGCGATTCCGGAGCGCGTATGTTTGTCTATGCCGAGGAGACGGGTGGAGGTTACGGTGCTTCACTTTTCTTTGATGACGATCCTTCCGGGCGAAAACTTGTTGTCACCGGCGGAGATCCTTCAAGAAAGTCCGTGACGTTTACCGATCTTTGCGATTTTATTTCAGGAGCCAAAACGTCTCTTGACGGACGGTGGATTACTATAAAGGATGCCGCATGCGAAGAGCGGTGATGATTTACCGCTCTGCGGTCGCGCTTGTCCTTTTCGCGTTTTTCGCTCTCGGCGGACTTCTTGTTTCTCCGTTGATGATCGTCTTGCGCTCGCCAAGACTTTGTCAGCCGATAGTCCGCAATCTTTGGGTGATGCTGGTCTGGCTCTTTAAAGCGCTCGGAATTATAGGCGTTGAATTCCCATGTAAGATAAATAACCTTAGAGGCTGCATTATCGCCGCGAACCATCCTTCTTTGATTGATGTTGTTCTAGTAACGGCATTGTTTCCCCGAACATTGTATGTTGCCAAAGCCGCGCTTTTGAAAAATCCGTTCTTGTCCGCCATAGTTCGCCATACGTCGTTACCGGTGGATGAGCGGCTTGTAGATGCGGTTGTGCCGTATTTGAATGACGGTTGGAACGTTCTTGTTTTCCCCGAAGGCACGCGCTCCGCTCCAACAGGACAGATGCAGGAATTTCACCGTGGTATCGCGCAACTTCTTTTGCGCACGTCATCTTCATTGGTGTGTCTTGGGATAAACGTTTCGCGTACGATTCTATCAAAGAATCAAAAGCCGTGGGATATGGGCGAAAAGAGGGTCGTATATTCCTTCAGGGTTGATTCTCCCACCAGTCATGTGCCCGATAATGCTCGCGCTCTTCGCCCTCAGGCCATAGCTCTCACGAATGAGATTAGGCGAAGGATTGACAATCTAAGAACAACAGTACATAATTGATCGTATGAAAAAGATATTTGTAGCTACGCAGAACAAACATAAGCTTTCGGAGATAGCAGCTATCCTTACGGGCTTTGAGATTCTTCCCGACGACCCAGAGGGGGTGGAGGAGAATGCGCCTGATTTTTCAGGCAACGCGCTTATCAAAGTGCGAGCAATAGCCTCTCGCCACAAGGGGGATTGGTGTATGGCCGATGACTCGGGGCTTGAAGTGTTCGCTTTAGGCGGAGAGCCTGGAGTGCGAAGCGCTCGTTACGCGGGTCGCCATGGCGATACGCCTGCGAATAACGCGTTGCTGCTGAAAAATCTGCAGGGCGTAAGCGATAGGCGCGCCAGGTTCGTCACATCATGCGCTCTTGTTTCACCCGATGGCGCAGAAACGGTTGTGGAAGGCGAGTGCAGAGGCGAGATACTCTTGGAGCCAGCAGGTACTGACGGTTTCGGGTATGATCCGATTTTCAGGCCCGAAGGTCGTGACGTATCTTTTGCGCAGCTGTCAAGCGAAGAAAAAAACGCGATTTCGCATAGAGCCATGGCTTTGGCGAAAGTAAAGTCTATTATCGGTTGAAACGGCATGTCTGAAGGTCGAGATATGGTCGAGGGGACGATCCGTTCGGTCGTCTATCATAATCAGGACAACGGTTATACCGTATTGCGCGTCGAGATACCGTCCGATTTCGAGCTTATGAAAAACCCCGAGATAACCGTTGTCGGTAAGGCTCAGGCCGTGTGGGAAGGGGAGGAAGTCAAGGCCATCGGCGAGTGGGTCAACGATAAAACGCACGGCCGTCAATTTAAAGCCGAAAGTCTTACCTGTATCGCGCCGCGTTCGCTTAAGGGAATAGAAAGATATCTCGCTTCCGGCCTTATCAAGGGGATAGGGCCAGTTCTTGCCAAGCGCATAGTCGAGACGTTCGGAGAAGAGACAATGACGGTTTTGTCTCGGCAGTCGCAGCGGCTTAGTGAAGTGCCTAAACTCGGCAAAGCAAAAATCGCGCAGATACGCAAAAGCTGGCATGCGAATGAAACGCATCGCGAAAATCTGATCTTCGGGCAGACTTACGGTATTTCAATTTCACGAATGACGAAGATCGTAAAGCGTTACGGGCCGGATGCGATCGCCATAATAAAGGCCGATCCATATAGGCTCTGTCGTGAAATATGGGGAATCGGGTTTGCTACAGCGGACAAGATAGCTTTGTCAACGGGGATACCCGAAGATTCGCCGCTGAGAGCGCGAGCTTCCATAGCGCATACGCTTGAGACCGAGGCTGATGAGGCTGGGCATTGCTGGACGTATGAAAACGAACTTTTGATGCACGCCAATGAATTGACGGGGATTCCTGTCGAGATTCTGTCAGAGGCTTTGGAGGATGAACTTAAAAGTTCGCGCGTTATCGCAGATGACAGCTCCCCAAGGCGCATATATCTTAAGACATATTACCGCAGCGAGCGAAGAGTCGCCGAGAGGGTGATCAAAATCATAAAAACGCCACCGTTGTTTTCACCGATAGATGCGCAAAAGGCCATAACCTGGTGGGAAAAGCAAGTCGGTTTCACTTTGGCCTCAACGCAAACAATGGCCCTGAAAGGATCGCTTGAAAACAAATTCTCCATCATAACCGGCGGACCCGGTGTGGGCAAGACGACGATCGTAAAAGCGCTCGTTGATATTTACCGTAGAAAAAACCTTACCGTAACTCTCGCGGCACCTACGGGGCGGGCCGCCAAGCGGATGACGGAATCTGTCGGCGTGCAGGCTCAGACTATACATAAACTTTTAAAGCTCAATCCCGTAACAAACCGCTTTGTCCATGATTCAGAAAATCCCATTCTTTCCGATGTTTTCATATTTGATGAGACGTCTATGATAGATGTCCGCCTTGCCTCTGAGCTTCTTTCGGCTATTCCTGATGAAGCGTGCGTTGTCTGGGTCGGGGATACGGATCAGCTGCCCAGCGTCGGTGCGGGGAATGTTCTAGGAGATCTGATTAAATCTGGCGTTGTCGCCTCTACGCGGCTTGATGTGATTTTTAGGCAGGATACGAGCGGGCTGATAGTTAAAAACGCCCACCATGTCAATGCCGGCGAGCCTTTGGAGTCGAGACCTGGAGAAAGCGATTTTTATTTCATCAGAGCCGAAGATCCGCAAGTGTGTCTTTCTCGCGCCATTGAATTTATGACGGACCGTATTCCGAGAAAGTTCGGCATGAACCCATTGGAAGATGTGCAAATACTCTCTCCCATGCGCAAAAACACATTGGGCACGGATAATATCAATTTGGAGATACAAAAGGCGATTAACCCGCACGGAGATTCCGTTACGAAGGGCGCGTACGTCTTTCGTACCGGCGACAGGGTAATGCAGCTTAGAAACAACTATGATAAAGAAGTTTATAACGGCGATGTAGGTTTTATAAAGGCCGTAAGTGCGTCTGAGCGCTCAATCGTCGTAAATTTCGATGGGCGACCGGTAAAATACGATGGTTCGGAACTTGATGAACTTACCTTGGCGTATGCTACGACAATCCATAAATCGCAAGGAAGCGAATATCCAGCCGTAATAGTCATCATGCATACGCAGCATTACATGATGCTGCAGAGAAATCTTCTTTATACGGCGATTACGCGCGCGCGAAAGTTAGTGCTTCTTATAGGAGTTCCTTATGCGGTAAGCAGGGCGATCGAGACTAATGTTGTAAGACAAAGGCGAACGTCGCTAGCAGAGTGGTTGAATGTTAGAATGGAGGTTTAGGAGGTTTAGAAAGTTTAGGAGGTTTAGAAGGTTTAGGTTTTAGGTGTAGGGATTAGGTGAAGAGTGGATATCGGCTAACGGTTAGCTGTTGATGAATCGCGGGCGATTATCCGATTACGCTGCGCAGTTGAAGAATCGGTGAAATTTTGGTATTATATCCGCAACTAATTTCACAATTAAGGAGATACATTATGAAGTTTTCAACAATGATGACTGTTTTCGCGCTTGCTCTTTGCGTAGCTGGCTGTAAGTATGACAAGGCTGCCAAAGGTGCTGGCGGTGATGATGCGGCTTTAGGCCAGGATATTTCTTCTGGCAGCGACATTTCTTCGCAGGAAGGTCTTATCTCTGGCGCCAGCGAAGGTAAGTTCGAAGATCTTTATACTCGCTGCACCGATGTTGATTTCGCTCCTGTGTATTTCGGTTTTGACTCTACCGTAGTTCCTCAGGGCGAGCTCGGCAAGATTGACGCCGTAGTCCAGCACCTCAATTCTAAGTCTGATCGCGTTGTAGTGGTCGAAGGAAACTGCGACGAGCGCGGCTCCAACGAGTACAATATGTCGCTTGGCGAAAATCGTGCGATCATTCTTCGCAATTATCTCGTTCAAAGCGGTATTGCCGCTGATCGCATTCAGACTCGCAGCTATGGCGAGGAGAAGCCTGCCGCTACCGGTAACGATGAATCTGCTTGGGCGCTTAACCGTCGCGGTGAATTTGCGATTTACCAGAAGTAATTTTCATAGATGACCTTAGCTGTTATATTTGATAGCGTCGGTTTCGGCGAGTGGTTCGTTCTGCTCGCCGTTGTGTTAGTTGTGGTGGGGCCTAAGAATTTGCCTTCCACAGCCCGCAAGATAGGCGCTTATTATTCCAGATTTCGCAGAGCGGCTGAAAGTTTTAAGCGCCAGCTCATGGATATGGATACGGAATTCGACAAGTTTGTGAATGAAACTGCATCTGAAGCTAAAGAGGCGTTTACTGTCGAATCTGATAATGAAAACGAGTTTCCCGGGTATGAAAACCTCGATGATTCGCCGGACAATGCAGAGTATAATCACGATATGGGCGAGTATTCTTCTGCAGAAGAAGGCGATGTTTCGCAGGACGCTTTGAAAAAAGACGACAATGGCGATAAAGCTTCTTGATAATATGGATGAGCGCAACGATCCGCCGCGCCCGCTCTTAGAACATCTTATGGCGCTAAGGGATATGCTCATTTTTGGAGCCGTGGCGTGGACGATTTGCGCGATAATAGCGGCAGTTGCTTCTCCTTACATTTTGACATGGCTTAAAAGTCCTGCCGCAGCCAGTGAGGATATGCTTCAGGGGCTTGATCTTACAAGCGGTTTTACGACGGCGATGTCAATCTCTCTTTGGGGCGGAACAGCCATCGCTTTTCCTTTTATCGTGTACGCGCTTTTGCGATTCATTTTTCCTGCGCTAACAAAACGCGAGAAGGTCATATTGCTATCGATTCTTCTTTTTGGCACGGGTTTCTTTCTTGTTGGCGTCGGCGTAGCTTACGCTAAAACGCTTCCTGTCGTCGTATCTGCTTTTCAGACGATAAATTCCTGGGTTGGCCTGCCTGTTACGACGATCAGAATTGAAGGCTATATTTCTATCGTTCTTAAAACGATCATCGCATTTGGTCTTGTTTTTCAGCTGCCTCTCATAATCTTCGTTCTCGGCTGGTTCGGAATAGTCTCTTCAAAGGCTTTGAAAGAAAAGCGCCGTATCTCCATTGTCTGCTGTTTCTTCATTTCTATGTTCCTTACGCCGCCGGATCCTATGAGCCAGCTTATGATGGCCATTCCGCTTTGCCTTTTGTATGAAGTAGCAATTTGGGCTGTTTGGCTGAAAGAAAAGAGTTCTCGCAGTGAATAATGAGAATGACTGAGGAAAAATGGTCGCTTGTACGGGAGACGCTCAAAAAGGGGCGTCTTTCCGTCATAATGCCGATTTTTAATCTTGAAGAATCGGTAGTGGAGAATATAAAGAAAACTGCCGAACTTTTCGATAAAAACGCAATAAGAACAGAGATTATTCCTGTAGACGACGGCAGCGTTGATGAAACCGCGCAGAAGCTCAGTTCGTTGAAGGGCTTATCGTTTAATACAGTTTCAATACAACCAGTCTTTTTGAAAATGAACGGCGGCAAGGGAGCCGCTCTCAGGGCCGGGTTCGCTGCTTCGAGTGGAGATTTTGTGTTGCTGCTTGATGGAGATCTTGATATAAATCCGAAGCAGACGGCCGAATTCTTTTTTGAAATGTCTCGCCACAATGCCGATGTTGTCGTCGGCTCAAAGCGGCATAAGAGGTCTTTGGTGCAGTATCCGTGGCATAGGCGTATTGTCAGTTGGGTTTATTTTTCTTTAGTCAGGTTTTTTGTCGGGCTTAAACTGACCGACACACAAACCGGCATGAAACTTTTTAAGAGAGATGTTCTTGAAGAGGCTCTTTCGCGAATGTTGGTTAAGACGTACGCATTTGACCTGGAACTTTTATCCATAGCCGCCAGCAGAGGGGCGAAGATTGTCGAGGCGCCGGTTGTCATTCGCTTTGGCGACAAGTTTGGGGCTTTGAAACTGAAGACCGTCTATCAGATGGCAAAAGATTCGGCGGCTGTTTTCTACCGCTTAAAAGTCTTGAAGTATTACGCCTCTTCGCGCGCTCCTCGTAAACTTGAGTATACGCCAAAGATTTCAATCGTTATAGCCTGCCCCAATCGCAGCTGGATGCTTGACGAGTGCCTTGAAGCTATTGCTATACAGACGTGGCGGAATTTTGAAACGATAATTTTGCCTGACTTTGATTTTACCCTTGATGAGAATCTGAAGCAAAAAACAAATGCCCGCATAATTCCTACGGGCAAGGTTCGCCCTGCACAAAAGCGAAATATGGGCATTAAAGATTCGTCCGGCGATATAGTCGCTTTTATTGATGATGATGCCTATCCTGATGCGCATTGGCTAGAGTATGCCGTTAGGTTTTTCTCCGAGCCGTCAATCGGCGCGGTGGGAGGCCCTGGGGTTACGCCTCCAGGAGACCGGGCTTTTCAACGTCTTGGCGGGCGTGTCTATGATAACATTCTTGTCAGCGGCAACTACCGCTACCGTTATAAGGCCGGAGGCATCAGGCGTGATGTTGACGATTATCCCAGCTGCAATCTGTTTGTCCGAAAGCCGCTTCTTGATTCAATAGGCGCTTATCGCGCGGATTTCTGGCCGGGTGAAGATACTCTTCTTTGCAAGGATATAATCGACTCTGGCAGGCGTATCGTCTACGATCCGTGGGTTGTTGTCTATCACCATAGGCGAGCACTCTTTTTGCCGCATTTAAGACAGCTGGGGCGTTATGCTTTTCATCGCGGGTATTTCTGCCGCAAGTATCCGTCAAACTCTCTTCATTTAAGTTATTTTATTCCAAGTCTTTTTGTTCTCTACATATCGTTTTATCCCGTTGTCGCGAGTATAACGGTTTTGCCTGGCTCGTTGGCGTATTACATCTGCGTTACTTATGTTTTTCTTTTGGCATTTTATTTCGCGCTTGTCTTTTTATCCTCTTTCTCTTTCAATCCCGTTAGCTGGGTGATGACGGCAGTAGGAATCTTCTGCTCTCATCTCTGGTACGGCATAAAATTTATACAGGGACTTTTTGCACGAAAAGCCCCATGTGAATACATAGGAAAGGATCATCCAAATGAATAATTACATTGAGATAATACTCTGGCTCATTGGCGCATATCTCGTCGGTTCTGTGCCGTTTGGGTTTCTTATAGGCAAATCACGCGGCGTAGACGTTCGCACTGTCGGCTCAAAAAACATCGGGGCGACAAATGTGTTTCGCACCGTCGGGAAAAAGTGGGGGCTTTTGGCGTTTCTCTGTGATTTCCTGAAAGGTCTTTTACCTGTCGTAGCCGTTAAGATTTTTGCGTCTTCGGTGAATTGGTTGCCTGTTGCGGTCGGGCTTTTTTGTGTAGTCGGGCATACGCTTACCGTCTTTATGAAGTTTAAAGGCGGCAAGGGTGTTGCCACGGCTTTCGGCATGTTGGTAGCGCTTATGCCGGCACTTGTCGGAATCGCGTTTCTGGTTTTTGTGATTTTCTTTGCCTGCTCGAATTACATTTCCTTGGGCAGCTGCTCTGCTGCGGCATTTCTTGCCGTGACTGTATGGTTTTGGCCTCCGTCCGCGATTCTTGTCGAAAAGATCATAATCGCCGTCATTGGTGTTTTTGTGATTATTAAGCATCGCTCAAATATAGTAAGACTTTTAAAAGGCGAAGAAAATAAAATTTATATCTTCAAGTCTTCAAAATAGTCGGAAGGTTGGCCGGTTTCGGTGCGGTAAAAATATTTAAAGTATGAAAATGTCATATCGTTTTTATTGCAGATTTATTTTGATTTCGGCAGGAGCTCTTTTCTCGTTTTCGCCGTCTTTTGCATCTTTACAGGATGATGCGGTCGATGTAATTGAAATAAATGTAAATATCGATAAGCAAGGCTCTTCGTTCAAGCCGTCGCTCGGCGGTATTAGCGGTGAAGCCAAAAAATTGTTTTCTCGGTATCTTTTTCTTGGGGCCAAACAAGCGCCTTTGCTGATTGCCCATAATGAGCTTGAGAAAAAACTCTTTTCCTGGAGCGTATGCAAGAACGGTAAAAATTCCACCCTTGTTTTTCTAACAAGAAACAATACAAAGAGGACTAAAAAGATCGTTTTCACATTGTCGGGCAAAGAGCCTCTTACGCCGACATACAGGCGTGTTTATTCTTCCGACGGCGGTAAAAAATGGCGTACAATCGCCTTTGAGCCTCCACACGATAGTGTTACAGGGTATTTCCAATCTATGCCCAAACCATATACCATTGAAGTGCCGCCTTATTCATATCAATCGGCAACTGTGAGGTTGAAATGATTTTTAATGTCATTTTCGCCGCAGTGACGGCAATTTTGATTGATGTCAATCAAAGTCCGATTAAAGACCAGCGCGATTCTACTTGCGGTCCCGATTTAGGGTATGCTGGATGTCTTACGGAAATTTCACTATATAACGATCCTTTTTCAACATGGGCGTACGGAGCGGGAATAAAGGATACGGAAAATGCTTTGCGCAATTGCGGTGCAAGGTTCTTAAGACAGTGGGATGCCGTAAAAACATGGCAATACGGAATGACGGGGCCGGGGAATCTTGCTCATCCGAAATCGTATTGGCCGCTTTGGAAAAAAATGGGAATTAAGGTTCTTCTTACTCTTGAGCATTACGGCGCTTGGCCTGACAAAGCCTGCGCCAAGAAACGAACAGGAGACATAAAAACTGTAAAGCGCGTTATTTTGGAGTATATACGCTGGATTATCAAGAATCGTTATCAAGATGTTGTCGCGGGGCTTGAGTTAGGTAATGAGCCTTATTTCGGGAACAATCCCGAAGAGTATGCAGAGCGCTGGTGCGAGATTATTCCTGAAATTAAAAAGCTCTGGCCGGATGTGAAAATCGGTATGCCGATAGCTGAATACAGGGCGGGCGATCCGGATCTTGATGCCGTGCGCAAGCGTCTTGGCGAAAAGAAAATGATGGCAGGAGGAGGGGAGTTTGAAATCAACCGTTTCAATCAATGGTCAGGGCGGTTTGTTGTGGCGATGTCAAATCAGCTGCACAATATCTCTCATGTAATATATCATTTCTACGGCGGAGACGCTCCGTACGGTTGCAGTCAGAGTGGCTTTGGTCGTATAAAAAATTTCGAGAAGATATATCCGCAGATTGCTGGCAAGCGCGTTTGGATAAGCGAATGGAGAGAGCGCTCCGATGAAGATGGGCGTTGTCATCAGATGTTCGCCTCAACGCTTTTCAAGGCGCATTATATGCTCTCTTGCCTTACCCAGCCGAATATTGACGGAATAAATCTGCATTGCATAGGTTCTCTTTCTGGCGCTCTGAATATCTCAATGAACTGTTCGTTTCCAGGCGAGGGTTGGAGAAGCGGCTTTATGTTTCAGTCTGATCCTCTGCAAGGTTATAATTTTTACCCCGATCCTGATGTTAAGCCAGGGCAGAGGCGTTATGTGATGGGGCCTGCCGCACCGCTTTTTAAGATTTATACCGATGCGCTTGTTAAACATCCAATCATTCATGAACACGGCACGCTTGGCAAGCAAGGAGATAAAGCGTCATGCTGGTCGAGCGCTCTTTTCTACGGGTCGTCCCATGCTCAGCGTTCAGTTCTCAATCGCGGCGGAAAATGGAAGGATGTTCCTCCCATTAAAGGTAATGTAGAATGGGTGTCAACGCTCAATCCGGAAAAAACTTCTCTTGCGATGCTTATGTGCAATACGACTGTTGAGGAACAAAAAATTCCTATTAAGCTCGTAAATGCGAAATTCGCAGGTGCAGCTGTCGTAAGGAGTGTTTCATGCGAGCCGGAACTTATCTATCATCATAACATTCCTTCCGAGACGCCTCTTTGGAAAATGCAGACGGAGAAGAAAACTTCTGATTTCATGGATTCGGAAGGCGTGCTCACCATCGGACCTGACACGATACAGACTGTTGTTGTGCCCATCAAGAAAATCGAAGATCGTTAAGATCGCTTTCTTGACGCGACTTAAGGGTATGAGTATTGATTATCTGCCCGGATAATGATATTATACGGCGAATAAAAAGTTCCGTTCCGTATATGGGATGGAAGTAATGAAAGGGAAATAAAAATATGAAAAAAGAATTTACATCCGCCTGTTTCGCTCTTGGTGCGTGTGCGGCGTTCGCCGCGATAGAATTGGGAGCTCCTTTCTCCGACGGCGTTGTTCTGCAGCGCGGGATGAAGGTGCCCGTGTGGGGCAAGATTGTCTCGTCGTGCGGTAAGGCGGCGCGTGAAGTTAAAGTCGAATTTGCCGGGCAAGCGAAAAAGGCGAGCGTCGGGGCGGATGGCTCTTGGCGCGTCGATCTTGATGCAATGGAGGCGTCGCCTGAAAGCCGTACGATGAAAGTGTGCGAGATGGAAAGCGGCTTCTTCTTTGATTCGGTCGTTGACTCGGTTGAGGTAAAAGACGTTCTCGTCGGTGAAGTGTGGTTTGCCTCCGGCCAAAGCAATATGGAAACTCCGATATGGCATGACGCTAATTCGCGTTATCGTGACGGGAAGGGCGCTATGATGACATCGATGACGCGTATGCCGCTCGTGCGCTACGTGAAGACGCCGCGCGTTTACGGAACTCCCGGTCGCAATAAACTGAAAGTTCAGTGGTGTCGTTTCGAACCGTCATCGTTTATCGCGCCTGTCAATTCGGTCCATTGGAAGCTGCCGTCTGCTGTTGCATGGTATTTCGCTAGAGAGCTTCATATCGCGCTTGGAGTTCCTGTTGGAATTGTGGACTCTTCAATCGGCGGCACCAATATCGACGCATGGACGCCGCGTGAGGGTTATGAGGGCTGTGACGCGTCGATCAAGGCAACGGCCGACTACGTGCCGAAGTTTGGCAAGGACTGGACGAAAGATTGTGTCAAGGGAGTGATTGGAGCTGCGTTCCAGCAGCCGACAGCGCTTTTTAACGCGATGGTGTGGGATTACGCGCCGATGGCGATGCGCGGATTTATCTGGTATCAAGGCTGCCATAACGCCGACGAAAGCGAGCTTTATTCAGCCAAGATGCATGCGCTCTACAACGGGTGGTCGAAAGTGTTTGAGAACCCTAATCTTAAACTCTATTTTGCTCAGCTTGCCCCGTGGAAGCATAACTGGATGGGTATCTGCATGGCGCAGGATAAGTTCGTCAGCGAGCAGCCCAACGCGGCGATTGCTGTAACGTCAGACGTGGGCAATTTCGACGACATTCACCCGAACGACAAGGAGACTGTCGCGCAGCGTCTTGTAATTCACGCTCTTAAGCGCGACTACGGCTTTGATATTCCTGAGGATTGCTCGCCGACGGCCAAGTCGCTTTCTGTTTCAGGCGATGTCGCGACCGTTACTTTCGATCATGTCAAAACCTGGTATGTGTATAACGAGAATATGAAGCTTGATGCGCCGTTCGAGGTGGCTGGAGATGATGGCGTTTGGGAAGCTGCGCAGCTGGTCGATTACGGCAAGACGTTCAAGGATTGGCGGACGTTCGGGCTTATTGAAAAGCCGCAACTTAGCTTGAGAAGCGATAAGGTGAAAAAGCCCGTTAAAGCGCGCTATCTCGGTAAAGAGCGCACAAAGGGCGTTATGTACAACCAGGCTTCTTTGCCGCTTGGGCCGTTTGAAATTTCTGTGCGGTAAAATCATTCAAGTGAAGATGCTCTAAACATATTGATGCAATAATGAAGAAAGTTATCTTGATAAAATCTGTATTCGTCAGTGTTGTTTTGACGGCCGTTCAAGTTGCTCAAGGTTCAACGGTGAGCGTCGGCTCAGAGAAAGAACTCGCTGCCGCGCTTGCGGTGGCAGCTAAAGGCTCTGCGCCCCGAGAGATAGTTATTAAATCGGGGCGCTATCTTTTAGAGCGTCCGCTTGAGATTTCTGCGGTGACAGGTCTTGTTATCCGTGCCGAGCGTCCCGGCGCGGTCGAGCTTTGCGGTGGAGTCAAGGTGACGGGCTTAAGCCGTGTCAAGGGGACGCCATTTTGGTCTGCCGAGGTAAAGGGTAGCGACGGGAAACCGCTCTTATTCCGTGCGCTTGTGAAGAACGGGAAGTGGGTAGAGAATGCGATTTTGCCAGGAGGCACGAATCGCTTTGAGCATTTATCCCGTTTTGGCGCGTTTCTTCTGCCTAATCTTGCGGGGCACTGGTCTCGTCCGCCGAGCGATGACGAAAATAGAGTCATGTCGTATGATGCGAAAGATATCCCCGATTCAATGAATCTTGACAGCGTCGATATTCATCTTTTTCACACGTGGTCTGATTCGCTCTGTACCGTTGAGAGCGTCGACCGCAAGGCGAAGGTCATCAAGATTAAGGAGGTTCCCGATTGGCCGATGGGAGCGCAAAACAAGTTTGAATACGAGCTTTTCAATGTCCGCGAAGGCATGGCGAGCGGGCGCTGGTTTCTTGATCGGCGCGAGGGCCGTATCTATTATCAGCCGCTGCCGGGTGAGGATGTGGAGAAGTTGGATTTCATTCGCCCGTCCCTGCGCAATGTTATGGTGCTAAAAGATGCGTGCGATGTAAAGATTGAAGGAATTGTGTTTTCAGGAGCTGCGGGCGCTTTCGGAGATAAACCAGGTTTCGCCGGCAATAATATTTCGGCCGCGCTTGTCATCCGCAATGTCGAACGTCTTAAATTAAGTAATGTTACGATAAAGAATACCGCCGGCGCGGGACTGCGCATTATCGGTTACCGCGATGTGGAGATTGATGGCTGCTTATTCAATTACTGCGGCGCATGTGCGATGTATGTCGCCACAGGAAAGTCCGCCCTCGTCAGGCGCACGCAGGTAAGCGATGTCGGGCTTGTGTATCGCTCGTCGTGCGGAATTTATGTAAGCGGAGTTGATGTCGTTCTTGCGGAGAATGAGGTTAGAAACGTTCCCTACAGCGGAATTATCGCCTTCGGTGATCGCAATCGCGTCGAGACGAATTTTGTTCATCGCGTTATGCAGGTGCTGCACGATGGAGCTGCCGTCTATGGGCTTTTTGTCAATGGCGTGATACGAGGAAATGTCGTTAAAGATATTCTCGCCAGTGGCAACAGTCTCGGTGTTCACGCTTATTACGCCGACGAAAGCTCGCGCAATACATTGGTTGAGGGTAATTATGCCGAGGGCATGGTGGTGCCGATCCACAATCACATGTCTGCCGCAATCACCGTCAGAAACAATACTCTTGTCAACGAGAAGGGTGATATGCGCATATCCTTCGAGCGCAGTGTTGGCTGCGCGTTCACCGGTAATCGGATTTTCTGCGGCGGAAAACTTGAAACCGTATGGCTTGACGGTGTGCCTGACTGGAAAGATAACATCGTTTTCAACGGCAGATCTGCGCCATTTGAGTGGAATCCGCCGCGAGTGCCCCAGTCACGCCGCGCTCCCGTTGAGGCGATTGGCGCGGTTAAAAGGCCGGTGATTGACGGCAAGTTCTCAGAAGGAGAGTGGAATGGAGATTTTGTGCACATTGACCGATTGGCAGACGGCAGTCAAAGCGGATTTTCTTCTGCGCTGATCCGTTTTGCGTGGGATAGCGACAATCTATACGCTTCTTTTCTTGCGGCAAATTTTGCGACAGGAAAAATTTCTTGGGGTTCGCGCTGGGGTGTGGATGACGGTGTGGAGCTTGATCTTGGAGAAGGGCGTAAGGTGCGAGCGTTTCATGATGGCTCTACTGTAGTCCTGTCGCCATCATTCGCTGAAGCGGTAAAGGTGGTTGCGCTCGGCAAGGGAAAGAGCGGCCATTACAATCCAAATCTCGTCAGGGTGGAAATGGCCGTTCCTTGGAAGGCGCTCGGAATCTTGCCGAAGGTGGGCGTGAAGGTTTCTTTTAGTGTACGCGTATATCAGAGCGAATTTGATCAAATGAAGACGTATGACAGCGATGCTCAGCCGTGCTATTTGCTTCTGACTCTTTAATGTCTCTTCAGACGATTTGTCGCATGATTCAAGATTAGTCAAACGCTTTGATTTTGAACTTACCTGCGACAAGCCATTCGACTAATTGGCGGTCATTGATGACTTTTGCGTCATCATAGCCGTTCTCGGTGCGCAATCGGCGAAGATCGTGAAATCCATTGGACAGAAAAATTCGCCTTGTGGTATAATACTTACAAATATGCAAAAGGAGTATGCTGTGAAAATTTCGCAAAACTTCATGATGGAAGGGTTCCGGCTTCGCTATATTCGTGAAGTAGTGGCTGTATTAGAAAGTCGATATGAAAAGTAAAAATAAGTTCTTTTTCGGAACAATCCTCTCGGCAGTAGCGGTAATATGGGCATCAGACGCGGCGGCTGAGGCGGAGAAGATGTTTCCTGTTGCCTCGGCGAAAGTGCCGGAGACGAAGCATGTCTTTTCGATGTCGTGTAAGGTCACGGCGGTGAACGGCGACCTTGCGACGGCGGAAGGGCGCGCGAAGGCGATAGCTTGGTGGAAGAAATATGGTTTCACGAAACTCTGGCTCGAGAGCTACCGACACGGCGAGCGCGTGCCGACAGAACGGCTCGTCGAGGAGCGCGACGCATTCCGCGCCGAGGGTTTTGAGGTATGTGGCATGATCACGCCGACGATGCTGAACGACACTGAACCTGGCAAGGATGAGCCGCAGATGGTCGTCTGCTGGAGCGATCCGAAGGCGCGCGAGCGTATACGCGAGGAATGTGTGCGCGCGGTGAAAGTCTTCGACACGGTGATCATCGACGACTTTCTGTTTTCCTGCTGCGGTGACGGCTGCGCGAGATGCCGCGCAGACAAGGCGGCGCGGAATGTCGCAGACTGGGAGGAGTATAGGCGCACGCTTATGTACGAAGTGTGCGAGCGCGACATCCTTCATGGCGCGAAGAAGGCCAACCCGAAATCGCACATCATCATCAAGTATCCGTGCTGGTGGCGCCTTTATGAGAAGCGCGGCTATTCTCCTGCGCGTCAGGCGGCGCTTTTCGGCGAATGCTGGGTGGGGACCGAAACGCGTGACGCGAACCCCGAGCCGATACAGGCGTGCTGGATCATGGCGTGGATGAACGAGATCACAGGCGGCAGATGTGGCGGCGGGTGGTACGACGCATTGGACTGCACGCCGGAGAAGTTCGTGGAACAGGCATACTACACGATTCTCGGCGGCGCGAAAGAGTCGCTTGTCCACTGCTACGACTATCTGCTCTCGGACGACCCGGGGCGGACGGCGTTCGGCGAAAAGGCGGGTAGCCCGCGCAAGTGCCGCGAGGCGTTCGAGCGGGCTGCGCCGCAGCTGCGCAAACTTGCCGACTTCGTCAGCGGTGCGGAGCGCGGATCTTTTTCAATGGGCGCGGATGGTGTCTCTGCGCACGAGTTCACGAAGGGCGGCAGGCGTTTCGTTGCCCGCCTCAACACTAAGGACGAGCCAGTCGCAGGACTTCCCGCCCATGGCTTCGAACTGAAGGAATGCAAGGGAGAATGAACATGGCTAGGACGCGGAGAGGGACAGACCCCTCTGCATAGGAGAGTGGGTTAATGTTTGAATATTGGAATGGGGTTTAGGAGTTTAGAAGGTTTAGGGGTTTAGAAAGTTTAGGAGGTTTAGAAGGTTTAGTTTTGGTGTAGAGATTAGGTGTAGGTGTAGAGCGGATGTTTATCCTTTCTACCGCTACGACTCCTCCACTAACGACTAACCCCTACCTGCTAACTCCTGACTCCTAACTCCTGACTCCTAACTCCTGACTCCTAACGACTAATATCGCGCTCATAATTGCGAACGCCCCATATATGTGATATACTACAAGCATTCAACCTAAATTAATATAAGAAAGTTTTTATCGATATGAAACATCTTCTGCTTACTGTGGTTATTGCTTCAATTGCCGCATTGAATGCGGCTGACCGAACGATGTTATGGCCTTCGGTTGAGAAAATGCCGAATTACCAGGCACATCAGGTGGCGGCTATGACGCACGAAACTTCAAAGAAGGACTTCAATGCAGATAGCCATCGCATGCCCTATCTTGAGTGGCATGAGGCTAAAAAAGGCGCTCCCAAGACAGACGTCTGCATGATATTGATTCCCGGCGGGGGATATTTCAAGTGTACGGGAAGCGTTAAGAAAAAATGCCTAGATAAGTTTCGTGATTTGGGCATCACATGCGTAAGTCTCGTTTATCGTACGCCGAGAGCGACCAATCAGCCGTTTTACGCAACCGCCTGGGCTGATGGGCAAAGAGCTGTGCGTCTTGTGCGCTCTGAAGCCGAGCGTCGCGGTTTCAATCCGGAGAAGATCGGCGTTGTCGGAATGTCGGCAGGTTCCCATCTTTCGCTTCTTTTAGCCGCAAGCTCGCAGACAAACGCGTACGCGGCGGTTGACAAGCTTGATGAAACGTCCTGCCACGTCAATTGGGCGTGTTTGTTTGCTCTCGCCTATGCCAAGACGGACGGCCTTGGTATACCGAATACGCGTGAAGGAGACGCCATAGACTCTCAGCTTGACAGCATCTTCATGTTTGACAATAAGACATGTCCGATCTGGATGTCGCACGGCTCTTTAGATCCATATTCTCCATTTGCCTCTACTGCCGTCTACAGGAAACTGAGAAAAATGAAGATACCTTCAGAGGTGCATATTTATCCTGATAAGAAGCATCGTATTCTCGGGGTGGACAGAGCCGTTGAATTTATGTGGCAGATGGGCTTTTTAGGCAAGCTCCCCGCACCGGAAAAATTGATGGACCGTTATCCTTCGGATGATTACAGGGCCTCTTATTCCAAGACGAACGTCTGGCCGAAGGGCTGTGTTCCTTCATTCCAGGAGCATCAGTGCGAACCCTATCTTGAGTGGCATCACCCGAAAACGCTGAAGACGAAAGCGATTCAAATCATTTATTCGGGCGGCAGCTATCAAGGGAACACTCCTGACGGATTTGAGGTCGCTCCCGCTCGCAGATACCTTAATGAGCGCGGCATGACGGTAGTTACCATGCGTTATCGCACGCCAAGGCCGAAAGACCTCGCGAAGCATACGACCGCATGGCAGGATCTTCAAAGAACGATCCGCCTCGTCCGCAAAGAAGCTCCGTCTTACGGGCTTGACCCCGATCGAATCGGCATCATGGGCTCTTCTGCCGGTGGCCATCTTACGCTTATGGGTGCGACCAGTTCGCGCCGCAAAGCTTACGCTCCGATAGACGAGATTGACAAGATCGCTTGCAATGTGCAGTGGGCGATAGCGATATATCCGGCTTATTCGTTGACGGATGGTGCTGACGAATGCAATAAGTTCGGCGGGAATGAGGATTCCGCCCGACTCGTCAGAGAATTCTCGTTTGATCTTTCAACTTGTCCGATTCTTTTCATTCATGGCGATACCGATTTGTGGGCGGCGATGAATTCGGTTAAATGCTGGGAACAGCTCTCCCGGATGGGCATACAGTCTGAGCTTCATACTTTGGCGCTTAGGCCGCACTGTTTTCAGATGATTGCCTCGCCCAAGACAGGAAGCTACACGTGGCTTGAGCGTATCGGAGAGTTTTTAGACGCGAAAAAGTTCTGTGAAGATAAATAGGCTCTTGCAGGCTTACCGGTGAAATTGGTATAATCAAAGTATGAAAAACCGCATGAAAAGAGGTCAAGCCATGTTAGAGTATGTTGTGGCGTTCGCTTCTCTGCTTGTGGTGGTCGGAATTTTATTTTCTCTCGTGAATGTGGCGAAAAAATATGCGCAGCGCACAGAGAATCTTGTCAGAAGTGAATATCCCTGAAACAAGGAGGTAAAATGAATATTAAAAAGTCGCTAAAAAAAGGTCAGACGATGGTCGAGTATATCATCATCGTCGGTTTGATTGCAATTTCTCTGATTGCGGTGTTTACATACCTTGCTCGCGCTATCGGAAAGAAAGCCGCAGGCGCCACTGAATCGCTTTCAAGCCAAGAAGGTTCAAGCGCCAAGAGCGCCGCCGAAGGCATCAGTGAAGATTCTATAAAGAAGCTCGGAGAATAATATGTCTCATCCCCGCGTTAATAAACCGCGGGCAACAACCGTCAAAGCCGTTCCCGGTCAAGCTATGATTGAAACGGTTTTGGCGGTAGTTATTGTCACGTTTCTTTTTCTTGTGCTCTTTAGACTGTCGCAGATGCTTACGGGCAAAATAATGCTTGAGCATGCTGCGATGCGATCGGCAAGGGCCCGCACGGTTGGCTTTAATGATTTTATGTGCAAAAAGGCGGCTCGCGTGGCTATGATACCGGTTGCCGGAAAGCGTCTTTGGCCTGAAGGAGACGAGTTTGATTATTCCATGGAATTGGCGCGCATTCCCATTTATATGGGAACGCCCAATGGCGCTGTCGCTAACGGCGTTTTGGAATATGAAGCCTGGCATAGCCTTAAGATTGAACCGGGTGGCGGATATAATTCCCGTGTCAGCCTTAAGAATGAATGGTTTGATCTTGAGGGTGAGGCCACGATCGAAAAGAATTATCAATTGTATCTTACGGATCAGGGGCGATGAAAGCGAAAAGCGGGCAGATTGTTCTTTATTTGGTGCTTGTTCTCGTCGCCATAACTTTTTTGGCGGTGATGAATGTCAGCGCGTATCTGGGCGTTTCCGCTAAAAATAAGACGATGAACGCTGGTGACGCCGCCGCGCTGGCGGTGGCAAAATACCAAGGTGAACTTTTAAATAAGATAGGGTCGTTAAACATAGAACATCTTAAGGCAGCGATAGAAAACGACGAAGAGAAGTGCAATTCGATAATGAAAGAAGTGCGCGAGACATGTTTTCTCGCGCCTCTTGAAGGGATACGCTTAGGCAACGAAGCTGCTAAAGCGAATGGAATTGAGATAGACGATAGGATGGGTCAGATTCTCAAGCAGCACGCAAACGACATACGTGTGCATTACGTTGTAACGCCTGAGTTGTACCCGCCCTTGTGGGAAGGCGCATGGGAAGAATATGCGCTTAGGCTTGAACTTGCTATCGCCTCCGGCGTTTATGCAGGTCCCGACAATATCGATTTCGTAGACGCCGCCGGTGGCCATTTGCTTATGGTGGAGCAGTTTTACAATGCTATCGCCGGGCGCAATTGGTGCTGGTTTCATTTCAATGCACCGGGGATTCTTGGCACATATTCAAGTTATCAAAGCTGGGATCCGCTGCCTTTTGCCGATCCTGAGAAACGCAGGCAGCGCTGCGCTAATAGTGAAGTATATTCGCTTAATTTAAATCCCCGTACAGGTAGCGCAGTGGATTTGCTGGGGACGAATCTCATCATGCGATTGACCGGATCTACGATTGAGGAATTGCAGAATTCTTACATAATTACAAATCAGAATCAGGTTTGGTATTTTTATGGTGATATGTGGAGGAAATGGTGGGAGATGGATCCTGATGGTGAGTGGCAGTTTCCCGTGGTGGGGCCTCCGAAAAAAGAATATGATGTAAGAGGCGCGGCTGCCGTCTGTAGGGTCACAAAGCTTATCCCCGATGTCATTTCAGATTCTAAAGGCCAAAAAAGCGTCTGGTCGGCGGCGGCAAAACCGTTCGGCACGGTCGAAAATCTTGATGGCGAAACGGATGTTGTGACGGCGCTAAGAAATTTTGTCGTTCCGTCTTTTACCGACGCGAAGCTGGTGCCGCTTGACGCGGTCGGAGGCAAGGATCTTTCAACGGCCGATCCCGATTGGATGCTTCATGTAAGAGAGCATCTGCCTAAATATCTTGATGATGGGCCAGGCACGCTGCCGTCTTGTTATTATTGCAGTCAGCTTAAATTGTGGGAGCGTGATTATTTTAGACAGTCCGGCAGGAGATGGCTTAAATATAATTCCGACACATGCATAAGATCACACGGGCCGGGGCCCGCGCATGGAGGCACTCCTCATGGGCACTAAGAAAGCTCAGGCTTTAATGGAACTTGCTGTCGGGATGTTTACGATAGCTCTTGTGGTAAGTCTTCTTACAGCTTACGCCATGTATATTGCCAAGAGCCTTAAAGCTCAGAACACTCTTAGAAGCGGCAATAGCGCATCGTCTTCATCAAAAAGCGATACCGTTGAGGTTGGAGAATTTGCGGGTGAACATCTTTTTGGCAAATCAAAACTTCAGATACGTGAAAAAGTAGTCATGCCAAGTACGGTGATAATCAAATGAGAATAAAAAGCATACAACGGTTTCTTTGCGCAAATGACATTGATGCGGCGCTTATATTCAATGAGGCGAACATCCTTTCTTTAACGGGAATTAAGTGTGACAATGCTTGTCTTTTAGTGAAATCGCGCGATTTCCTTTTTTTTACTGATTTCAGATATATTCCGGAAGTGCGCAGGTTGAGAAGCGATATTAAGGTGCGCGATATAAAGCGTTTGTACTCAAATTTCCCGAAAGCGTCGAAAATAGGTTTTGAGCCGTCTATTTCATACGGCAGATTTATGCAGATGAAAAAGGCTTTCCCAAAGGCCGAGTTTATTGATATTTCCGATGTGATTTCAGATTTAAGATCTGTAAAAACTTCAGATGAGATAGATAGGATAAGACGGGCAGAAGCGCTGAATGTCGAAATTTTCAATTCGGCCATTTCGCTTTTTTCTCCAGGAATGACGGAGAAGGAGATGGCGCTTATAATTAAGCGCATGATGATTGAAAGAGCTGAAGGCGAAGCATTTGAGACGATCGTCTGTGTCGGTGCGAATGCGGCAGAATGCCATCATAGGCCTGATGATACCGTTTGGAACGGCCGAGAGGGCGTACTAATCGATCTTGGGCTTAAACTTGATGGGGTCTGCAGCGATCTTACGCGCAACATTCTGCCTAAGCGCCCGTCGAAACTCTACAAAAAGGTCTATGACGTTGTTTTAGAGGCTAACCGTAGCGCCATAAAAGCGGCAAAACCCGGCATTTCAGCTAAGGCGTTAGATAAAATCGCGCGTGATGTTATAACAAAGGCCGGTTTCGGAAAATGTTTCGGACACAGTCTCGGACATGGAGTAGGTTATGAGATTCACGAATCGCCCACTCTTTCAAAGCGTTTCAATACGATACTCAAGCCCGGTATGATCGTGACGATCGAGCCTGGCATATATCTTGAGGGGAATCTTGGTGTCAGGATAGAAGACCTTATTTTGATTACGGAAGAGGGTTGTGAGGTCTTATCTTAAGTTTTTTTCCTTAAGCTTTATTTTGTCAGGCGCTCAATCGCTTTTGAGGCAAGAATCATACCGAAGGTGGCGGTGACCTGTATGAGGCTGCCTTTGATTTCCTCCGTCTGTGATTGGCTCTTGGGCTCTTTTGACCAGACGGCATAAAAGCGTGCGGGTCTTAAGCCCAGTTTCTTGAATTTCTCTCTTAATGCCCGCGCCAGACCATCGCCGCATACTTTATCGAAAGGCGTGTATGTTATTTTGAGCGGATCGTGTCTGAAGGCTGCTCCCATACTTGAAATTACCGGTATTTTCGCAGCGAGAGATTTTAAGATGAGCTCGGCTTTGTTGGCTACGCTGTCTATTGCGTCTATGACAAGGTCGTAGCCTTCGATCTTTTCACTGATCCAGCGCCTTGGCTGCGCTATAACGTTGCACTTCGGCGCAACGTCTCTTAAGCGTTCCGCCAAAGCTTCAACTTTGAGTCTCCCTATGGTTGAACGTGCCGCCTGAAGCTGTCTGTTGAGATTCGACTCTACGACAATATCGTCATCTATGAGCGTTAAGTTACCTACACCTGTGCGAGCGAGAGCCTCGGCGCACCAGCTTCCGACGCCGCCGACGCCGACTATGAGTACGTGTGCAGAGGCCAGCTTTCTCATGGCCCCTTCGCCAAGAAGCGCAGTTGATCTTGATTGTATTTCTTTTTCGTTCACGGCTTCAGGTAGAGTCTACAGTGACAAAGGCCTTTGAAGGTTTCGTCTGCGAGCTGGCCTTTGAATTCTTCGCAGGGGCAGAGGAATTCGGGCGTTTTCGGTATCCTACAGGGGCAATAACCTTCTTTTCTCTTTAGTCCGGAAAGAACGGCGGAGGTGATTTTCTCGTCTTTATTGTATGAAACGCGGTGTTTCAGCAAGAGCGCGACTTCTTCAGGAACGAGATCACTGAAATCCTCAGAGGCGGCAAGGCGTTTTCTTATTTCGGTTGAGCTTTCTTCAGTGCGGGGATAAGCCTTAAATTCGCAAAGACTTTTCAGCTTGTCGATGTCTTTCCATCGGTCGAGGCCCGCTAAGGAGTCTTCTCCTATGATAAAAAAGATTTTCTCTGCTGGGTTTTCTTCTGATATCTCTTTTACCGTATCAATCGCATAAGATACGCCGCCGCGTTTGATTTCGCGTTCATCGACCGTAACCTCGGCTGTTGTGTTGAAGGCGGCTCTTAGCAGCAATGCGCGGTCATAGTCTCCATTGGGCGCATGATCGCTTTTGAAGGGGTTTACGGATGCCGGTATCACATAGAGCTTTGAGAGGCCCAGATCTTTTATCGCGGCTTTTGCGATAGCGACATGACCATTGTGGACAGGGTCGAAGCTGCCTCCGAAAATACCGATTGCGCCCATTTTTTTTTGCTCCTTTAAGCGAGTTCTTTTGAACGTGCCGCCGCCGCCTTAAGCGTTTCAGCGACGATCTTTTTGAAATCTGGGTTTGAGAGTTTTTCCATTCCGGCGGCAGTGGTGCCGCCTTTTGTGGCAACTCCCGCTATAAATTCGCCGAGATCAGGAGCGTTTTCTCTCAGATATTTCGCGGTGCCGTACATCGTCTGCTCGGCAAGGAGCCTTGCTACTTCAGGTTTCAGACCGAGTTTTACGGCTCCTTCGGTCATCGCTTCTTGCATATATGCGAAATAAGCCGGTCCTGAGCCTGAAAGGGCGGTTACGGCATCGAAATCCTTTTCTGCGATGATCGCCGTAGCTCCTGCCGCCCCCAGGATCTTCTCCACCTTCTTCACGTCCTTTTGCGTGGCGTTTTTCCCTGGAGCGATCGCGCACATTCCGGCATTTGCCCTGAGAGCAAGGTTCGGCATCACACGTATTATTTTGACATTGGAGCCGAAAACTTTTTTGAGAAAAGAAAGTTTCTTTCCTGCGACAATGGATACGAGAGTTTGTGTTGATTTCAGAAGGGTCTTCGTTTCTTTCGCTACAGTTTCAACATCCTGAGGCTTTACCGATAAAAATATAAGTTTGGCGCATGAGGCCACTTCAGCGAGACTGTCTGTGACGCAGACTTGATATTTTTTTGTAAGTTCCTTCGCCCTGTCGCTGTTTTTTTCGGCCATTATCACTTTTGTTTTGTCAGGTATCGCCGAGAGTATGCCCTCGGCCATTTTGCCTGCACCAAAAAAACCAATATCGAATTTTTTCATTTTGAATTTTCCTCTTTTTTTATTTCGTGATGTTCGCCGATAATCGCAAACGCCGGAAGGCCTCGGACATTTTTGAAAATCGGAATCGAGCGAAGATCGCGAAGATCTTCCGCCTGAAGTTTTATGACTGTATAATCTGAAAGTCTTTCTTTTACGCGTTTTTGAGAAAGGACGCCGTCCATCGCCGTGCAGTTCTTGCACCATGTCGCCCAGCAGTCTACGAGTATCGGGCGCTTCAGGTTCTCAAGAGAAAAAGTATCGGGCGTCATCGCTATCTCATTGGCGTCAGTCTTAAGCGTCTTGCTGCTTGAGGAAAAAGATTTCACCCCAAGTGATATGTACCAAAAGGCAATGACCGCCATAAGAGAGGCGAATATGCGGTTGACCCACACCATCCAAGCGCCAGGTCGCGGTAAAACCTTCATCCCCGCTCCCGCCAATGGCCATGGTGCAGCCATCCCGGCTCCCATTGCAAAGGGCAGCAGAATCGCGGCGAATGTGCCTTTTGAGAAGATGTCGGCCGTCAGTACAAGAACGGCGATAAGCACCGGAGCGACGCATGCTCCCGATAGAATCGAAGCGAGTGCGCCCATGAGAAAAACGTAGAAAATCGCAAACTCCTTATCGCCGCGGGCGCGTGTTTTGCGGATTTTTGAAAAATCGATGTTGAATAGACCAAATAGAGATGAGGCAAGAAGAAGAAAGATAATTCCGACAATTAGATTAAACCATGGGTTTGATTGTATGGTCCCAAAAGCAAGAGCGCCAAAGGAAGATGCAATTCCCATGGTGCCGTACGCAAGGGTCATTCCAAGCGCATAAACGAAGCCCCTCTTGGCTGACTTGCCGATGATTATGAGATTGATTGGAATCATCGGCAGTACGCACGGAGTCAAGTTCATGGCCAGCCCCGCGAGAAACGCGAGAAAAAGAAGGATTATGATCGACGAGTCCGCTGTAAGATGTCCGAAAAAGTGAGAAGGGGTCTTTGCGTCTAAAAAGTCGATGAATCTGTCGGCGTTGACATATCCTTCAAGATAGCGTATGTCTTCTACATTTTTAGCTGGGGCTTTCAAGGGGGCTTCATCGATGAATGGCAATGCGCCGTCGCGTGGTTTGCATACGCCGTCTTCGCATACATACTCGACGCCGCCGATTGTAGTCGTATCGGCCTTCAGAGAGGCGCTTGCGAAAGTCATCGCAAGTATTGATAGTAGAATGTACGCCGTGTTTTTCATAAGTGCCAACTATTGTATACGGATTTTTCGCGTATATTATACCATTCTGATGTGCATATTGGTGATAAGATTTTACGGTGACAAGCCCAAAGTAAATTGCCAAGTCCATTGGAATTTATGGTATAATATCAGACAATTATGGGTTTATTGGATACAGCACAGGCAAAGGCAGCCGTCTTAACTGAGGCTTTGCCTTACATACAGGATTTTAACGGGTCGATTGTACTTGTTAAAGTCGGCGGCAGTGTTATGGAGATTGACGAGAACCTCGATTCGCTGATGAACGATATCGCATTTATGCGGGCGGTCGGCGTAAAAGTCGTGATAGTTCATGGCGGAGGCAAGGCGATCTCTAAGGCTATCAAGGCCTCTGGGCACGAGCCTAAATTCGTTGACGGGCTTAGAGTCACCGATGAGGTGACGATGGAGATCGTGAGAAAGACGCTTAATAACGTCGTCAATCCTGATCTTGTCACTAGGCTCTGCAACAGAGGGGCTAATGCTAAACCGTTGCACGGCAACTGGCTTTTCACGGCTCGAAAAATAACGAATCCCGATAGAGGATATGTGGGAGAAGTGACGCGTGTTTCGGCGCGTTCGGTCATAGAGATGCTTGATGCGGGAATCATTCCCGTAGTCACACCTCTTGGCACGGGTGAAGATGACGCGCATCTCTACAACATAAACGCCGACTATGCGGCCGCCGCGCTGGCGAAGGAACTTAAGGCGAGAAAGTTTGCCCTTGTTTCCGACGTACCGGGGCTTTTGCGCGATCCGGATGATCCAACTACACTTTTGTCCACCTTACGATTGAGCGAGATAGCCATTCTCAAGGCGGACGGCACTATATCAGGGGGGATGCTCCCGAAGATCGAGAGTTGCGAAGATGCCATTCGTCAAGGCGTAAAAAAGGTGCATCTTGTCGACGGGCGCATGGCGCACTCTCTCTTACTTGAAATATTCACGCGAGAAGGCGTGGGAACGGAGATAATGGAATGAGCAACAAAACGCAGGAAATACTTTCAGTATACAAAAAGAATGTGATGCCCACATACGCTCCAAGCGTAGTGATTTCATCTGGTAAGGGCGTGACGGTGCGCGATGCCGACGGGCTTACCCTTTACGATTTTACTTCTGGCATTGGCGTTCATAACGTTGGCTATTCCAATGCGAATGTTGTTGAGGCGATTCAGAATCAAGCCGCTAAGCTTACCCACAGTTCGAATCTTTTCGCCAATGAACCATCTACGCGTCTTGCTGAAAAGCTCGTCTCTCTTTCTGGTCTTGGCGGAAAGGTGTTTTTCGCCAACTCGGGCGCGGAGGCGAATGAAGCTGCTATTAAGCTTGCTCGCAAGTGGGGCAGTGCCAATGGTGGGCGCTACGAGATAGTGACGATGCGCCAGGGTTTTCACGGCCGCACTTTGGCTACGGTTGCCGCGACTGCTCAGGCTTGGTGTCAAGAGGGGTATGACCCGCTTCCTGTAGGTTTTGCATATGCGGACTATAATGATCTTGAATCCGTTAAGGCGGCCGTAAACGAAAAAACCGTCGCGATTATGCTTGAGGCTGTTCAGGGCGAGGGCGGCGTTACGCCGGCGACGGAGGAGTTCATGAAGGGCGTAAGAGCTCTTTGCGACGATAAGAACCTTCTCATGATCTGCGACGAGGTTCAAGCGGGTATGGGTCGTACGGGCACATGGTTTGCTTGGCAGGGTTACGGCGTTGAGCCAGATATGTTTACGCTTGCTAAAGCGCTCGCGGACGGAATTCCGATGGGTGCGCTTGTCACGAACGCGAAGCTTGCGGATACATTTACTCTTTCAGCTCACGCTTCAACTTTCGGCGGAAATCCCGTGGCGGCCGCGGCGGCGCTTGCTGTCATCGAAGTGATCGAGTCGAAGGGACTGCTCGCGAAGGCTGTTGAAATAGGAACGCTTTTCAAGGAGGCGTTGCAGAGCTTTGTCGATAAGTATGACAAGCTTCTTGAGGTGCGCGGAAAGGGCATGATGCTGGGTCTCGTCGTCGACGCAGAGGCCAAGGAAATCGTTGAAGCCCTTAAGAACCAGGGTCTTTTGGCGCTTACTGCCGGCGCGAATGTCGTTAGATTTTTGCCGCCGCTCGTTCTTAAAGAAGAAGATCTCGAAGAGGCGATCGATATGATTGACGATGCGCTTGATTGCGTATTCGGCGAAGAGTGAGGAGAAAGAAAAATGAGACCTGTAGTATTTATTATCCGCGACGGTTGGGGTGTCAACGAGAGAAAAGAAGGCAACAGCGTCTACGGCGCGAAAACGCCTGTAATAGACCAGATCCGCGCTCGCTACGCGCACTGTCTTCTTGATTGCTGCGGCGAGGCCGTAGGGCTTCCCGACGGGTATCAGGGGTCTTCAGAGGTAGGCCATCTCAATATGGGAGCGGGTCGTATCGTCGTACAAGAGCTTAAGCGCATTGACGACGGTTTGGCTTCTGGCGATCTTTTCAAGAACGAGAAATGGCAGAATCTCATCGCGAATTGGAAGAAGAACAATTCTCAATTCCATTTCTTCGGGCTTCTTCAGGATGAAGGCGTCCACGCTCATCAGGAGCATCTCTTTAAGCTTATGAAGCGTGCCCGTGCGGAATTTCCTGAGGGCAAGATTGTGGTTCATCCGTTCCTTGACGGCCGCGATACGCCGCCTCGTTCGACGTTGGAATATATCGCCCGTCTTAAGCAGGAGCTTGCGGCGATTGGAAACGCGGTTATCGGTACGGCCATGGGTCGCTATTACGGCATGGATCGCGCCAAGAAATATGCGCTTACAGATACGGCTTATTCGTGCATTGTCGATGCTGTCGGCACGCGCATAGGCTCAATTGAAGAGGCTGTGCGGCATGAATATGAAACTGGTAAGACGCCGGATAACACTCCGATGACCGATGAATATATACCTTGTTATGTCATCGGTGATTATGCGGGGGTTCAAGATGGCGATGTTGTCATGCATACAAACTATCGTCAGGACCGCGCGATTCAGCTCACGCAAGCTTTTGTGTGCGATGATTATGCCGGTGTGCGCACTCGTCGTCCCGATGTTACGTTCCTCGGCTTCTCGCGCTATTGGGATGAGTTTGAAGATTATCTTTTAGGTTCGGGCGGTGCCGGATCTAGCATGGATAATCTTCTTGGAGAAGTTATCTCCAAAGCCGGTCTTAAGCAGCTTCGTATAGCTGAGACCCAGAAATTCCGTCATGTAACGAGCTTCTTCAACGGTAAGTCAACGACTCCTTCCGAAGGCGAGGATCAGGTTGATGTTCCGAGCCGCTTTGATCCTGCGACATTCGCTTCCCACCCCGAGATGGATGCGTATACCGTGACGGATGAGCTTTTGAAGAGGCTGGAAAATAATCCCTACTCATTCATCGCCGTTAACTACGCCAACTGCGACATGGTAGGTCATACGGGTGATTTTGATGCGGCGAGAAAAGCGGTTGAAGTTACCGATGAGTGCATCGGAAAGCTCCTACCGCGTCTTATGGAACTTGATGCGCATGTGCTTATCTTTGCCGATCACGGCAATGCAGAGCAGATGGTCGATTATAAGACGGGTCTTACGAAAACATCTCACACGCTTAATCTTGTTGAGTGTTTCTATGTCGCCAACGATGCTGCCGGTGTAAGGCTTACGCCTTTGGCTAAGCTTTCTGCGGTGGCGCCGACGGCGCTTCAGATGCTTGGTATTCCTGTGCCGCCTGAAATGACGACTCCGTCGTTGCTCGCCGGCAAGGAGCCTTGGTCTAAGACCGCCTTAAACATTTAATTCAAATAATAGAGATTCACCGCATGGCGGTGAAACGCCAACGCGTGTCGCCGTCCGTCCAAGAAAGGGTGCTTGGTATGAGATTGGCAACACGCGTTAAACTTTCTGCCATGATGTTCCTGCAGTATATGATGCTGCCGGTATGGCTTAATACGGTTATTCCTTATATAAAGACGCTCCCGGGGGGCGACTCGTGGGTCTTGTGGTGCGGGATGATTATCGGAATCGGCAATCTGGCATCGCCTATTTTCGGTATGCTCGCGGACAGGATGATCAGCGCTGAAAAACTTCTTGCGCTATCAAATCTCATATACGCGGTTTTGATGGGTTTATCGTGTTTTGTTTCAGACCCCGCGCTTCTTTTCGCTCTTCTCGTCGCCTGTGCTATTTTGAATTTGCCTGGATGGGCGCTTTCCGCTTCGATTGCAATGGGTGCGTCTTCAAGTTCTGAATTTGCCTCTGTAAGAGTTTTTGGCTCTCTTGGTTGGGTCGCATCATCCGTATTTTCGATCGTGGCGATTGGATATTTTGGATATGCTGAATTTGATACATCCCGTTGGATATTCGCAGCTGCTGCTTGTACGGCGCTTGTAGGCGCGTTTGTAGCGTATATCCAGCCTGCGACACCCCCGAAGGCTTTGGGGTCTAAAATCAGTTTTGTCGATGCATTTGGCTTGAGAGCGTTCTCCCTTTTTAAAAGAAGTGATTTCGCCATATTTGTAACTCTTGTGGTTTTATCGATGGTGCCGTTTATGTGGTACATGACTTATAATACGCAGTATCTTCAAGAGAGCGGTTTTAAATATCTTAATCTTACGCAGAATCTTGGTACTGTAGGTGAGCTCGGCTTTATGCTGCTTGTTCCTGTTTTGGTTAAAAAATTTGGTTACCGTTGGTCAATGGTTATTGCGCTTTGTGCACTTGCTTTTAGGTATATCTGCTTCGGCGCAAGTGTGGCTTTAGACTGCCACATATTTGACTTTGGCGGAATCCTTATTCATGGACTTATCTTTGGAGTAATAATTGTAGGCGCTCAGATGTATGTGGAAGATACGGCTCCCGCCGGGTTGAAAAATCAGGCGCAAGGCATGATAATGACTCTTATGACGAGCTTAGGCACATTTATATCCGTTCTTCTTTTTGATGGGATTCTTGGCTATGGTAAAAGGGCGGATGGAACTCATGATTGGTTTGTCGCCTTTGCCGTCGCGGCGGTAATTTCGATTGCTCTTGCCGTTTGTATGTCAGTTACTGCCAGTTCATCAAAGCGTGTAAATTCGGCATCATAAATAGGGGAAATTTTTTTTAAATTTTTTTTAAAAAACCCCCTTGCGTTCATACCGAAGATTGTGATATAATATGTCTCGTTTTCGGGTAACAGGCGAGCTTAACTCAGTTGGTAGAGTGCCACCTTGCCAAGGTGGTTGTCGAGGGTTCGAGTCCCTTAGCTCGCTCCAATAATTCCGAACAGTGAAATGGGAGCGTAGCTCAGTCGGTAGAGCAAGTGACTCTTAATCACTGGGTCCAGGGTTCGAATCCCTGCGCTCCTACCATTTCCACCGATTTGAGGATAGGTAGCTCAGTTGGTAGAGCAACGGACTGAAAATCCGTGTGTCGCCGGTTCGATCCCGGCCCTGGCCACCAAACATAATAGATGAAACCTCGCGAAAGCGGGGTTT
>CAJGDE010000003.1 GCA_904502135.1 Kiritimatiellia bacterium
GCTCCCGAGAGCAGGACAATCCGCACATCGGATCTGGCGCAAATATTATCGGCTATAGCGCCAAGGCGTTTTCTCTGACGCGCTTCCGCTACGCGAATAACCTCATCTATAGAACCGTCAACGGCTGCGTTATTAAGAGAAACCAATGTTATTTCCATAATTCATTACCCTTCTTGTGAAGGTGAACGATCGATAGTCGTGCCAGACCACCCGAGTTTTCTTGCAAGCACATCATAAGGGTCATACCCTTCAAGTTCAATCATTTTAAAAACACGCAATGACTTGACGATTTCGATAGACTGAGCGCCATCAAGCATAAAAACGCTCTCACCGTCAACATATACGCCAAGCTTATCGGCCGCTCCATCGGCGCGTGGACGGGAAGTTACCCTAAAAACGACACCGTCAGAAACGACCATAGGGCGAATCCCGAGCGCGTGGGAATTCATGGGAGTTACGACGAAACTCGGAGAGCCCGGCATAACGACAGGTCCGCCGGCCGAAAGCGAATAGGCCGTAGACCCTGTGGGCGTGGCGATGACAAGACCGTCAGCCATATAGCGCGCGGCAAGGCGCGAATCGATCTCCAAATCAAGAACGGCTGCGTGCCCGGACATTTCACGCATGATAACGATATCGTTAAGAGCTATCGCGCGCTCTTTTCCATCAGAGTCTAAAAGCGCCAAAAGACTGCGGTCGGCGACCTTGTACAAACCTTTTGAAAATCTCTCTAACGCTATCTTAAAATCCTTCGACTCGACACTTGAGAGATATCCAAGTCCGCCGAGATTAAAACCCAAGACCGGCACGCCGGGCAGATCTCGAACGGCCCTGAGAATAGTGCCGTCACCTCCGAGAGTGATTATCGCCTCGGCCAAGGCCGCCTCGCAAGGCTCAAGACCGAGACTTTTTGCGAAATCAACAAGCTCATCACGGGCGCTTAAAGCCGCGCCTTTCGTCGTATTGGCGTAGAAATGGATTTTTTTCATTTGGCAGGCGGGAAAACCCCGCTTTTCACTTCTTCAACATACGAGGAAAAAGCTCCCCTGACGACATTTGCAAGATCGGCGTATTTTCTGACAAACGAAGGAACTTTTTCGTTCAACCCAAGAAGATCATGCATAACAAGCCATTGACCATCACACACGGGACCTGCGCCGATGCCGATGGTCGGAATCTTTAAAGAAGCAGTTATGCTCGCGGCAAGCTCGGAAGGAATACACTCAAGCGTCACAGCGAACGCGCCTGCTTTTTCAACAGCCTTTGCATCTTCAAAAACCTTTGCGGCATCTTCGCGCGTTTTCCCCTGCCGCTTAAATCCGCCGTACCCGTTAACGCTCTGCGGCATCATCCCAACATGAGCTACCACAGGAATGCCCGATTGAGTCATTCGCGATATAAGAGATAAGATTCGCTCTGTCGCGCCTTCAAGCTTAACGGCATCAGCGCCTCTTTTAAGACAAGAAACGGCATTTTTCATCGCCTCGTCATCACCACACTGATACGAGCCGAATGGAAGGTCGGCGACTACCAAGGCATCTTTAACGGCGCGTGCCACAGCGGCTGTCGCCGACAACGTCTCTGTCATTTCCACCGGCAAAGTCGTCTCATAACCGAGAGTCGTCATCCCCATAGAATCTCCGACTAAAATGATCGGCACTCCTGCGGAATCGGCAAGAGAAGCAAAAGCGGCATCATAAGCTGTGCAGCAGCCGAGTTTTTCGACTCCCTTTGCAGCTTTAACGGCGACCACATTCCATTTTTTCATCTGTCTCTCCAATGATAAATTGTTATTTCATAAGACCTTGCTGGCGCAGGAGAGATTCTATCTCCGGGTCGCGAGCGCGAAAAAGTCTAAATACCTCAAGCGCCGATTTTGAACCTCCAAGCGAAAGAATCGTCTCTCTATAGCGCCGGCCGAGTTCCTTAACCGCGATCGTCCCCTGCGGGATTATCTCTTCAAACGCGCCGTAACAGTCTGCCGACATGACCTCGGCCCACTTGTACGAATAATACCCGGCAGAATATCCACCGGCGAAAATATGTGAAAACGCGTTGAGAAAACGATCCTCGGGAATAAGCGGCAGACCGAAATGCCCGAAGACTTCGTTTTTAAGCTCGTTTGGCTCTATCTCCAGCTTTCCTGAATGCAAAATTAAATCGGTCTTTGCAAAAGCAAGCTGTCTGCGGCACTGACTTGCCGCGCGGAAGTTCTTAGCCGAGCGCACCTTCTCTTTAAGTTCTGAAGGAATCTCAATTCCGGTCATTTCATTAAGACACCAATTCTCCATGAACTGACTCGCCACTTCAACGGCATCCCACTCGACAAGGTTGATTCCCGCGGCATCTTCTTCAGTAACACGCGTCAGCATGCACTGAAGAGCGTGCCCAAACTCGTGAAAGAGCGTCTCTACCTCGCGAAACGGCATGAACACCTTTGCGTTTTCATCGCGCTCAGGAAGATTCATCACGATAAGCGCGAGAGGCTTTTCGCCCTTTCTCACCGAAAGGTTGGAAAATTCGTTCATCCACGCGCCGCCTGACTTGAGATTGACACGGACAAATGGGTCGAAATAAAACTCTGCGATGACGCGGCCTTCTTCCTTTACACGGAAAAATCTTACATCATCATGCCAAACGGGCGGCTTTTCATCGGGAGAAACTTCGTCGACATCAACCCCAAAGAGAGTTTTGGTTAGCCTAAATAGGCCTGCCAAAGTAGTCTCAAGTTCAAAATATTTCTTTAACTCTTCTTCGCTGTAATCGTATTTCGCTTCTCTCAAACGCTCAGCCGCATAAGCGCGATCCCATGGCTCAAGCTCGTCTTTTGAAAATTCCGCAAGCTCTTTTTCTTCCGTTTTAGCCGCCTTAGCCGTAGCCGCATCAAGTTTATCGATCATCGCAAACGCGGCGGACGGCACTCCTGCAGATTTCGTCGCAAGAGACTTTTCAGCGTAGTTGCAAAACCCAAGCATCTTCGCCTCTTCATCCCTGAGGCGCAACATTTCATCTATGCGCTCAGAGTTTGACGGCGCGCGCGTCGAACGCAAACGGTAAAGCCTTTCTCTCTTGCTGCGATCGGGATCGTTCTTCATCACTTCCGGGAAAACGGCGTCGCTTATCTCGGCGGGAGTCGAATCGATGACGGCGTTTCTGAAATCAGAGCCTAACTGTGCAAGACGCTCGGCGATGGCGTTGAAACGTTCTTTCTTTTCCCCCTCAAGCGAAACACCTGAAAGTTCGGCACTCTGAACCATCTTCTCTAAAATCCGGCGTCTGACGGGATCATTGGCAGCGTTAGACTCAAGGAGTTTTTTCGCCGAAAGGTAGAGTTTTTGAGACTGCCCCACACGCAAAGAAAAAGCTACGATTTCACCCTGATATTTCTCTTGAACTTCTCGCCACTCTTTTGAATTCATTACCGAAAGCAAATGCGAAAGAGCCCCCCACATCCGATAAAGTTTATAAGTGGCATCATTAAGAGCGTATACAAGGTCTTCGTATGATGAGATTTCGCTATTTTCAATCGTATCCAAAGCTTGAGAGGCTTCAGCGATGAACCTAGGCATCTCAGATTCAACGTATGAAGGCGTAAACGCCTTCCAATCAATATAGCGATTTGAAACCATTGTTTTCTCCAGCGTCATTGGACTGTTCTTGTATCTTCGCCCATTTAGGAATCCTGCCACCGCCAAAAGCCTGACGCATAAAACGCTCTGAAGTGTTAAAAGAAACTTGGCGTCTTGATGGCGCATCAAGCCCGTACTTCTTCAATACCGCTCGTTTTTTTGGAATAGATATAAGTAACTCATTCCAGGTTATGCGCATACAGACAACTCCTCCTTCATCCTACGAAGTTCATCTGACACCCGGAAATCCGGCAGCGCTGCCAATCGCTCAGCCTCCTGCCAATCAAAATTCTCGTCATTAAGGGCTGCCGCCATCATCTGCCTCGCCGAAGCGGAGCATTCTTCGCTGTCAAGCGAATAGAAAATTCGTTCGACCAATGCCAATTCCGGCGGAATCATCGCTACTTCGCCGTATGGAGTTTCCACCACAGAAAAATCTTTATATGTCTCTGTTTCCACAATACCGAGCATATCGATAAATATTCCGCACACAAGCCAATTGCGCCCGACGCACTTACCGCCCAAAGGTTCAAGAATATCCTTGATAAGACGTAGAGACGGCCCTTTTAGCGAACGACGGCAAAAATCAATGTCGCCGCTCATATATCCGCCTGCCGTGTAAAACTCGACAGCACTTCCTCCGACAACAACAAGCGGAATACCGCGCTTTTTAAAAAGAGTGGTAACTATCCCGGCAAGCTTCATCGAGCGGAGAAAAAGATCCTCCGTTGATTCGATATCTGCTCGCACCGCAGCAAAGTCAACCGCGTCAATCATTTCGCCGTATCCTTCGCTTCTTGCGCCTTGGCTTTGTCAATTTCCTTCTCCGCCGCTTCAAGCTTCTCTTTCTTGATTTCTTCTACCAGCCTCTTTAGCCCCTCTTGGCTGTTCTTATCAAGCATCTTCTTTTCAAGCTCCTGCTGCTCTTCCTTTTCAAGTTCTTCCTTATGCATCTTAAGCCAGACTTTACGCTCTTCTTCGGAAAGTTCTTTGAGTTTCTTCGCGCGATTGAGCTTCTCCTGCTCTATCGCCTGACGAGTCTTTCTCTCGGCATCCTGCTTCTTCCACTCATCCTTCAGGCGGCGCATCTGTTCTTTCTGAGATACGGGATCAGCCAAATCAGACGCGGACCAACCGCCGTCTTCCCAAGGAGTAGAATCGGAAAGCGTCTTCTTGCGGCGCAAAGCTTCCGCCTTAGCCGCCTCGGCATCGTCAAGAACATACGGCGTCATAAAAACCAGCAATTCAGAGCGCTGCTCATCCTGCTCTACGCTACTGAACAACCATTTCCCGATATATGGTATGTCTTTGAGAATTGGAATACCGCCCTCATTCTCACTAGTTGTCTTAGTGGTAAGACCTCCAAGAATAACCGACTGGCCATTTTCCAAGCTTATGTCTGCCGTCATCTTACGCGTCACAGAGACATCAATAGATTGAGGTTCATAAGAAGACCCTTTAGGCGTCAACATATCTTGCTTTCCGCTCACCTGAGAATATTCTTCCTCGACATTTAGCATTACCGTTCCATTCGGATTGATTTTGGGCTCAATCTTTAATGTGATACCAATATCCTTTGCGGTATAGTTAGGCGACGGCAAACCGCTACCGGCGTAACTTGACGATACAGCAGACCAGCCTGTAAGAAATTGCCTTGATGAAGTAGCTTCAATTGTCGCCTCTTTGTTGTCAACCGTCATAACGATGGGAGATGCGACATACTTAGTGCGACTATCGGTTTTGGACGCTTGAATCACTGCAGCAAGGTTAAGCTTATCGGATTTCATTAGATATTGCATCCCTTTACCAATGGGAGTTACCGTATTCGTCGCAGAACCCGCAAGACCGCTCATGACGAAATTACCAATCTGTGTAGTCCCTGCGCCACCACCTATCATCTGCCCATGATTCATAAATACATTCTTAGCAACATCGCCGCCCATCACCCAATCAATACCAGTTTTAAGATTATCGCCAAGAGAAATTTCAATAATCACCGTCTCAATTAAGACCTGACTTAATTTAACATCCATCGACTCGATGATATTTTCAAGCACGGAAACAAGCTTCTTGTCTGTCATAACAACAAGGCCGTTAATGCGCTTATCGGCAAGTACTGTCGTATTATCCTTCGAAAGCTCTCCAGCCGACGCTTCACCCGTGCGCTGGTTGGCGGGCTTCTTCGCTGCAGGCGTGCGATTGTTGGTCAAATTCACAGCTCCACCCTGCTTGGCTGCGGCATTCTGATTCTTGTTTGAATCTTTTGAACTTGGGGCGTTTCCGATAAGGTCGTTAATCATATCGGAGACTTCTTCGGCATCGGCGTACTTGAGACGATAAACCTTAACGACAGTATCGGGAGTCGTTTCAACATCAAGCTGTTCGATGACTTTATCGAAGAAATCCATGTTGGATTTCTGCGTTACGATAATAAGTTTATTTGACCTTTCGTCTGAAAGAATAAGAACCTTTCCGCGAATCATTCCCCTGTCGGCATCGCTTATTCCGACAACAAGAGATTCGTTGTTCGCCGGTGCCGCAGGCTGCGGCTGATTGCGCTGCAACAGAGTGCGCGGGGTGTTGGGAAATAATCTATTGTACTGCTGAGGTCTATTTTGAACCGCATTCTTCGCATTCTTATCCTGATCTTTCTGCGCATCTTCAACTATCGCGATAAGAGCGGCCTTAATATCATTAGCAGCCGCGTTCTTTATCTGCCTTACAAAGACATTCTCATTTACAGGGTTAGCGACATCTATCATCTTGACTATTTCAAGCATTCTATTGATGTTCTGCTCGGTGTCTGTCGCGAGAATTGAATTTGTGCGCTCGAAAACGACGAGAATGCCGCTATTTGACTTAAAGCCCTCAAGAGCCTTTTGCGCATCTTCAGTCGAGATGTTCTTAAGAGGAATCATCATCGAGACGACTCTTTCGCGCTCTTTAAGTTTTGTGTCAGGGTCAAGTATAAGCGGAATACCTTTCTTTCGAAAGTCTTTCCTCGGAAGAGCGCGAATAAACTTTTCGCCGTAAGGCTCAAGGTGAACATCGTTCATCTCCAAGATAACCTCAATCGCCTCAATCTGCTCCTCTTTCGAAAGCTTCTGCCCCGTCTCGCTCTTAAGCGTGATCGTCGCCGACGGCGTCTGCGGGTCTTTCAGTATCGTCTTTCCGACCATGCGGCTGTAAGTTTCAAGAACGAGGTCTATCGGCGTCTGGTTGAAATTGAGATCTGATGTAAGCTCCTTATCCTCGTCCTGCTCGGGGCCGCTCGCGGGCAGAGTCGGGTTCACCGCCGCGCCGAGCGGACGATTCTGCCTACCACGCATCATGTCGCGGAAACCTCTGCGGCCTTCCGCCTGCTGGGCTGTAGCGCCGCCAGCGGCAAACATCGCCGCCATTAACAATGTAAAAATCGAAAAGGTTTTAATCTTCATCTTTAACATTACCTTTCTTATTAGAAGCCGCCTCTTGCGCATCGCGCATATACGCACATGTAATCAGCATATCTCCGCGTAAATACCCGGAAAACACTTTAGACTTGTTTATGGGACTTACTGAAATTTCTTTAACAGCAAATATGCCGTTTCTGCCAGATTCCAGCTCGTGCATGAAAGTGACGATCGCCTCGAGACTGCCTTGAAAACCGCGTATGCTGATAGGCATTTCATATATATCGCCCTTGCATATCTCCTGTTCGTCGGTTCCTCGGTTCGCGATGGAAATGTTGCACTTTTCGGCGAGGTCGTCAATCTTTCTGCGCCAAGGCGTATCGGTGCTCTCTACGGCGGTGAAAGACGGCATAGCGCTTTTCGCTTCTTCATACTTTTCTTCCCACTGATTGCGCTGGCGTATGCTGTTTTTCTCTCTAAGATAAGTTTTCTTCGCCTTTTCGTAGGCTTTGAAGGAACGCCTCCACTCACCCTGCTGACGGAAGAACCACAGCCCCGCGACGGCAAGATAAAGAAGGACAACCACGAAAATGGCAAGTATGGCTTTTTCTTTCAAGGACATGGAGTTCATTCTTCCACCTCCTCATCTTTGTGGAACTTGCACTCAATGGTAAAAGACTGCTCGCTCGTCTTCGCCGATCTGGATTTTAAATTCTTTAGCGACACCACCTTAAAAAGACGCTCCTCGCCATCCTCTGCCTCGATCATGATTTCTTCAAGCGCATCATGATAATCATACACATGCTTGCTGCTGTCTGCTACTGCCGATATGGTAAGAGAATCATCAAACTTATACACATATCGTTCAATGGTCACCCCTGACGACGGTAGTCTGTCGCTTACGGCTTTCATTACGGCAAGCGCCCCCGTCGAATGATCGCTGTACTTTGTCACGAGATCAACCTTAGCCATCATCTCCTTGACCTCTTGATATTGCGGGCGATGACGTCTGCACTTGTCTTTCTCGGATGAAGTTCTAAGGTCATAGAATATCGGCACGCCAAACAATACTCCAACAAGAAGAAAGAGAATACCTACAAAAAGCGACATCCACCGTGTAAATTTAATCTTGAACCTGGTCTCATTAAGAACATCGCGCCAGCTCTCCGGCAAAGCGTCGAGAGTACCTTCTTCAAGAGCTCTATCGGCGACACCTCTAAGAGCCGCTTCTTCATCGTCACGCACGACTTCCCTAAGTTCGGCAAAAGAACGCAACTCGGTGCAAAGCTCTTCGTGACCGTCAAAAGGTTGTGGGCTTTTCAGAAGAAGCACTTCGCCAAGAGTTCTTCCCCCCGCAAAATCTTCAGCCTCTATAAGAGCCAATATAATTTCTCTTCTCAGCGTGCTTCTTATATCTATACACCTGAGAGAAACTATCTGATCGCCATCAAGAACTATCAGCGTATATGATTCTATGCCTTGGACTACCAATAGTCGACGCGCTGTATCAGCGCCGTTAATGAAAATCTTCGGCCAAAGAAAACGCAATTCACCTAAAATCAATGCGTCTATTTTAACTACGCTTAGCTTTGCTTCATCCAACGCCTCGCCGATATCATCAGCGGAACTCTCGGGAAGTGCAGCTGCGATTACAACCTTTGATTTCTCATCCTCGCGCATTACCTCAATACCGACCGCGAGATCATCGTCTGGATAGGGACTTGCAGCCTTTAGAATTGGCGTTGCAAATTCAACCGGGTCGACATCCGCCGGAACCTTTAAAACCTTAACTACGAGACGGTTCAAAGGCAAAGCGAGAACTGCCTCGTTGCCGCTATTATTGGCAACGAGCGTATGAATTTTGCCCTCTTCATAAGCGGCAACTTTTATTTCTTTCGCCATTGGTCCAAAATTATACCAAAATTTTGAGATTTCGTGAATTAGCCCGACAATACTCTACAGCAGTTGCACAGCCGACTCACCGCTTACAAGATAAGGCCTTGTGCGAAAGACAGAAGAAAGGATAACGATCAAAAACCGGGTAAATTCAATTGTCCAGAAACGCAGACCTTGCGACCTTTAGAAAGGGTCTTGTCCGAAGTGTCATAGACGACAAACTTTATCCCTTCGAAACGCTTTGAAAGTTCCGATTTGATATAACTCGAAACCGTTTTCACATTGCCGACATCATCATCAGAAAAACCGATTGAAACACTTCTTTTAAGCCCGCCCGTACGACGAAGCATGTGAAAAACATGTTCGACGAAATCCCGTATGGCGAATTCCTTTGCAAGCTCCGGGCGCGAAGCCGTGGTAGCAACAGCAAGCTTCTCCTTGTAAATGGGATCGTTCGCCATACGCTCTTTGAAACCCTGGTAGGTGACGGCCGAATATCGGCACATTCCAAGATAATAATCAAGTTCCTCCGCATCCGTGCCAAACTCTTCTATTTTATCAAGCCAGCGCCGATAGCCGCGCAGATTGGACATCATCTCTTCACGCTCTCGTTCACTTAGAGCATATCTGATAAAAACCCGAACAGCCCTCTCCAAAGTCTGCGGCGAATGACCTCTGGCTGTTACAATAGAAAACAAGCGCCCTTCGCGCAAGGTTTTTTTAAGAGCGTTGTAACTTGGCCCCGGCTTCTCGCCATGCTCCACCCGCTCAAGCGCCTCGATCGTATCCTCGATAAATCGGTTTGTCGACTCTTCGCCAGGCGCGCCGTCTTCAAAATTTTTAAACGCCTCAGCCCATCCCCCAGGCGGCGCCCGGTAATGCTCGGTATCGGCTCTAACTAAAGCGAATGTGGCCGTTGAGACCTCGACGGCGCGCCAAACGCCGTCATCATCAAGATGTTCAAGCTTGATCTTCGTGGGCATATGAAGGATGTTGTCATCCCAATCGAAGATATAGTACTTAAAGTCGCGCCCCGCGACCTCGTCGTTTACGTACGGTATCGCTTTTGAACGCATGACGGCTATTCAATCAAAGAGCGCTGCCCGGGAAGAACGTTCCGACATTACGCCCTTCAACGAGCGGCAGAAGCACACTCTTGCGACCGTTGGCGATATATGTATCGATACCCGAATCCACAGCCGCGCGCACAGCCTTAAGCTTAGAATCCATGCCTCCTTTCGAAAGCGAACCTTTTTCACCGGCGCGCACCAAACGCATAACCTTGCGCGGATTCTCAACCAAAGCAATACGCTTGCCGTTGCTATCCAAAAGCCCATCGACCGTGGTCAAAAGAATAAGCAAATCCGCCTTGACAAGCCTAGCGATCAAAAACGACAACCAGTCATTGTCACCGAATGTAAGACCTTTAAGTTCATCATCCGCAACAACATCGTTTTCATTGATGACCGGCACGATTTCTGCCTTGACGAGATGTTCTATCGATTTGCGCACGTTTTGACTGCGGCGGCGCGATTCGAAATCGTCATGAGTCAATAAGACCTGACCGATTTTTATACCATGCTCGGCGAAAAGCTTCTCATATTCGCAAATAAACTGGACCTGCCCTACAGCCGCACACATTTGAATATCGTTTGTATCTTTCGGACGCGCTTTAAGACCAAGAGCCTCTACACCGGCTGCAACAGCCCCGGAAGAAACAAACACGACTTCATGCCCGCTCAACTTAAGAGCGCTCAACTGCGCTACAAGTCTTTTAAGAGCGACATGATCTGGATGACCAGATTTACGGGCGATAGCGTGAGTGCCGACCTTTACAACGATGCGCATACGATATTACTCCCAAAGTTTCTCAAGCGCGTAGTAGGCTCGCGCTTCCGCCGAAAAAACGTGAACGACAACATCGATATAATCGCTCACGATCCACCCTGATTCAGGATCGCCGGAAGTGCGGTACGCCTTGGGCAAAGCTTTGGCGAGAGCCTTCAAGTGAGGCGCCGCAGCGCCGGTGGCGACGATAAAATAATCTGTTAGGGCCGACTTCCCTTTGACGTCGTAAACTTTTATATCGGCACCCTTTGCATCTTCAAGTGCTTTGACGAACGACTCAACCTGCTGCTGAACTGACATGACAATAATAGACCTTAATTTCTGACAAGCGGACGAGAAAGCATCCGCTCATATAGTTTAATGTATTCCTTTGCGCACGCTTCATGATTGAAGCGGGCCAAAGACTCCTTCATAATGCGACTTATTTCACGCTCGCGCACATCCGCACCTTGAGCGTAAAACTCCATCGCCCGGTTCATCGCCCATTCTAAACCATTTGCATCATAATGATCGAAGACAAAACCGTTTCCGACAGAAGCGTTCCAATCCAACATCTCTACCGTATCATGAAGACCGCCGGTATTGTGCGCAATTGCGAGCGACCCGTATATGGGAGCTTGCATCTGCGGCAAACCGCAAGGCTCAAAAAGCGAAGGCATAAGAGTGAAATCGCTGGCGGCGAAGCCGAGCTGCGAGAGCCTCGCGTCAAAGTTGTGAATTCCTATACGCTTGTAAAGAGCGTGAAATTCCCGAATCTCCCAGAACGGCTGCTGGAACGGCCCGTTGGCGATAACCGCGAGCTGCGCACCCGTATGCGCATGACGCTCCAAAAACCTGTAAAGAATATCGGTCAAAAGCTGCGGCCCCTTCTGTACCGGATCGAGGCGCGATGGCCAGAAGAAAAGCGGAGCGTCCGGATTTTCATCCAACCCCAGCGCGTGCTGAAGCCTAAGCTTATTCTCTCTCTTCATCGCACGATGATTTTCAGCATCGTATTTAAACGGAATCTTATCATCGGTCGAAGGATTGTCGGCGGAATCCGGCGCATTGAGAATTCCGGCCGCGCAACCCGCGTTGTATTTGTTGCGGATCTCATTGCGGATCGAATCCGGCACAAACGAATGCCAGCCGTTGACGATCTCTTGGAGGAAGGTAGGACTTACCGTATTGATAAAGTGAGCGCCAAAGACCCCTGAAGCCTGCAGGTCGATAGCGTTTGAATTGCGACTCTCCTCATAATTATACGGCGGATAACTAAAGTACAGGTTCTGCCAGAATTCCGCTGCGTCAATTCCCGAATCTTCAATTTTCGAAAGGGTCAGACGATGAGTATGAATATTATGAACCGTAAAAAGACACGGTATCCCTTCTCGGCGAGCTGCCGCAGGAATAAGACCCGTCATCCAGTCATTGCAATGGATAAGATCGGGCTGGACTCGCGGAATTATATTATTTATAACCTCACGTTGAAACGCGAGCGAAAGTTTCAAATTACCTTCGCCTCTATCGTATACCGTATCGCGATAATAGAAACAACGATCCTCAGCCAAATGAATGCGCTCGTCAGGAAGATGACTTTTGTACTTTCGCAATTCCTCTGCAACAAGCTGCGCCGTTTCGACATGAAACATTCGCCTGTAGTGCGGCAAAGCGACATGAACATCAGCACCTAAAGAATGAAGCGCCTGAACAAGCGAGGCCGACACGTCAGCCATACCGCCCGCTTTCGCCGACATTTTGCCAGCGAGGTTACCCATCCCTTCCGGAAGATAAGTTATCTCCGGCGTTACTATAAGTATACGCGGATTTCTTGTAGTTTTTCTCGTCTTGGCCATTTTGTGAATGAATTCTATCTGAGGTATTCGTTTAATTGCGAATATTATATCATTTTACTGAACATTTTGCATTGGTTTGTGGTGAATTGTTTCTATTTTCTGGTTGCGGAGAATATGCCCAAGACAAAAAGATATGCTAAACAGGCTGAAAGAACAAATACTATCGCAATGGGGCCGTAAGTCTTCTCAGCAACGCCCAAAATCGCAGAAATTATTCCTCCGCCGACAATAGCCATAACCATCAGCGAGGTTATCTCGTTGGCTTTCGCAGGATTTTTTTCAATCGCAAGCCCCATGCACATCCCGAAACTGTTGGCGGTAAAAAGCGCCATCAACACTACAAGCACAAAAAACGCGAACGCCGATGACGCGAATGGAATCAGAAGAATCACGACAAGTCCCAGCCCCATCGCCCACGGCAGGCACTTAGCCGCCGAAACTCTCGCAAACACAAAAGCGCCGATAAAAGCCGCCGCCGTCTTTGCGGCGAAATAAACGGTAGGCCCAAGGCCTGCCATATTAACATCGACTTTGTAGACCTTTGAAAGATATTCGGGAATGGCGACATTCATCCCGACGTCAGCGCCGACGGAAAACAGAATTCCGACAGTCATCGCTAAAATATACGGATTTTTAAGAACTGCAATGCAGGAGGCGAAACTCGTTCTCTGGTGCCCTTCAGAATCTTGAGCGAGCCGCTCGTCATCAATCTTAGTGAAATAGAGCCACATTCCGACAACGCCGGTCAAAATCGCGTATACGGGGAAAAGCAGCTTCCAATTTCCGAGCGCCGTAGCCGTAAGATAAACGAATACCGGCGTCAAAGAAGCGCATATCGCTTTAACGAACTGACCTAACGAAATACGGCTTGTAAGTTTGTCTTTCGTTACCACATTGCTCATCAGCGCCGGAAGAGCGGCCTGAATTATTGTATTTCCTATTCCGACAAGCGCAAAAGAGACTATGTACAGATACCACCTCTCAGCAGAAGAACAAAAGGCTATCACCATCGCAAGAATCATTATGCCAAACGAAATCAAAACGGAATTTTTTCGGCCGACTCTGCCCGAGAGAATTGCCGTAGGAATAGAGATAATCAAAAACCATACATATGCAAATATAGGCATCAACCATGAAATTGTGTCAGCGTTCTCCACACATTCGGCTTTTACCTGATTCATTATCGTGCCGATGATATCACCGAATCCCATTACGAAGAAACCCGCCAGAAGAGGCGCTATGACAAATCTTTTTTTCACGACATCACTCCTTATTTGTTTTGTGAACCGATTGCGACAGCAAGAGCGGCATAATCACCTATATTTTCTCCAAGCTCCGCTGCCGTAATCTTGCAGACCTTGCGCGCCAGCACGAGCGCCTCCTCTTCCAGGATCGGCTCTATTATGGGCATAAACAAATCGGCATTGCGCATAAAAATCCCGCCCAGGGCAATCACCTCGGGATTGAGAATATCAATCGTAAAGGCGAGAATTGTCGCGAGCTTTTCGGCTGATTCTCGGAACACCTCAACAGCATCTGCATCTCCTAAGCGCACACGCTCAAAAAGCTCCTTTGCCGTAATATCAAGGCCTTTGCGAATCTTCGCCAATCTCGCTATGCCAGCGCCGGAACAAAAGCCCTCGGCGCTGCCTTCTTTATTGTAGCCGACGGGACCTGTCGGGGCCAACCGGATGTGACCTATTTCGCCAGCATTGTCATTCGCCCCTGAATAAAGCTTGCCGTCGATAACAATACCCGCCCCAAGACCGGTGCCGAAAGTCATAAAGACAAGATTTTTAACGCCCCTACCGGACCCGTAAAGATATTCCGCCATAGCGCAGGCGTTAGCATCATTCTCCACCGATGTCGGAACGCCAAAGCGATCTTCAAAAAATTCCACGATCGGAACATTGTCCCAGCCCGGGAGATTTGGCGGAGATAGAATAAGACCCTTTTTAGAATCGAGCGGCCCGCCGCAACTAATTCCGATACTCACGAAATCTTTCGGGCTCATCGAACGAGATGAAGCTATAGCTTCAATTCTACGGGAAAACTCCTCAAGGACTTCACGCCACGAAAGACCAGCCGTCGGAAATTCATCGCGGGAAAGAATTTCTATTCCGCCGTCATACGGCTCACCAGTTGAAATGGCACACTTGGTGCCGCCGATATCAAGACCTATATTCAAAACAATTCCTCCTCTATAGCTGCGGCAAGCGCATGGTAAACGGGCAAGTGCAGTTCCTGCACTTTAAACGTCTCTTTTTCTCCTACACGAATCGTGACATCCGCAATCCGTGAAAGCTTTGATTCGGCGGAACCGGTAAGCGCGACGACCTTGCCGCCCTTGGCCTTCATCACCTCGGCCGCTGCAACGCAGTTGGCGCTGTTGCCGCTCGTAGAAAACGCGACGAGAACATCCCTTTCGTCTCCGAGCGAAAGCACCTGCTGGGCGAAAGCGCTCTCCCATGAAACATCATTCGCGAACGCGCTCAGAAAGCCGGTCATCGAAACGAGCGAAATCGCAGGAAGAGCGCCTTCAAGTTTCGCTGCCAGTTCAGGGCGAATCTTCATTGCGATGGAAGAAGGAATTTCTCGGCGCTTCTTGAATGATTTCAAGAGTTCACCGCAAAGGTGTTCGGCATCCGCCGCACTTCCACCATTACCGCAAACAAGCACCTTGCCCCTGGCGCCATAAGTTTCAAGCAATGCGTTAAACGCGTCCATGATATTGTCTTTTTCGCCCAGAAGCGACGGATAGCGGACAAACAATTCGTCAAAAACGGCTTTCGTTGTTTCTTTCATAAAATCCTTTTTATTTTCTCAACGCATCCGCAAGATTACAGATTACAAGTCTTGAACGAAACTCGTCGGCAGTCATCTTAGACTTTGGCTTATACCTGAAAATGCGGCGACCCTTAAGGAGAGTGACGAAATTGTCGTCAAAAGTTCCGCCGCCGTCTTCGGTCACGTAGAGCATAGTGGCAAAAGAAGGCTTGGCTGCGGAAAGCTCAAGCTCTATCTCGCCGTTCTGAAGTTTTTCCACCCGCTCAATCTTGATATCGGGAGAGGGCAGCGTAATTGTCGCGATGCGGCTTATCGTTTCGGTCTCTTCGTTTTTCCAAATGCGGCCGTCAGAATCTTCAGCCTCGACGCTGAGAACCAAAAAACATTCCTTATCTTCTTTTTCCGCCTCACCAAATGTCTTAACGCCTGCGCCTTCAAAAGTGAAAGGATATTCTTTCTTTTCGACCTCTTGTCCATCGGCGATCTTGCGACGTGATACGGTGAGCTTGCCGGTGATCTTTCGCGGCAAATCCCATACAACAGTAGAGACACCGTCAAATTCACTGTTCGTCTTTGAGTCCAAGAACGTTATGAGCGGCTTATTGTACCTGCGCGCCGAATACATGGCGGCCTTGAGATTCATAGCGTGATCTATGGACGAATCGCTGTATACGGGCCACCAGTCGTTTATCTGCCAATAAAGAACGCCCATGCAAAAAGGCATTTGGGCATGATAACGGTTCTGCGCCTTCCTGATAAGACGCTCCTGCAGCACCTGCGTTAAATACAGCATCGACACATCGTCTTTCGGTTCGCCAAAATATGCCTTTATGGACTTAACTGCTTTCTCCACCTCGCCGGGCTTTTTCACATGATTCATCATCCCCGGATCATCGAGCGAGAGCGATGAGACGAATTTCTTCATATAATCAACCTGGGGATAGGAGCGCCAGCCGTATTCGCTCATAAAGCGGACATTGATATTCAAATACGCCTCTATGGGCCGATCTGTTTGGCCGGCCACCCCCCAGATATGGGTGTCGCCTTTATCTTTATCGAAATTCTCTTCCCAGCGCCTATCCCCAGAGCAAGGCGAACTCGGCCAGAAAAACCGCTCTGGATCAGTTCTGATCACCGCATCTGAAATTGTAGTTGTAAGCCTGTCGCAAAGAGCATACCAGGAGCGCGTCTGATAGCTGCACCAATACGACTCGTTGTCGCCGCACCAGATCGCTATTGACGGATGCGACTTAAGCCTTTTTATCTGATGAACGACCTCGGCATGAATATTATCACGGAATTTATAATCATCTACCGGGTAGTATGCGCAAGCGAACATCATGTCCTGCCAGACGAGAAGCCCCAGTTTATCGCACTCGTCGTAAAATTCATCCGGCTCGTAAACGCCACCTCCCCAAACGCGAATCATATTCCCGCAGGCCTTGGCGACCTCATTTAAATGGAACTTCGCCCTTTCATGCGTGCGCTTCGTCGGATAAGCCTCGGAAACGATCCAGTTCCACCCTTTTATGAACACATCGACACCATTAACTCTGAAGAGAAACGACTCACCGCCCTTTTCGTCTTTTTCGCGCACAACCTCGACCGTACGAAAGCCAAGATTCCGGCAAAGAGTTTTTCCTTCGCAGGAAACGCTGTATTTGTAGAGATTCTGCTCGCCATAACCGTTTGGCCACCACAGACGGGGTGATTCTACGGTATAATCGGCCTTGACCGTAAAAATCTGACATGAACGCGGCACCTTTGCCTTAACGCTCTTCGTCTCACCTTCAAAAGTGAAATTAACGACGACCTCGTCGCCAGCCTTGGCGCTAAGAGTCGGAGTCACCTCGGCAACGAGCGTAACAAGACCTTTTCCGTCGACGATTTTCTGCGAATGCCAGGCATAGTCGAGATAGGCCGTATCCTGAGCTCTCAGGCGGACATCGCCCAACATACCAGACGATGGGATTGAAACACCCCAGTCCCATCCGCCCTGGCATTGAGTGCGCCGCAGATAGGCTACATCCCCCATTAAACTTCTGCCGTGGGTATACGCTTTTTGATGACCTTTATAAGCTTCTTTACGCTTAAGACTTTCTTTTATCGGAGAGGGAAACCTCACTTCAAGAACATTCTCATCCTTAAGGATATCTTTTACATCAAACTGCCATTTACGAAATTGATTATCGGCATAAAATCTCTTTCCGTTTAAAAATATCTCTGCAGGATCATCAATCGAATCAAATTCAAGACGGATATTTTTAGCTTTCTTTAAACCGTCATCCAATTTGAATTTACGGGTGAAAACCGCAGTCTCGTTTCCGAAACTCTGCACCAGCCATTCATTTGTGCCGAAGAACGGATCGGGCAAAAGGCCCGCTTTCATCATAGCCGAATAGTTGTCGCCTGGAATAACTGCTTCTATCGCTTTAGCGTCACCCTGCTTAAGTTCCCACACACCGGAAAGGCTCTGTTCAATTGAGCTATGGGATATTGATGATGCCGCAGAGCGTAAAGAAAACCTCCCGTAAAACAAAGCCGCCAAAACTGCTGCACAGCAAATAAAACTTGCTATACCTACTTTTCTTGATATCATGCCTACTCCTTTTCTTAATAAAAACAGTTTAAATTTTAACAAATGCCCAATCACTTCGCAACCGGAATAATCCTTAGAGACTTTCCGGCCGCCAAGGCTTGATATCCTTCAGCGCGGGATGATTCTTATCCTTTTCAGAAAGGATGATTTCAACATCCAGATCCGGCCACTTTATCTGAAGTTCAGGATCGTCGAACTTAAGGCCGCGTTCCGACTCCTTGCAATAGAGATTGTCGCATTTATACGAAAAGAGGGTGTTGTCTTCCAAAACGATAAAGCCGTGCGCAAAACCGCGCGGAATGAACAACTGACGACGGTTTTCAGCAGAAAGAACTACGCTTACATGTTTTCCGTAGGTTGGAGAACCCTTGCGGATATCAACGGCGACATCCAATACGGCTCCGCTTATGACTCTGACAAGTTTAGCCTGCGTATGGGGAAAAGCTTGCCAATGAAGACCTCTGATGACGCCCTTGGACGAAAAACTTTCATTATCTTGAACGAACTCGCTTGTAATGCCGGCGTTAAAATATCTCTCTTTATTGTACGTCTCGCAAAAGTAGCCTCTGTTATCACCGAAAAAATCACATTCGATTATTTTCACTCCCTCTATCTGCGTATCGATAACTTTCATGGTTTTCACTCCTTTTGCACAAAATACCGCGATGTCTTAAATCAGACGATGTTTATACGTAGCCACCTGCCCGAGCGCCACCTGAAAAGAGTGCCTGCGCTCAGAACGGCGACATAGGCTATCATTGTAGACCATAGGTTGGGCATGGAATTATCCGACTTCGAAACGAAAACGACAAGAGGCATCCAGAAAAGAAATGCCACGACAAGCATCCACCACAGAACGAAGGATGTGTCGCCCGCGCCCTTAAGAGCTCCAGAAATAACGGTATCGAAAACCTCAAAAACCTGCCATGCCGCCATAAGGACAAGAAGCGTAAACCCAAGCTCTATGAACTTTCCTGAAAGAATCGGGTCGTCCGGCGCAAATATCAAAAGGATCGGCCGATTGAACATGAGAGTAAGAGCGAGCAATACCGCGGTAGTTGCGACGGCCAGTAGCGCACACCTCCACCCGGACAGTCTCGCGAGATGAAAATCTCCAGCGCCTTTGGCCTGACCGACAAGCGTCGCGGCACCGAGAGCAAAGCCCTCTATAGGGGCGAACAAAAGATAATTGACCGCAAAACAGGCGTTTGAAACCGCGACCTCAAGATGCCCCACCGCACCCGTGAAAAAGACGAAAATGGTAAACGACAGCAGATTCAAAACATTATACAACCCTGACAATGCCCCGAAACGGATAATCCGCAGAGAAAGTCTCAGCATTTCGGCGCTAAACCACTTCACCTTGTCATTCGAAAAAGATTTATCATTTCTTAGCCGCTCTTCCCTTTTTAAAATTAACCACAAAGACAACCACTGAAGCATCAATGAACCTACGGTGGCGTAAGCGGCTCCCGCGATCCCCATTTTCGGAAGACCGCAAAGGCCGAAAATAAATATTGGGTCAAGAACAATATTCAGAAGATTGCCCGCGAGATTTACGAGAAATACGGTTTGTGTTCTCCCTCTGCCCGTAAAGTATGACTGCACAGCCATTTGACCATACAAAAATATTCCGCCCGCAACGGTAATTGAAAAATACGTCTTCTGCCTTGATATCACGTCTTCTCCGTGCGAAAAAGCCTCGAAGACCGATTCGCCGAGCGGAATAAAAAGTAAAGACACTGCCCCGAATATGAACGACAGAATAATGCCCGCCGTACATGACGCCTGGCACATCCGGTCGTTTTTCGCGCCATAATAAGTAGCGACAAACGTTCCCGAATATGCCACAATCGCCTGAAAGAAACTGAGCAATATCAGAGAGAGCATTGATGAAGGCATAATAGCCTCAAGGCTCGCCATGGACTCACGGGCAAGAAAAGCACGATCAACAAACTGCATAAGGGCATTGTTGACCATGCCTAGCGCAAGCGGCCAGACAAGCTTAATTATATCCAGGTAGGATTTCACGCTCCCTGCCTGCCCATAAACGCGCTCACGCCAAACGGGCAAGACGCGTAGCTATACCGATATATGTGGCCGGCGTCATTTTTAAAAGGCGAGCCTTATCCTCTTTAGGCAACTCAAGCGCCGATACAAATTCGCGCATGATTTCGGCGTTGACGCGCCGCCCGCGAGTAAGTTCTTTCAGTCTCTCGTACGGATGATCCATCCCAACCTTACGCATGACCGTCTGAATGGGCTCGGCCAAGACTTCCCAGTTGCGGTCCAGATCTTCAGCCAACCGCTCGACATTAAGCTCAAGCTTTCCAAGGCCCTTCATCGTAGATCTAACAGCAATTAACGTATAACCGAAGCCGACGCCCATATTGCGAAGCGTCGTCGAATCTGTTAAATCTCGCTGCATTCTGGAAATCGCAAGCTTACGCGCCATAAAGCCCATAACAGCGTTGGCAAGACCAAGATTGCCCTCTGAATTTTCAAAATCGATAGGATTTACCTTATGAGGCATCGTCGAAGAGCCGATCTCACCTTTAACCGTGCGCTGCTTGAAGTAGCCCATTGAAACATACATCCACACATCGCGGTCAAAATCCAAAAGAACGCTGTTCCAGCGGCAAATCGCATCAAAAAGCTCCGCGATTCCATCGTGAGACTCAATCTGCGTGGTAAGACGGTTTTGCCTAAGACCGAGAGACTCGATAACCTTCTTTGAAAGTTTTTCCCAATCAACATCGGGATAGGCTGAAAGATGCGCATTAAAATTACCAACCGCGCCATTCATTTTAGCGGGCATTACGAGTCTGTCTATTTCACCTGCCTGGCGCTTGAGTCTCTGGGAAACAACCGCGAGCTCTTTTCCGACGGTGGTCGGAGAAGCCGGCTGGCCGTGTGTGTGAGCAAGCATCGGAACCTTCGCCCATTCTTTGGCCATAGCCACGATGACGGCGGTCATCTTATCCATCTCGTCTCTGAGCACGCGCTTTCCGTCTCTGAGCATAAGCGCATGAGACATATTGTTGATATCTTCTGACGTGCAGCCGAAATGAATAAACTCAGATCTCTTTTCAAGTGAAGTGCCAGCGACCTTTTCCTTTAGAAAATACTCAACGGCCTTGACGTCATGATTGGTCGTCTTTTCAATTTCTTTTACCCTCTGGGCGTCCTCAACGGAGAAATCTTCTGCTATCTTGCGCAAAGCCTTGCGCTCTGATGACGAAAGCGCTTTACATTCTTTTATCTCTTTGGCGTCGCACAACGCTTCAAGCCACACGCATTCAACCAAAACACGACGCTTGACAAGGCCGTACTCGGAAAAAATCTCCTGAAGTTCACTGCACTTGTTCTGATAACGACCATCTATAGGGGAAATGGCTGTAAGAGTATCTAGTTTCATAATCTAATGGACTTTTTAGCGTTGTTTAAAGAAAGCTCTGATGCCTAGAGCCAAAAATGTCAAATCTGGAATAACCGCCGCGAAAATAGCATTGCACCAACCGTTCTTGGCGACAATCATGCAGGCGATAGTAAAGCCGTAGAAAGCAAAAAACATGCCGAGCGCTCCGAGGATGCCCTTAAATACAGATTGGCGGCCCGAGGCTATGCCGGCGGGAATCGCGAAAAGCGTTATGATGATACACGCCAGCGGCGAAACAATCTGCGCCCATGTGTCGTACAAAAGCTCGTTTTTCGCTTCTTTAGTAATCTCGCGATGTTTTTCGATGTACCTGAAGCGGTCACGAACGCTGTTATACCGCCAAGGCCTGTTCTGAAGAATGAAATCAGAAGGCGTTTCCGTAAATTCGCTAAAGCATCTGAATTTTAGAGCGTCCATCTCCGGCACAGGCGTAGCGATCTCCTGACCTGAAACATCATAATGCTGCACTTTCGGCTCGTAGAACCACCATTGCCCGTCAAGAAATTCCGCTTTCGCGGCCGTTATATTCCTAAGTCTCGCCCCGCTGGCCCTGTCGATGGCGATTCGCACATCCTTAAGGCTCTTTCCTTCGGCATCAAGGACGCGATTAATGTTCCATGTTCGATGTTCGGTCGAGTTTCGATATACAATATTGTCCGCTCTTTCGATTTTCTCAATGGAGAAGCGCTCATTTTTCAACTGATTGGCCCAATGCGCATAACGAGGAACGAACGACTCATTAACCCACGCCACCAAAAGCGCACTTAAAATCGACACGGACAATAGAGGTTTTACGATGGCTATAAAACTAACGCCGCTGGCACGCATGGCAATTATCTCGCTGTGACGGCAAAAGCTCCACATTGTATACAGTGTAGCAAGCATCAATGCCGCCGGCACAAGATAATGAAAATACGGCGCCAAATAGCCTAAAAGATACTTTACAACTAACTGTAAAGAAGCTTCCGATGACATCATGCGAGAAAATGAACCGAAAAGTTCAAATAACACGTAGATAGAGATAAATCCCGCCAGACAGTATCCAAACGGAATTAAAAACTCCCTAAGCACATATCGCGTCAAAATTCGCATTTCAAAATAATTCTATGAACTTTCTGTTGATTTGATAAATACTAACCGTTAAGAGACCCATAATGTCATTCACTTGGACATATTATACCATAAATTCCCGCCCAAGTTGATGAAGAAGCGATGATAGAACAATCCTTTACCTGACGCCGTTCCATGCCAGGAAGCGCTTTTCGGCGAAAGCCTTCCATTTCGGTCCCGTAGCGCCATTGACATACGGATCAATAGAAATTCCGCCACGGGCGGCAAACTTTCCGTAAACCTCCATATACTTAGGCTTCAGCAGCGCAAAAAGGTCATTGAAAATGACATTGATGACATCTTCATGAAAATCACCATGATTGCGAAACCCAAAAAGATAGAGCTTAAGCGACTTCGATTCAACTAATTTGGCCCCTGGAATATAACGCACTGTCAACGTAGCAAAATCAGGTTGACCGGTCTTTGGGCAGAGCGTTGTAAATTCAGGGGCGGTGAAAGTCACCCAATAATCGCGTTTGGGATGATTATTATCAAATGATTCAAGAATAGATGGATCATACGAACATGGAGCACTTACTGTCGCGCCAAGAATTTTTAACGTCTTAAGATCTTTTCTCATTTTCTTTCCTCCAATTCTCAATCAGCGCTTGCCGCCTTTAAGAGCTAACCTGACAAGTTCGTCACTGCCGGAAACGCCGGGATTTGCCGAAACGGCGTCAGCAACCATTTTATTGGCAGTCTCATCAGAGAACCCGAGAGCCGTAAGAGCCAAAACCGCGTCGTGAAGACCTTGAGGTCCACTTGAGCGACGTTTAGAAGACTCCTCGGCAAGCGATTCTATCACAGAGACCTTATCTTTAAGTTCAATGCATATTTTTTCAGCCGTCTTCTTGCCCACGCCCTTTATCGAGGAGATGCGCTTAGCGTTGCCGGCAGCTATCGCCAATGATAGTTCGCTGATGGAGCCTCCGGAAAGTATGGCAACGGCGATCTTCGGGCCAACTCCGGCCACTGAAATGAGCTTTATAAAAAATTCACGTTCGGCAACCGTTGAAAACCCAAAAAGAATTTCATCGTCTTCACGAACGCAATGATAGGCATAAAGTTTCTGAACTTCCCCTTCATGCGCGAGATTATCGTAGGTGGAAAGCGGTATCAGCAATTCGTACCCTACACCCGAGGCCTCCAAAATGGCACGGGACGGACTCTTCTCCACAAGCTCGCCTTTTATATATGCAATCATTTCTGGGAACCTGAAGCGACGCTACGATATTTAAGAACGATATTTTTTACGACAAGATAAGTTATCGGCGTCATAATGAGCGCCAACAAAAAACCGCCAAGAAAAAAACTCACCACGGCCTCTATCCCAAGATGGCACACAGCCTGCCATGTCCATTCGATATTTTTCAGCTTGTCGTACGAGAGCATACCGTTAAATAAAAATCTGTTGACGATATACGTCTGCGCCGGGTAAATAAAAAATATTGTTACTGGATTGGTTATGAGCGTACCCAAAGTCGCGCCGACTTTTGATACGCGCATAACTATTGCAAGAGGTATTGAAAGCGCAAGCTGAAAACCAAAAGGAATCGAACAGCCGATGAACATTCCCAAAGCCCAGCCACAGGCCACCCTTTCGGGCGGGAGCGGTTCTTTTACAATCCGCTCCCGAAGGACTTTAAGATATTCGGCGACCCTCATCAGACTACGCTGTGAACGAAAAGCCCGCTTCGGAGTTTAGGTTCGAACCAGGTTGACTTCGGCGGCATTATGGCTCCGGCGTCAGCGATGGACATCATCTCTTCCACCGTGACTGGCTCCATCGCAAACGCGACGGCGGCCTCTCCCGAATCGACTTTCTGAGCGAGCTCATTATCGCCCCTGATTCCGCCCATAAAAGAAATACGCGCATCAGTGCGGGGATCTTTAACGCCGAGAACAGGAGATAAAAGCTTATCCTGCAAATAGCTTACGTCAAGCGCGGAGACGACATCTGAACCAGCGGGAATATCCCAGCTCAAATCCGTCCACTGACCGTTGAAATACATACGGCAATTGCGCTGCCCTTTCGCTCCCACCGTAAAGTTCTCGCTAAGGCGCGACATGAACTCATAGGCGGACAAACCATTCAAATCCTTGATAAGGCGATTGTAAGCGAGAATCTTAAGTTGACTTGCCGGAAAGACTACCGCCATAAACCAACGGCTTTCACCTTCGAAATCATGGTCTTTGGCATAACGTGAAGCGGCTGCGCTTCTATGGTGGCCGTCAGCTATAAAAGCAACAGGAACGCGCTCGAAAAGCGCAACAAGCTCGCTCGCTGCATCTTCACCCTGACTTGCTATTTCCCAAACGGTGTGGCCAATACCGTCATCGGCCGTAAAATCGTAAAGCGGTGCCTTTTGGCAAGCACTCTCAACGATAGCATCAATAGCCATATCATCGCGATAAGTGAGAAACGCAGGCCCCGTATGAGCCTTTAGCGTCTCAATATGGCGCGTGCGATCATCTTCTTTATCCTTACGAGTTTTCTCGTGCTGCTTGAGGATACCCGAAAGATAATCTTTCGTGTCGAACGTCGCCACGATGCCTGTCTGGCTGTGATCTCCCATCGTCTGGCGATATGCATAAAACTTCGGCTTATCGTCCTTAACGAGAGTCCCTTCGTCAATCAGTTTATCAAGCGCTTTCTTGGCCTGAGCATACGCTTCATCCGACGAACAATCCGTCCCATCGGGAAGATCTATCTCCGGACGCGAAACATGAAGAAAACTTTTAGGATTTCCAGCAGCTAACGCCTTTGCCTCGGCCGTATCAACAACATCGTAAGGAACGGCGGCTACAAAAGGAGCATCATCAACATTGGGGCGAATGGCCGAGAAAGTATTGATTTTCATTGTCTTGAAAAATAAGATTGATTTTAGAATCCGATATTAACCAGCGGGCAGAACTTCATTTCGGCGGAGCGGATCACATTGATAACACCCACCTGGAAGCCGTGCATCGATTCACAGCGGTTAATAAGACCTACCTGGAAACCTTCGATATCGCCGGCGACGTTGACTAAAGAGCACTGAAGGCCGTGCACGGAAATCGCCTCGTTCCAAAGACCGATCTGAAAACCGTTCATCTGACCGTGGCCGACAGAGTTGTAAATGCCAAGCTGCACACCGCAAAAAGCATCTTTGACATCGTTACGCAGAAGGTTTACCTGAATACCTTCAAAATACGTAGACCTACCCCAAAGGCCGACATCAAAGCCGGTTACGTTATCTTGCTTGGTCGCGTACGGAATAGTAAGGCGAAGTCCGATTACATCGGTCGAAGCCGGATACTCGCACACGGCAAAGAAAGCAGGCCATACAACAATCTCACTATTTTCTCTGTTCTGCTCACCGGCAGTTGCGGTCTCTTGAGACTTTTCCTGTGCAAAGACGGAAAACGTGGCGACTGACATTAATGCAACTATAATAAGTTTTTTCATTTTTAACTCCTAGATTTGAATGGGTTCGTAAATTATACAATTTTTCGGGCATAAAACGCAAGCGCTCAAGCAAGGGGGGCTTCTCGTGTTGAAGGCGTCACAAAATTTCCAAGCTTGTCGACAACCCAGGGGTTGTGAGGTATAGTAGACAGATCAAAGCGCGGCAGTAGATCCGCAAGCGTTATATTTTCGCCTTCCTGCGCCCAACCGCACGATGAGGCGATAAGGCCTATAAGAGCCTGACTTTTTACCCCCATTTCACGATACGATTTTATTCTTGTATCGCCATGGCGCTTAGCAAGGCGCCTGCCGTCTTTGCCGACTGCAAGCGGCACGTGCAGATAGGAAACATCGCCCAAATCCAAACTTCGTCTTAAGAGAATCTGTTGTGGCGTTGCTGAAAGAAGATCATCTCCTCGAACGATTTCGGTAACGCCCATTGCAGAATCGTCTACGACCACAGCCAGAGTATAGCCGGCGGCCCCTTCATCCCTTGCAATCGGAAAATCTCCGAAACTTGAAGAAACGTCATAAACACAGCGGCCCGCGAAAACATCATCAAATTCCACTATCGAGGGCGCGTCCACCTTGAAGCGCCAACACGGCAATCTTGATGATTGTCCGCGCATCTGAAGCTCTCTGCACGCCTGAGCCCAAGTGGTGTATCTGCCGCGACAGGTGCCGCTATAAAACAACTGCTCGCCCTCATGCGGAGCGGATTGAGCCGCCTCCACATCGCGCCTTGAACAGATACATGGATAAACCAGCCCTTTTGAACGCAACTTTTCAAGAGCATCGCGATAAAATTCTTTGCGCTCGGACTGAATATAAAACTCATCCCAGTCAAACCCGAGCCACTTCAAATCTTCGATGGCTTCCTTCGCCGCACCGGGCTTGTCTCGCGGATGATCGAGATCTTCTATGCGCATAATGAGCTTACCGCCCAATGAGCGAGCTCTGAGCCACGCAATCATAAAGGTGCGCACATTACCTAAATGTAGCGCACCCGTTGGAGACGGTGCCAAGCGTCCAACATACCGCCCTATGGAGCGATCGTTCATTTTCTGCTTAGCACGTTCTTCTGTCAACAGACTTTTCAGTCCAACTCTTTTTTGGACTTAAGAATCTTACCTGTCTTTGCGTCGATATCATACTCGTAGTCGTGAGAGCCAGACTCAAATTCGACCTCGAAAATTTTTATACCGTCCTCACGATCAACTTCGCATTTCAAATCGCGCACATTTGCACGCTCTAAACCGGCATGCTTAAGAGCAATGGCGATTGCGCACTTCTTGGTCAATTTCTTCTTGCCCTTTGCGGCGCACTTCTTATCCTTGCAATCATTCTCGCAAGCGACCTTTGCAGGCGCCTTAGCTTCAGCTTCGCCCTTGGCGGGCACAGCCTGAGTCTCGGCGGCAGAAACGACCGCTGCGGTGAGCATAACTGCGGCAACTAAGATTTTTTTCATACGGACCCCTCCTTGTTTGTTGTTTATGTATTTTTGTTTTCGCAGCAATTATACCATCTTTTCTCAATTGAAGTCAAAGGAATTGATTTCATTAAAAATATCGATACTCTCCATCATGCGGCCTTTACCTGTTGAGCCGCAGGCAAGTTCGCCGTTGGCTGGATCGATAATCCGAACACCCCTTGAGCGTAAGGCTTCAATATTATCTTGGGTAACAGGGCTTTCCCACATGCCATCATTCATCGCAGGAGCAATTACAATGGGCGCTCGCGTCGCAAGAAGCGTGGCCGTCAAAAGATTATCTGCAATGCCGTAGCGCATCTTCGCTATCGTATTGGCCGTAGCCGGCGAAACGACGACGATATCGGCGCATTCGGCAAGAGAAATATGCTCCGGCTTCCAGGAAACGGGCGCGGCGAACTGATCTACCTGAACAGGATTGCGGCTTAATGTCTGAAAAGTGAGAGGCTTTACAAACTCGCACGCCGCGCAAGTCATGATCACATGAACTTCATCGCCGTTTTTCACAAACAGCCTGACAAGTTCAGCCGCTTTATATGCGGCAATCGAACCGGTAACGCCTAAAACGATTCTTCTCATTTTTCCATCTCCTTAACTTGTTTGAAGTTATCTTACCCCTCATACGGTCTTATCCGCAGCTGCGCCCCGAGCGAATGAGCGAGAACGCGGCACTTTTCCGCTTTTTCGCGAGACGTTATCGGCTCACCGACGACCGTCATTACGACATTCGGCACTACCCCTCTAAGCGAAGCGGTAAAATCGATCATAGCCTGCCAGCTTTGAGCGCCGAACCTTGGGCGGCAAATCCGCTCGTATTCTTCACTGTCGGGTGTATTAAGGCTAATTGAAACAATATCGACAAGGCCCTTCAATTCACTCGCCACAGATCGCGAATTGATAAGATCGGCAAGACCATTGGTATTGATTCTGATTTTTACGGATGGATGTTCTTTTCGCACGTATCCGGCGACTTGAAGAAGAACATCTAACCGTTCGGTAGGCTCACCGTAACCGCAGAAAACAAGTTCATCATACTCGGCCATATCGCGCGAGGCGATTGACTCGACAACCTCTTCTGCCGTCGGCTCGCGCTCAAGCCATAACGAACCTGAGCCGTGCACACCGCTGTCAAGATTTCGAAGACAAAAAACACATGAACACGGGCACCTGTTCGTGAGGTTTACATAAAGAGATTTTTTAATAGGATATGTTATGACCATAGCATCGACAATGTTTCTTCAAACGGAAGACCGTCCGTAAGCGGAATTTCCATATCAACGGCGCGCTGTATCGTCGCCGTCACAAATTCGGCCGCCTTCTCAACAGCCTGCGTTAAATTTTTACCGCGCAAAAGCTCTCCTGTTACCACGCAGGAGAATACATCCCCCGTGCCGCTCCTGTCGCGACCTATGCGAGGAGCAGTAACAACCGAGGGGCCGTCGCTTTTCGAGAAAACGAAATTAGCTAGGTGATCTGCCCGTGGAACTCCACTTATCACACAGCCTCTTGCATTTTTTTCGCATAGCTGCTCAGCCAATGCGAGAAGCTCGCCGTCCGAAAGATTTTCATCATACTTGCGCCCTGCTAAAATTGATGCCTCGGTAAGATTCGGCGTAAGAATGTCCGCAAACGACAAAAGCCGCCTTAATCCTTTGGCTACATCATCTTTAAAGGTAGGGTAAAGCCTACCATAGTCACCCATCACGGGATCTACCACAATTAGAGTCGCGTCTTTTTTAAACGCCTTAATGAACTGTTCGACAAAGTCAAGCTGAAGCATTGATGAAAGATAACCTGAGGCTATCGCAGAAAACTCAAGCCCCGTCGCCTTCCAATCGGCAATATAGTTGTCTAACTTATCAGAACAGTCATACCACGAAAAATGCTCAAACCCGGTATGATTTGTAAACACGGCCGTAGGCACCGGGCAGCATTGCACTTTAAGAGCCGAAAAAATTGGCAGAGCCGCCGCGAGCGAACAACGCCCGAAACTGGAAAAGTCATTGATAACCGCAACTTTTTTCTGGCGATTATGATTAACTATACTGGCATTCTTGTTCATTTCTTCAACGTCTTTTATATCACATCACAAAACTGTAAGCTCCACCGACTTCAAATCCTTATCGTTAAGAGCCTCTCGCATCGTGTTTTCAGCCAGATGCGGAGCATTGCACTCACCCGAAAGATGGGCTAAAAAGAGCTTCTTGAGTCTGTCAGAGGCAAAACGCCTGACAAAATCAGCCGCGTCGTAATTGGATAGATGCCCGCTCGGACCTGAAATTCTACGTTTGAGCGACTCCCATCTGTCGCTCGATTCAAGCATTACGGGATCATGATTCGATTCCAACATGGCGACATCCGCAAGCGCAAGAAAGCGGCCGACCGCGTCTGTAGCAACGCCAAGATCCGTCGCGTGAAAATAGTTGGCGGACTCGACCTGGATAAAGTACCCTACGGGATCTACCGCATCATGAGAGAGAGAAAACGCGGTAATGTTCATCTGCCCGACAGAAAACTGGCTGCCGTTTTCAAAACAGAAGAAAACGTCGTCATCAACACCGAAATCACGGGCGATTTTTTCAGCCGTCATCTGATTTGCATACACGGGAAGATTATACTTTTTCAATAAAACCCTGAGCCCCGCCACATGATCAGAATGCTCGTGCGTTATCAATACACCCGTCAACGAATCAAGAGACACGCCATGCGCACAGCAAGCGTTCTGAAGCTGCTTGCAGTTAAGACCGCAATCGATCAGCACGACATCGCTCTTATATGTCACAAGAACGGCATTCCCCTTGCTTGACGAGGCTAACGGAATAATTTTCATCAGACGAGCACCAAACTGTTTCAGGCGCGAGAGGAAAGAATTTCGCAAAGCGCCGCCTCAGACTGCCTGCGAATTGAATCAAAAAGGCTGTTGCCGGAAGAATCCATCGCAACTACGCCAGTAAAATTCTCAACATCAAAATGCCACACGGCTTCAGCCGCGCCAAACTCGTCAAGATACGACACACCGGCGACACGCTTGATGGAAGAGGCTATTACGGAAGCCGCCCCGCCAACGGCCTGAATATAAACCGCGCCGTATCGTTTCATCGCATCTAACGTGGCCTTGTTCATACCGCCTTTTCCGATTATGAGTCTTACACCCGTTTGGGCGATAAAATCAGGCTCATACGGATTTTCTCTGACGCTTGTCGTGGGCCCGGCCGCCATAACACGCCAATCACCTGATGCATCTTTTATGATCACAGGCCCGCAGTGATATAAAGCACCGTCAGAAAAATCAACATCGATCTTTCCACCGTCAGAAAAATACTTATGAAATTTATCGCGCCCGGTATAAATCCGGCCTGAAATAGAAACCGTCTCTCCCACCTTGAGATCGCGTACGGCCTTCTCCAAAAAAGGATATTCGAGTTTCGTCATATCGTTACCGTCCTTCTTCTGGCAGCCCAGCAAAGATAGGCCACCGTCACGAAAAAGCTCGCGGGCAGTCGCGTGCGAGAAGCGATTTTAACTCCCAAAAGCGTTGTCTTGCCGCCTAAACCCATAGGGCCGATACCCAAGGAGTTGGCTTCTTTCAAAATCTGTTTTTCCAGTGAAGCGAATTCTCCACCCTTCTCATCGAGAGATCTTAAAAGCTGCATTTTAGCAACTTCATAGCCGCTCGCCCTGTCGCCGCCTATGCATACCCCGAGAATTCCCGGCGCACAGCCGTATCCTTGAGTTTTAACAACTGCATCAAGTATGCACTTGCGCACTCCTTGCATATCACGCCCGGCATCAAGCGATGTGTCCGGCAGAGAATATTGGCGGGACATATTCTCACTGCCGCCGCCTTTCATAAGAAGAGTTACTTCGCCGCGATTCATACCCTCCATATAATGAACTACCGGCGCTCCCGGGGCGCAATTATCGTCGCAACTTGCGCCAGTTACGGAATTTATCGTATTCTTTCTGAGATAACCGCGCTCGGTTGCGGCCGCAACCGCTTTTTGCAAAAGTTTCACCGTAACACGCCGCCTTAGGGAAATATCGACAAAAAACGTAAGCGTGCCCGTGTCTTGACAAAGCGGCGTACTCTGACGACGGGCAAGAGCTATGTTTTCAACAATTGTCGAAAGATTGAGAACGGCCGCAGAATTACCCGCCGTCCGCTCAATCTTAAGTTGACGCTTGAGAGCTTTTTCCACATCATCACTAAGACTGCAACTCGTTTCGCGGATAAGATCGATAAGTTTTTCCAATGTCGTCATTATGCATCGGCCCTTTCAAATTAGCAAATTAGATTAAGAAGTTTTTTGGCCCGAGCGATTTCTTCCGAAAGATTGATCTTTCCTCTCGCTTCAATATACCCGCCTTCACGAAGATGATCTATGAACGCACGGAACTTATGGCGCCCCTTCTTGAGATTATCAAGCGCAAACACTTCGGCCCGCCCGAAGGTGCACGCCTCCGACAGCATGCCTGTGGATTCCGCCGAAACATAAAGCCTGTCGGCCAGTTCAACAAAAGCAGGTATGGGATTGAAATGGTCGCGCGAAAATATAAGTTTATACTCAAACGGATAACTCTCTACCACCGCTTCGACATCCTTGGGCGTGCGTCTTGATGTCGTTACCCAGAACTCGCAATCGGCATTAGATGAAAAAATACGGTCAAGTTCCTTCTTCATCCATTCCGGCGTCATGGCAGAACATTTGTTCGGCCCTCCGACAATAACTGCGACCGCGCGTTTTTTCGGCTCATGACGCTCTTTAAACGCCCTTACGCCCTCATCGTAATAATGCTGATCTGCCGCCACGAGATTCGCCGGTATCTCAACAACATTATCAAGTTTTTTGGGCCTGTCAAACACAGGCGCTAGAATACAGTCGAACGTCTTAAGATTATACCCGCGGGGATACAAAATAACAGAGCTCTTAACCCCTGCCCTTTTCGCCATCACCTTTACCGCGTAAAAGACGCCGGATCCCGTGCCGACAACAACGCTATAGGCTTGAGGAACGTCGGTTACGGTAAAAAGCCAACCTGCATAAAGCCCAAAGAAATCAAAGAGATAGCTGAGGGCTTTATGAAATTTTGACTTAAAGACGACTTTCGCCACAGCGCTATCAAGACCAAGTGCACGCACAAAAGCCTTTGACTGATTTTCGTGCCCCGCCTTACCGTCGGTCAAAATAAGAGCTGTTTGCATACATCACCTTTCTAAAAGACCGGTAGTCCACTCGCCAATTGTCTTTCGGGAGACTTCTTTTAAGCCTCTGGCATTAAATGCCGCGAGAACTTCAGGATACAACTCTGTCAAAATCCCAGATATTATTATCCTCTTGGATACAGCCGCGCAAATTTCGTCTGCAAAACGGATGAGTAGCGGCCCGAGTATGTTCGCGGCAACAAGATCCGCCATGGGCAGAGCCCGCTTTACCTTAGAGCCGAGCGCATACTTAAAGCATGTCACCTCAACATTGTTCTTTTCGCTATTCTCGATTGTCGCATCAACAGCTTCCTGATCGACATCGAAAGCTGAAACGTCTTTATATCCGAGCATCGCGGCGGCGATGGATAGAATTCCGCTTCCGCAGCCCATATCAAGAAATGTACCGCCCTCTTTGGCGCATTCGTCGATATACTGAAGGCACGCTTTTGTTGTTTCGTGCTTCCCAGTGCCGAACGCCATGCCAGGATCAAACTTGATTACGGCAATCTCTTCCCATTCGGGCTGAACGAGTATACGGGGGCTGACGAGCTCCGTCTTGAAATGACGACGGTAGGCGAACTTCCAGTCTTCATCTGGAACAGTCTCTACCGACATCTGCGTCTCACCTAAGCCCACAATTTCAAGAGCCTCTTTAAGACGTCTCTTCAAATCGCCTATGACATTATCATCGTCACTTTCGGTAAAAAGGCGCATCTCCGTAAGTGGCTTTTCAACATCACGAAATGAAGACAAAATGAAGTCCCCTCCGTCGAAAACCTCGAAGAGGGGATTCACGTACTGTTCGTTTATCGAACAGCTGACTTTAGTCATTTTACTTCGCCTTCTTGGCGACGAGTTTCTTGACGACAGCCGGGCGCTGCACCAACACGCGCACGTCTTCATCACCCATCGCTTTTACTTCGTCTTCGGACATACCGAACTTGACGAGACGACGACGCTGCGCCGCGCTCTTATGAGCCTTACCAGCGGGAGTCTTGCACGGACGAACATGAGATTCCTTGCGGAGTGTACGACCTGTACCCATTTTCTACCTCTTCTTTCTTCTGTTTGAAATTTTTTGTATTATAACTTATTTAAACGCTCATTTGCAAGAAGGAGCCTCTTACGCACCAAGTTGCATACGGGTGAAGCGCTTGATGGTAAGCGTATCACCGACATTCTTGGCAACGCCCTCGAGATACTTCTCAACCGTAAGCTCGCCATCCGCAACATAATCCTGCTTGGTCAAGCAGATCTGCGTGCAATACTTAGCAGCCATACCCTTCTTGATGCCGACAAGAGCCTGCTCCGGAGGAAGCTTGCCCTTCTGCTCCTTGAGAGCATTGAGCTTAATCTCAAGTTCAGCGTCAATCTCGGTCTGGGGAACATCCTCAGGATTGACATACTTGGGCTGGTTGGCCGCGATCTGAAGGCAGATCATGTGAGCAGCGTCAATGAGCTCCTGCTTCTGAGCCGTCTCAGCCTTGCCGCAACCAATCTCAACGAGAACACCGATCTTGCCGCCCATGTGGATGTAGCCGGAAAGAACGCCGTCACCCTCGAGCTGATAACGCTCGCTACGACGAATCTTGACGTTCTCGCCAGTCTTTGTGAGAAGCATCTTGTAATCATCGTTAAGAGTTTCTTCAATATCCTTGCCCTCGAGAGCGACTTTGGCCGCGTCGTCGACAAACTTGATGAACGCCTCGGTCTTTGCAACAAAGTCAGTCTCGCAATTAATCTCAGCAAGAGCCATAGTCTTATCGTCAGCGGCCTTGGCAAGAGCGACGATACCCTGCTTGGACTCTTTGTCAACGCGCTTGGCGGCAACAGCGAGCCCCTTTTCGCGAAGATACTTGATAGCTTCTTCCATGTTACCTTCAGTGGCTGTGAGCGCTTCTTTGCAAGCGCCCATGCCAGCTGCAGTAGCTTCACGGAGTTCCTTAATTTGCTGAATGGTAATGGCCATTTTCTGAAACCTTTCTTAAATTGTTGTTATTCTGCAGCAGGAGCTTCAGCGGCAGGAACTTCAGCGGCAGGAGCTGCGACAGCGGCGGCTGCGGCCTCAACCTCAGCGGCCTTAGCCTGACGCTTAGCGGCGAGATCGGCCTTGGCCTTGATCTCAGCGGCTTCCTTAGCGGCGCGGGCGGCAGCTTTGACATTCGCGGAAACGCCAGTAGCCTTCTTAGCTCCGCCACGGGCGCCAGTCTTGGCGACGGCCTTAGCCTTGCGCTCAGCACGAGCAGCCTTCTCGCTCTCTTCACGAGCCTTGCGATCGGCCTCACGCTTGCGGTTTTCTTCAGCGGCCTTAGCGCCGTACTCGTCGTTAGCGCCCTTGATGACCTTAGCAAGACCACCGAGAATAAGCTCAATACCGCGGACAGAATCGTCATTGCCGGGGATTACATAGTCAATCGGCTCGGGATCGGCGTTCGTATCAACGATGGCGATTACGGGGATTTTGAGACGGACGGCTTCCTTAACGGCGTTAGCTTCCTTAACGCAGTCAACGATAACAACTGCGCCGGGCTGCTCGGCCATATCGGCAATACCGGTTAAATTCTTTTCAAGCTTGACGAGCTCGCGGCGAAGCATTGAAGCCTCCTGCTTATGCTCGGAAAGCTCGCCGCCGTTAGCCTTAGCCGTCGCCTGAAGCTGACGCATGCGCTTAACAGAAGAGCGAATGGTCTTGGAGTTGGTGAGAGTGCCGCCAAGCCAACGCTCGGTGATATAGAACTGGTCGACGGAAAGAGCAGTCTCCTTCACAATCTCCTGAGCCTGCTTCTTCGTGGCGACGAAAAGAACTTTCTTTCCAGAAAGAACAGTCTTGCGGAGGAAGTCGGCCGCATCATCAAGAAGCGCGACGGACTGGGTAAGATCGATGATATGAATACCGTTGCGCTTATCGAAGATGTAACCTTTCATCTTCGGATTCCAACGCTTCGTCTGATGGCCGAAATGAAGGCCGGCGTCAAACATATCTTTAAGTGAGATACCCGTAAGGGCTGATGTAGGCATTTCCATTTTGATAACCTTTCAATCTTTAATAACTGGTCAGATTAATCCGCTTTGACCGAGGATGGATACCCCGTGTTCATTCGCTTCAATCCACCCACCATGGGCGAATTGGATGTATTATATCAAATTATGCCTTAAACAGTCAAATCGCGTGTCTCACCGCATACGCATCGAACGCAACCCCTTTTGGATCCATTAAAACGAATCTTATATGTTCCGGCGGATTATTCTGCACGAGAGAGCAAATAAGAGAGTTCAAAAAGACGGACTTTCCGAAACCTGTCAGACCACCTATCAATAGGTGCGGCAATCTTACAAGATCACGAATAACTTCTTCTCCATTTAAAGTCTTTCCGAATACAATTGGTAAAGTCATGTCTTTAATCGCTTACATATATTTTCTCACTGTGTTTCGACTCACCTTGAGAACCTCTGCTGTCTTGGTGAGATTTTTGCCATATTTCTCAAAAATCCGCCTGACATGATGCCGTGTAGCCCCATCAAGATCCTCAGGAACAGTGCAGTCATCTATGATTTTATTATCAATAGATTGCACCTCATCCACAAGCCCTTTATTCATTAAGCGATGTTCCGCCATCAGTTTCTCAAAATCATCCTCCTGAAAAATCTTTGACTTTTCTAGAATATTAATCAGCTCCCGAACATTACCCGGATAATCATATTCAAGCAACGCCCTCTCCATGCTCACCTCAGAAAACAAACGACGATCATGCTTGAATCGCCAATCAATGGCGATATCCATAATATCTTCCTTATGATCGCGTAGAGGCGGAATGCGCAGCTGCACAATGTTCAGGCGTTCATAAAGGTCGAGCCTAAACTTGCCGTCATGAACCATTTTCGGCAAATCCCGATTAGTAGCCGTCACAAGACGCACATCAGCCAAAATCTCCTCCTTACCGCCTAGTCTCGTAAACCGCCCTCCTTCAAGCACCCTTAATAGCAATGATTGTGCATTTGCATCAAGTTCACCTATTTCGTCAAGGAAAAGAGTCCCGCCTTTTGCCTGTTCAAAAAGACCTATAGATCTTTCTTTTGCATCGGTAAAAGCCCCTTTTTCATGACCAAAAAATCGGCTTTCCAACAGCGATGGATTGACGCTCGCACAGTTAAAGGCGACAAAAGGCATATCTCTGCGAGGAGATTTAAGATGAAGCTGTTGCGCTACAGTCTCTTTACCCGTTCCCGTCTCGGCAACAATCAGCACTCGCGTAGTATCAAAAGGAGCAACTTGATCAATCTTACCACGAAGTTCACACATCACCGCTGACTTACCGATAAGTTCGCGACCTCCATAGCGCCTATAGCACTCGACAAGCTTGCGAAGTTCTGGGTCTAAAGCACACCACTTCACTCCCGCCATCGCACTTTTCATAGCCTTAACATACATTTGTGCATCACCATAAGTATTAAAAGCAAACTCTGCCGCCTGAAGTAACTCTCTGGGAGTTTCTGGCGGGACGTCAAATGGCTTAGCGTAATGCCTGTCACTATCCTTTCGCCGCGAATCTTTCTTTGCCTTATTATACTTCTTAATGCACGTACTTAAATTGGCATCAGTAAAATCCATTACCTTCAACCGAACACGAACGCCAATGATACGAACATCTGGATGTTCAAGCTCAAAAAGCATTTTCTGGCAATCTTTAGCCTTTGAACCATAACCTACATAAAAATCAAGACCATGCTGACGCGCCTCAGCATCAAACCAGTCATCAATCTCAAAAGCGTTCTCTCCAAAAGTTTTTTCAGCTATTACCTTCCAAGGCAATGCATCAGGCTCGGAAGAATTGATCGCAAAAAGCGCATCAGGCGGACCGCCCGGCATCCACTTCGGAAATCCGCCCGGACTTAACTTCGCCCATTCAGACTTCTCTTTTCCATTCGTGTCAACGAATTTAAACTCTATATCGACTCTTACAAATCTATCCATAAAAAAACTCCTTTTAAACTTTCTTTAATAGTGAAAATCCGTTCCAATCATTGGTCTTATAAACGTTCTGAACACAAAGGCAAAAATTAAGATTGGCAACAAAACCCCTCGAATAACACCTAATTCTCCCTTTCTAAACTTATCAAATTTAGAATGAAGTTCCGCCAATGCCGCAATAGCAAGAAATGAAACCGCGAATCTCGCAAAAAGTGAGAGATAGCATAACCCACCTGAATTGTATCTAAAAGCTCCTCGAACCAAACTTACAAAAGAAACTATCCCACCTACAATAAAAGACCATCCCAAAACCAGATGCATCGTATCAGCGGATGAATCTGATACAAAAATAATCCCGACAGGAAGAGCATAAAGCCAAGCTGTCGACTTCAAAAAATCACTCCAATCGGAATATACGACAAGTTGCCCGCATTTAACCATCGTTAGCGCCTTAGCGTAAAAATATATGAACGCGACTGCTCCTGATATCATAAAAACAATCGGCATCGACGAATTTAATGGATCATCAATATGCACACTGCTAACCATGACACTAATAAGCGCAAACACAAACATGTACGCCCAATACAATACCACCCCAAGCATTACGAGGAGAGAAAGCATTGCCCAATCTCTCTCTTGCCAAGCACTTCTCGCTCTAAGAAACAACTTGATAACAGGCCAAAATAAAAAATACAAAAGACACTTAATGATTTTCCAAATCTTTTTTCTCCAATAACATACCGCAGCCACAATTCCAACAAAAGCAATACTTTTTACAGTCAAATATGATTGAAGAAATTTTACCGCTACCAATCCTTTACTGTAAGCTAAGCCGCAATATTTCTTAATCAATGGAATAGCATCCGAAAATTGCCAACCTTTGAACCAAGCGTATACTCCACCTGCGGCAACAATCAATAATAACGAAAACAACAGTATCTTAGCCGCAACACCCCAAAGACTATACTCTATCTCGTTAAAATCGCCCGTTCGCTCGTCGTATTCAAGTCTCTTCATTTACTTCCTCTATTCTCTTTAATTCCAACTCCAATTCACAACCATCATCAAGCGCCATTTCAGAATTAGCACATAGCGAACACGATTCATCCCTCTCTATCGTAGCTCCGTACCATCGTAAAATAGTCGGACGATTCTGACTGTCGTTGAATGCATTCCAATTCCTATGCCGTCTTTCCCGTCTATTAGCCCACATATAATAATCAAATGTCAGTTCATCACCCAAAGCCTCAATACCAGAGTCAGTATTTCGAGACAATTCGACTAATGCAAGCTTCACCATCATATTAGTGATTGGTTCTATATCTGATGCCAAACCCACCTGTACCATCGCTTCAGCATCCTCTGGTGAAACATACGCGGCTATCCGTCCGTTCGCTCGTGCAGAGGATACGTTTGTAATCTCCTCGGCAGCATTGTCATACCACTGATTCCCTACAAGACAACAATAGCAAGGACCACCCGGCCTGTATCTGAAAACATCCCCTCCCTCAGCACGCGTCACCGCTCGCCCAAAAAGACAAACTTTGGGATGATCAATCAAAAGTCTCGAAAGATTGAATCGGCTCTGATTGTTATCTGTTGCACAAATTACAATATCCGCCCGTTCTATTTCATCAGCGACCAATTCAAGATTGTCGTTCATGTCAATCGGATACTTATCTATCGTCGCGCACGGATTCTTGCCTAAGACAAGATCCGCAACCGCATCAGTCTTAAGCCTACCGACATCATTCAAATAACAGGCATGGCGCACTACGTTATGCCGTTCAAGTCTGTCAATGTCCATAAGCGCAAAACTACCGACGGCTGCTTTCGCCAGCTCTACGGCTATATTAGAGCCAAAACTCCCAAGACCGATTATCAGCGCACGCTTTTTAAATAAAGCGCCGTTTTCAATGAGACCAGCGCTCCTTGAATAGATATCGTCAGATGAAAAATCCATTGGCAAAACCCTTTGACGTCATCTCCGTAACAATGTCCCCATCACCACGCAAACCAAATTTCGACACTTGCTTAAACTGACCAGTAGCAGGGTCAAATTCGAGATCCTTACCCAAAGGATCCAAACCTGTAGCCTCGCCCTGGCGCTTTACATCTTCGCCAAACGCTTCGATGTCGTTTTCTTTCTTACCCATTCCGAACATAGTTTTATTCCTTTCTTTTTGTAAAGTCGTTAAGCCTGACGCTTGAGATAATACTCCATCGGTTTACCTGTTTTAAGATGGACTTCATAGATGTTAAGCCACAAGGCACACTTTATGTAAATCTTATAAAGCGAAACACCTGGTGTCCATGACTCTGTACCATAGTGGCATATCCGAGTCCATCCGTGTTCCGATGCCAACGTGTGCAACGAATGCCTTGCCTCGCTCATCAGATTTCCATCATGATCACGCAGCATTCTAGTGACAAACACCTTTGGAACGGCAGCTGGAAATCTCTCAAGTTCAATTTGAATTGTGTAAAGATTTCCAGATTTTGTCTTAACCGCCATTGCCAAAAATGGACGTTCGCGATTCAAATCAAAACGCCAAACACTTGGCGATAACTTTCGTTTTAGAAGCGCAACTTCCGCTTCATATCTTTGCCTATCAAACATTTCTGTGTTCCTTTCGCCTTTTTGTCGTTCAAATTCATCAAAAAAGCGACGAATATTTTCATCACCCTCGTTATCAATTTCTCGTGACATCTTATTTGCACAAGAAATCGTATACAATTCCCCGTGCCATGCATATTTAGTACTTGGCTGAATAAGAATATCGGCAAAATCACAATCCATGTCCACTACACATCGAAAAGGACTTTCAACCTCTTTTATCTCCCATGGAATATGGCGATAATCCGTTCCGTATCCCTCAACAAATTCAAAAGCATTTAAAACAGATACTTCTTGCGTACAGTTCCCAAGAGCCATCAAAAAGCGTCCGAGGTGATTATTGGAAATAGAGGAGGCCATTGTCATTGCATCATGACCACTCGGATGCGCTAAGCCAAGTTGATGATGCGAATGCCACTCGCCTATATGAAGAAGACCGTATTTATCGAACAATCTTCTACCGACCTGTTCCAAATAACCAATATCTTGATTAAAGAACGAAACTTGATGATTCGCATTAGCCCCTGGGCCGATTGCATATAAAACAACTGGGATTCCTCCTGCCGTCCAAAAGCCGAACAATTGCCCACCCGTTTCAATATCAGGGTAATCAAGAATGCAGCGCGATATAAAATCTATTTCACTGCGATAGATGATGGCACGATCAACTCGGGAGGACATATTTCCATTCATCTTATATCCTCCACCATGATTTGAGAAAGTTCACTCTTATTTGCAGTACCATCGGCCATAACACGCAATGCCATTCTCTCCTTTACGGTCGAAAGAAGATTACGGGCTATACGGGCATTTCCAGATTTTGCTTCTATAACAGCTTGGTTCATATACTCCTCTATCGCAAGCATTTCTTTAGCGCCCAACCCATAGCCTTGACTCTTTGCCAAGACCGCAAAAATTGCGGTCAAGTCTTTAGATGTGTAATCTGGGAAATGAATGTACTTCGTAAAGCGCGATTTTAGTCCAGGATTGGAGGTTATGAACTGCTCCATTTCGCATTCATATCCTGCAACTATTACCACCATCCTACCTCGTTGATCTTCCATCCGCTTAAGTAATGTCGCTATAGCCTCACCTCCATAATCCGACCTTCCGCCACTCGAAAGAGAATAAGCCTCGTCAATAAAAAGTACACCATCAAGAGCAGCGTCAATAACAGCATTCGTTTGAATTGCCGTCTGCCCTACATACCCGGCAACAAGCTTAGAACGATCCACCTCTACTAGATGCCCGCGCTTTAACACACCCAGTTTCTTGTATATTCGGGCAATAATCCGTGCAACTGTCGTTTTCCCGGTTCCTGGATTTCCTGTAAAAACAAAATGATTCGTTGGAGAGTCTGCAGGAAGCCCAGCCTTTCGCCGCGCCTCATTAAATTTCACAAGCTCAACAAGTTTCTTCACTTCCGTCTTTACAGACTCTAAGCCGATCAACGCATCCAATTCGGCAAATGGATCATAATCGTCTTGCATGGCACAAACCGATTTATCAATCTGAATGCCGTCTGATGTCAACAATGATGCAATAAGCGACCGAATTGTACACGGCCGCTCATATTCGAGTGCCTTATTTAGAACGACATTAAATGTTGGATGGAAAGGCAACTCACCACCGACCGCTTTTTTCGGAATTGAGTTAATCTCTGCAGCTACTTTTTTGCAATATTGCGAACAATCCACCCCAGCCCTTTGCAACACATCAGCAACATCTTTCTTAGCTACTTCATAAAGAGCAAGAAAAAGCGTATGCGGCACGACATACGGAAGGGACATATTCTGCGCAATTTCGCGCGCACGCATTATCACGCGTACCGCTGAGTCGGTAATACCTGGCATCATCCTATCTTCTGGCAAGACAATAAAACTACCATTCGGCTACAACGAACCAAGGTTTCCTAAATCAATCTTATCCAATAAATCCTTGACTCGCTTCAATCCATCTTGCAAAGGCATTGCGTACTCTTTTATGGCAGATTTAACGAAATCAATATCTTGGGGCGCTACGACTTCGGCACCAACACTGCCGTGAATCTCCTTGTCAGAATTCTGAATTCTAATCATTGTTTCAAGTAGCATCACAAGCATATACGGCAAGCGCCATGCAGGAACTTCCTCACTTTGTGCTGACCACCTGCCAGAAAAACCTTTTCGAAAGATTTTTACTGCCAAGTCATTTTCATTCCATTGAGCGTGACCAACTGAAATAAATTTGGAATCCGGAGAATCAAAATTCCCCGCTCTTTTATTCAACTCTTGATAATCACATACCACTACTGGCTTATGCGACAAATGCATTGGAACTTCTTTTGCACTCATAGTTCTAAACCTTTCTTATTTACGCTAATTCTTCCAACTTTTCTTTCGCATCTTCGTCGCCATTGTCAGCAGCCTTCTGATACCATTCTTTCGCTGTTTCGATATCGGCATCAACGCCAAGTCCATTTTCATAGAAACGCCCTATATGGTAATTCGCTCGTGCACAATCGCATTCAGTCGCTTTCTTGAACAATTCCAGTGCTTTATTATAATCCTGTTCTTCCCCCTTCCCGTCTTCAATCAATCGCGCTAAGTTATTTATGCATACTCCATCGTTTTTTTCTGCACCCTTACTAAACCACTTAACGGCCTTTTCATAGTCTTGTTCGACGCCATTCCCCAACTGATAACACCATCCTAAAGCACAAATCGCATTTAAATTGCCTTGCTCTGCTGATTTCTCATACCATCCAGCCGCCGCATCTAAATCCTTATCTATTCCACCCCAACCTTCAGCATAGAATTTTCCTGCCCAGAATTGAGCCTCAGATTTACCCTGCTCCGCCGACTTACTATACCATTCAAACGCACGGCTCATATCCTTATTAATCCCAAGTCCCCTTCGATAACAAGTTCCGAGGAACACCTGAGCATCTGCCCTATCTTGTTCAGCCGCCTCTAAAAACCATTTAAATGCTTCTTCATAATTCTTTTCTATTCCTTTTCCGAAATAATATATCTTACCCAGATTAAACTGTGCGAGATCTTCTCCCTGCTCGGCCGATTTACAATACCACTCACGCGCTTTTTCATAGTCTTGCTCAACACCATTTCCCAGAAGATAGCATTCAGCTAAGCGACATTGTGCTTCGGCGTGACCCTTTTCCGCCGCCTTAGTAAACCATTTAAACGCTTCTGCTTCATTCTCCTCTAAACCCTTCCCGAAATAATATGCATATCCCACCTTGAAACATGCTCGCTCTTCTCCGAGCACAGCGGCTTTCTTATACCACTTGAATGCCTCTGTAATATCTTCTTCCACACCCCATCCATTACGGTAACAATCGCCCAACTCGTACGCTGCATCTGCATCCTCCTGTTCAGCAGACTTTCGCAACCATTTTACACCCTCTTCCTCGTCCATCTTGACAATTTTCCCATAAACAAGCTTATGTCCGACATACCACTGTGCAAATGCATCTCCACCTTTAGCCTTTCTCCAATATTCTGCAAATTCTTTATTGCTATCATCCGCCGTATCAGATTGCATTTCGGGCAAATCATCGCACGATTCATTAGCAATCGCCGATTCAAGTTTCGCAAGCATCTCTTTTGCATCATTTTCCATTTCTTTAATTAGTCCACCGTGTTCGAGCGCTCTTGTATAAAGATCTTTAGCTTTGGTGAAATCTTTCTCAACCCCAATACCTTGAACATAAAATGCTGCCATTGTACATTCTGCCATTCCAAAACCTTGATCCGCGGACTTCTGCATCCATTCAACTCCTGTGGCTATATCCTGTTCAATACATGTTATATCCGATGCGGATGGATTGATAAGAAGTGCTCCCCACATCCACTGCGCCTTCGCATGACCATTCTCGGCTGCGTTCTTCATCAGTTCAACTCCCCTCATCTCGTCTTTATTAGCGCCTTCAGCATTAAGCAGGAGTTCGGACAATTCACTGCTATCCAATAGCAAAAGGATAGGCTGCACTATCTGATTGTTTCCGCGCTTATGGCGCGGAATTTTTTTACGGATAAAATTTGTTTTGAAAACCTCTGTGTTGATGGATTTAGGCCAATCCTTGTAAAATCAGAGTTCTGCTATCCAATAGCCTTGGCAAAATACTTCTCAAACCCTGGTAAATATGGCGTGTTTTCCTTTGCTCGCCAGTTTTCAGGTGGAGGTGCTATCCCATAGGAATAGAGAACGTCCAACAAATCCTTTTTCAACCATGTCACCGCACGGATAAAGGCTACAAATCTTGAATAACTGCAAACAGCGCGAGACTTGAATTTGATGTAA
>CAJGDE010000004.1 GCA_904502135.1 Kiritimatiellia bacterium
CGCGGGAGCACATGCACCGTAGAAACGCACCGCGTTTCGAAGGGTAGCCGCGCAGACCGAAGGTCGAGCGCACGAGCAAAGCGAAGTGGCCGCAAGGAGCTGCGTTGCCGCGACATCCGCCGCATTTTGACAAGTCACTTATTCAAGGCAGCGCTCAGTATTTGACAATACTATCTTCTTTCTCACCCGACAATACTCTACAGCAGTTGCACAGGCGACATAACCGCTTAGCGAAAAGATTATGATATAATACCGTCATAAATGAAATTCGACCTTCACATCCACAGCTGCCTCTCTCCGTGCGCAAGTTTAGAAATGTCGCCTTCTCAAATTGTTGAAAAAGCGCTCTCTGCCGGCATGGACGGAATTGCTCTGTGCGATCATCAAACAGCCAAAAACACGCCGGCCATCGCTGAATGCGCCGCGCGCAAAGGTCTAAAATGCCTCTTCGGCCTCGAAGTCCAAAGCGCAGAAGAAGTTCATACGCTTGCGATCTTTGACACGGTCGATCAGGCCTTGGCCATGACCGACTGGATTTACGAAGCGATGCCAAAGCGAGTAAACGACCCTGAGACTTTCGGTGATCAGCCGATCGTTTCGTGGGACGACGAAATCATCGACCTTGAATGGCGGATACTTGCGATGGGCACACGACGCTCGATTCCCGAAATTGCAGAAAAAGTAAAACAGTTAAATGGCCTTTATATCGCCGCTCATATAGACAGACCCAACTACTCCGTCATATCTGGTCTTGGCGCCATACCGGAAGGCTGCTTCGATGCCGTTGAGCTGTCTCGTACGGCCGACGAAGCGATCTGGAAAGCCCGCGCCGCGGACCTGGCGTTAACAAGATCTTCCGATGCGCACAATCTTGACGACGTCGCTCGCGTTTGGACCGAATGCGATATTGACGATTTTACAGTAACGGAACTTAAAAAAGCGTTTGAGCGAAAAGCAACAGTCATCTCCCCGAAATTAACGAGATTTTAAAGAAAGAGCCCTGTGTCATGACAACAGCAGAAATAGCCGAATTGATAAACGCAAAAACGGTCGTCGACAATGATAAGGCCGATATCTCGGCCGCCTACACGTCGGATCTTCTTTCGGATGTGATGGGGCACTGCAAAGACGAATCGGTTCTAATCACGATTCAGAATCATCTTAACACAATTGCCGTGTGCACGCTTGTCGGGGTGGAGGCGATCGTTATATGCCACAACCGGCCTGTTCCGGATGATATGCTTGAGGCTGCAAAAAGAGAGGGTGTTGCCATTTTGACAACACCCATGAGTCAGTTTGAAGCCTCTATCGCTCTCTCAAGCCTAAGACCGTCAAAATAACTTTCTCTACTCTTTTCGATTTTAGGCCAAGGCCCGCTTGAAGAGCTCGCGGTTTTTCTCACCGAGTTCCGGCTTTTTCTTAAACGAAGAAACAAGCGCCTTTTCGAGAATATCACGCTCTATGCCGCAAAGCTCGTACTTGGCGAGAGCCGCCAGCATCATTGTATTGGCCGCCTTCGGCACTCCGAACTCTTCCGCCATGCGTATCGCAGGCCAGCGGACAAGCTGAACCCCCTCCGGGGGCTGAACTTCAATCGGCACCGTCTCATCGACAATCACCGTGCCGCCCTTCTTGACATCGCCGATGAACCTCTCGTACGCAGGCTGATTCATACAGACGAGAACATCGGGGTTTTCCACCGCTGGAGAGCCGATGGGAGTACCGGAAACAACAACCGAACAGTTGGCGCTGCCGCCTCTTTGCTCCGGACCGTAGCTTGGGAACCAGAGTGTGTGACGGCGCGCATAACGAGCCGCTTCCGCTATGACAAGACCGAGAGAAAGAATACCCTGGCCGCCGTAGCCGGCGAACTTGAAACGCCTTTCGGCAAAGCTCTTGTCTTCAATCGCCTTTTCAATCTCTTCAGATTCCCTGAAAAGTTCAGCGCATGACGCGACCGTCGGCACGGGACGCTCCTTTGGACGCTGCGACGAAGTCTCATCGCGGAAAACGCCGAGCGGAAACTCCTTCTCCATGTCTGTCGCGCAAAACTCAGATGCCGCCTTTGGGCTCATCTTAAGATTTGTCGGACACGGGGCGAGAATCTCAAGAAGCGCGTATCCGAGACCCGATTTTTGAATCTCAAAAACTTTTTTGATCGCTGCCTTCGCCTGCATGATGCGCTTTGTATCCGCGACTGAAACGCGCGCGATATAAACGGGAGCCTTCAACTGATTAAAAACTTCACACACATGAAGCGGGTGCCCCGTAAGTGCGCTGTCGCGACCAAAGGGCGTCGTTGTCGTCTTCTCCCCTTCAAGCGTTGTAGGAGCCATCTGACCGCCTGTCATGCCATAAAGAGAATTGTTGACGAAAATACATCCGAATTTCTCTCCTCGGCTGGCGGCCTGAAAAGCATTGTTAAAGCCGATTGCGCCAAGATCGCCGTCACCCTGGTATGCGATCGTTACAGCCCCGGGTCTCGCACGGCAAGTACCTGTAGCCACTGCGCTCGCACGGCCATGCGCGGCCGAAATATGCGCGGCATCCCAATAATAATACGTAAAGACGCCGCATCCTACAGGATCGACGAAAATAGTCTCATCCTGAAGACCGGCCTCTGCGCAGGCCTCGGCGATAAGCTTATTTATGACACCGTGTCCGCACCCCGGACAATAATGCGTAAAACTTACATCCTTGCCGCTGCGCGGAAAGGTCTTGTACATTCCCTTTTGCTCTATCGTGTTCATGACAATATATTATACCAAATACGTAATAAGGCTAATTACTTCAAAAAAAGAAAATCATCTTGCGGCTCGTCTACGGCCATAGGCTTTTCTATCGGCTCAACACCTCTTTCAACGAGGCGTTGGTTTACACTCTTCCAGACATGATAGCGATAAGCCTCGGGAGCGCGGAAAACGGCCTCTTCCGCTCTTATCCGAAGCTCGGCGGCCTCTTCAGGCGTCACTTTGGTTACGGGCTTTGAATCTTTAATGTTGAGCCAAAGAAGGAAAACAACGGCGGCAACCAAAACGGCATAACTCAAAGATATTGCCCACGGCCTCCAATTCCACGGATCTTCTCCGATTATACGATATGGCCGTATACCCTGCTTTCTAAGCAGAGTATACGCCTCGTCGCGGGATTTGGCTTTGATCTCGCCCTCCCGGTTTTCGTTATCTTTCGTCTGATATAAATAACGATAAATCATTTATCTGACTCTACCGCCAGTCCTCCGCCCAAAGCCTTGTAAAGGTCTATCAAAGAAAGGGTGATCTGGCCGCGCGAAACGGCCAACTGTTCTTCAAGCTGAAGACGGCTGCGCTGGGCATCGAGAACGTTGTTGAAATCTTTAAGACCGTTCTTATAGAGGTCGTTCGAGATGGACACCGCGTCGGTAGCGGCCTTAACGGCGCCTCTTAAAGCCTGATAACGGTGATATTCCTGCGTGTATGCCGCATACGCATCGCGGACCTCAGAATAGGCGCTTTGAATCACAAGCTCGTAATTAAGAGCCAATTCTTTCGCTCTGGCTTCCGTAGCCTTTATATTGGCGTGAATGGCACCGCCTTGGAAAATCGGCCAACTTACAGCAGGACCGAGACTGGCGATGAACGATTCGCGCTGAAAGAGACGCGACTTCTTCTTGTTCTCAAAACCGACGGAGCCGGAGATATAGAACTTGGGGAACCAATCGGCCTTGGCGACTCCGATTCGCGCGACCTGAGCAGCAAGTTCACGCTCAGCAGCCTTGACGTCAGGACGCGAGCGGATCATATCAAGCTTAAGCTCGCTGACTTTCTGCGGTTGGATAAGCCAATCGCGGCGGGAATCGAAAGGCTCGAGAAGCTCATTCAAAGACCCAGGGTATTCTCCAGCGAGAATCGCAATCGCATTTTTATATTTTTCTTCGGCAACAAGCAGTTCCGGAAGACGAGCTCTGGTCTGCTCCACGATGTAGGCGCACTGGTTGACCGCCAGCTCATCGCCGATTCCCGATTCAAGGCGCGACTTTAAAATATCGTAAGTCTCCGACTGCAACAAAAGGTTTGTTCTCGCCACGCTAATAAGTTCCTGCGCAGTTCTGAGATTGATATATTCGCGCCCGATTTTCGTAGTCAGCTCAACCCATGCGTCGGCGACGGTCCACCCGGCGGCCTCGGCCGCGGCAAAAGAAGCCTCCGCCTGACGACGATTACCGCCGAAAATGTCGATCTCCCAATCTCCGTCAAGCGTAGCGTTGCGCACATTGTATTGGTTTCTTCCAGAGCGCGTTTTCTCTTTGTTCCAATAACGGTGCCATCCGCCGCCGACCGAGAATTGAGGCAGAAAAGCCGCGTACGAGCCGAGAAGTTCCCAATTGGCGCGCTCAAGCCTGCGCTGCGCCATCAAAAACGAAATATTGTTCGATACAGCCCCGTCCACGAGAGACTCTAAAACAGGGTCGTTAAAACCCTTCCACCACTTTGACAGATTATCGTTCGTTATAACAACTCTGTCATCGGCGTTGGAAAGAGCCGCCTTGTATTCGAAGGTGGCCGTAAGATTTGTCGTGGGGAAGCCCGCATCCGGCAGCGCCGCTTCGGAAACATTAAGCTCAAACTCCTTGTAATCCGGCCCGACTGACGGAAGTGACTCGCAGCCAAGAGCCGCCAAAGCCATGAATACATACATATAATCTAATTTTATCTTCATTTTCTTACCTTCTTTCAAATTTTAATGTCTTACTTTTTACCTTCGCTGTCCTTAAGACGTCTTGCTCTGAGAGATTTCGCGCTCAGATACGAGAAAATCCGCTTAACATATTCGCGCCAAGTCTGGAAAAGCGAGTAAAGTCCAGGAACGAGTAGTATACCAAAAACGACAGAGAATAGCATTCCAAAGAATTCCGTCGTCCCCAGATGATTGCGGCTGGCGGCTCCTGCGCCGGTAGCGATCATCATCGGCAATGTTCCAAGAAGCGTCGTCAAAGCCGTCATAAGAAGAGCTCTCAAGCGCTCGCCTGCGGCAGATCCTGCCGCATCCACAATCGAGTAGCCTTCTATCTCTCTCTTGTCTTTGGCGAACTCAACGATGAGAATCGCGTTCTTTGACGCGAGCCCCACCAAAAGGACCAATCCCAGCTGAGCGTAAATCGACAGCGGATAAGGCGAACCGCTGGCGAAAATGCCCCAGTATTTCAAGCCCACGAGAGCGCCTAATACGGCAACGAAAATCGAAAGCATCACCGGCAGCGGAATTGTCCACGATTCATATTGCGCGACCAGGAAGAGGTAGCCAAAAATGATCGCAAGAAGAATGAGCGGAGCGGCAGCGCCGGCATTACGCGCTTCCTGATATGAAAGTGCGGCCCAGTTGTACCCGTAACCTTCAGGCAGCTGAGAATCGAGAAGATCTCTGACCTCGTTCATAACTGTTCCAGAGGCAACACCGGGAGCGGGTAGAATCGTAAGCCCCACCGTCACGTACTTATCGCGGGTATAGATCGTACGCGGGCCAAGCTCGCGAGAAATCGTACCGAGCGACCCTATCGGCACCATCGCCCCCCTGTCAGAGCGGACATAGAGCCTTTCGACGTCCTCCGGCTTGGCGCGACCTTTTGATTCTGCCGCGACAGTAACGCGATTGACCTGCGTTCCGAGATTAACGTCGTTGACATAACGCGAGCCGAGATAATTCTGCAACGTCGCATACACCGTCGCCACCGGGACATGGAACATCTCCGCTTTTGTGCGGTCAAGATTGAATCTGAGCTTCGGCGTCTGGGCGTTATAACCTGCAAACGCCGCAAGGATTTTCGGATTTGCGTTCAACTTCGCCAAAAGAAAGTTCTTAACCTCATCAAGCTTCATCGGATCTGTGCCGACCTTGTCTTGGATATGCACCGAAATTCCGTTCGCGTTGCCAAGGCCGGGAATCGAGGGAGGTGCGATGACATACCATTTCGGTTCAGGAATCGAAGATAGAATCGCCTGTATCTTGCCGATCATCCGCGAAACATGCTGTTCGGGATCAGGACGCTCATCCCAGCGCTTAAGATCAACAATGAGTGTTGTCAGGTTTTCGCCTCGCCCGCCAACCATACCCCAGCCGGTAATTGAAATGACAGATTGCACTTCAGGAATTTTGCGCAAAACATCAACCGCCCTAAGCGCAGTTTCGCGGCTGCGGTCGCGAGCAGTGCCCTCAGGCATTTCCATCGAGCAGAAAACAACACTTTGATCCTCTTCCGGGAGAAAGGCGGTTTCTGTCTTTAAAAACATTTGTGCCGTAAGAATTATGGTCAAGACGAGCAATACGAGCGTAAGGAAAACTCGACGCGCCAACCACTTGGCTATTGTCACGAAAAAGCCCTTAAACGCATCCAAGGCTTTATTGAACCACGCCAGCGGCCCGCGCTTAAACGGACGAGCCTCGTGAAGAAGCAGGGAGCACAAAGCAGGCGCAAGCGTCAGAGCGCAAACCGTGGAGAAGCACACCGCCGCAGAAAGCGTTACCGAGAACTGCTGGTAAATGCGCCCGGTAATTCCGCTCATAAAGCCTACAGGGACGAAGATGCCGAGCAAGACGAGGGTCGTGGCGATAACCGCGCTTGTCACGTCTTTCATCGCCTGAATTGCAGCCTCCTTGGAATTGAGCGAACGCGTCTCAATAAGATACTGCACACGCTCAACCACGACAATGCAGTCGTCAACGACAACACCGATGGAAAGGACAAGTCCAAAAAGCGTCAGGATATTTATCGAATAGCCCAACACCGCCATCAATATGAATGTAGAGCAGATGGAAACCGGAATAGTAAGGCACGGAATGAGAGTTGCGCGCCAGTCTTGCAAAAAGAGGTAACAGACTAAAACGACGAGCGCAAATGTAATGATGAGAGTTAACACAATCTCCTCGATACAAACGCGCACATATTCTGTAGCATCGTAGGGAGTAACCCATTCAAGATCTGCCGGGAATGTCTTTTCCATTTCATGAAACGCTTCGTAGACGGCGTCCATCGTTTCAATGGCGTTAGCGCCCGGCTTCTGCTGAAGCGCGATCATAACGGCATTCTCACCGTTGAACTGGCCTGAGAACATATAATTCTCTTCGCCGATCTCGGTGCGAGCGATATCCTTAAGACGAACGATACCGCCCTTCTCATCGCGTCTAATGATGATTTCATTAAACTCCGCGGGCTTCATAAGACGCCCCTTAGCCGTCAGCGTATAAACATGGGCCGCGTGCTTGGGGATAGGAGAAGCGCCGACAGTGCCGATTGAAGCTTGGACATTCTGCTTTGTCACAGCAGCTATCACCTCTTCCGTATTTAGACCTTGTGCCGCCATACGGTCGGGGTCGAGCCAAATTCTCATGGCAAGACGCGGGCCGTAAACCGTAGCGTCGCCCACACCCGGGATACGAAGGAGTACCGGCTGAATGTTGCCGTAGATGTAGTCTGAAATCTGAAGACGCGTCATCTTACCCGTCTTTGATCTAAGGGCCATAAAGCCAAGCATATCTTCCGACTGCGCACGAATGGTGCCTCCAAGCTGCTGCACTTCCATCGGCAGCTTAGCCTCCGCCTGAGATACACGGTTTTGCACCTTCACCATATCCATATCACGGTCGGATTCCACCTCGAACGACAACGTCAAAGAATAAGTGCCGTCATCGGAGCAGCTGCCTACCATGTAAAGCATATCATCAACACCGTTGACCTTATCTTCAATAGGCATCGCTACGGTATTTAGAACTTCTTTTGCGCTCGCGCCGGGATAGGTGTACGAAACCTGAATTGACGGCGGAGTAAGACGAGGATACTGCGAAACCGGCAATTCATGAATCGCCATCACACCCGCGAGTGAAAGCACAATAGCAATGACCATCGCAAAACGCGGACGCTCGATAAACGTTCGTGAAAACGTCTTTATCTGATCAATCGACTTTCTTATTGATATTTTCATCTCTTCTTCCTTTCATTCCAACATTCCAACATTCAAACATTCCAACATTCTAACATTCCAACATTCCAACACTACCCCATCACTCCTTAATCCGAGGCTTGAAATTAGGATCAAGGTCGTCGTTGCTGGTCGCCTCAACGAGAGTGACCTTCATTCCGGGTGCAAGCTTTGAAATACCGGAAATGACGACCTTCTCGCCGAGTTTAAGCCCTTCAACAACAGGCGTCCAGCCGCCACTCACCTCACGCGTTTCAACTATGCGCTGCTCAACGGTCATATCTTCTTTAAGAACCCATACGGCGCGGCTGCCAGTGGACAGATCATATAAAGCCTGCTGAGGAACGCAAAGATACTTGGGAGGAGTCTTATAGTCGACCAAAAGCGTCACATAGCTGTTAGGAATAAGCATACGCTCGGGGTTCGGGAATTTAAGGCGCATAATGATCGTGGCCGTCTCTTTGCTCATCGTATTATCATCGAAAGCCCATTCGCCAAGGCCTGAATATTCGCTGCCGTCAGGCAAGAGAAGACGAAGACGATAATCGGGCGCGCTGCCGTTGAGCTGCTGAGATCTCCATGCGACATAACTACGGTCCGTGAGAGGGAAAGTAACACGAATGGGATCAATCTGAACGATTCTCGCAAGAGCCCCTTTTGAAGGCGCGACATAATCACCTAAATACATATTCGACTTTCCGATCTGACCAGAAATAGGCGCATATACCTTTGTTTTCTTCAAGTCATACTCGGCAACGACGAGATTCGCCTTGGCCTGAAGAACAGCAGCCTTGGCCGATTCGGCGGCGGCTTCGGCATTATCGCGCTCAAGCTGGGTGATGCCGCGGGCATCAGCCTCCATCATGCGCTTAAAATAACGCTCAGCGCGGCGCTGCTCGGCTTCTGCGGCCGCGAGATCGGCCTTGCGCTGATTGACGATGGCCAAATAACGCTCATCGTCAAGGACGTAAAGAAGCTGACCTGTTTTTACGGTATCACCTTCTTTAAACTTCATCTCCTTGATATAGCCGTCAACCTGCGGCAGAAGATCGACCTCCTGCATAGCTTCAGCGTGTGCGACAAACCTCTCCGCAAGGTTATACGCCATCTCCTTCACTTGCGTAACCGCCACGCTCTGAGCCTGAGGCGCTGGCATAGCCATACCCTTAGCTTTCGGCTCAGGCTTATGTTCTCTAGCGACCCAGCCTCCTATTGCAGAAGCCAAGACCAAAATAACGGTTGCGATAACCGAACCTATTGTCGACTTATTATTGCCTGCGTTGTTCATTTTCTTATACCTTTCATTGAAATTTTTAAACTTTTATAGATTTCCAAAGCGCAGCAAACGCTTTAGTCAAAGTGTTTGACATATCCGACTTGAAAAAACCTTCTATTTTCCGTTGAATAATCCCGTCCCAAAGAGCCATCGTGGCCGAAGCCACTTCATGCGGAACGACTTTCTTATCAACACGCCCGGCCTGAACATCAGCCTCAACCGCATCTATGACTGCCTGATATGGCCCGCAAGAGCGCTCGGCAATAAGCTTTTTGGCTACTTTGGCAAGTTTCACATCCGTCCACTTAAGGCCCGTTTGCATCAGCATGAAGAAATCGGCCCTACGCTTATCTGAAACGATTCCTCCTGCGAACTCGACAAGCATTTCGGCTACCGCGGGATACGTCAATTCTTTTTCGCTGATTCTATCTCTCAGCGCCGAAGAAAAACGCTGCATAGCCTCGCCGAGAAGAGCCTCGAGAAGATCGGCTTTACTGGCAAAATGCCAATAGACAGCGCCTTTTGTCATTTTAAGTTCGGCAGCTATGTCATTGAAAGTCGTATGTTCATACCCCTTTTTAACAAAAAGCTTAAGCGCGTTCGCTAAAATACGCGAACGTGTCTTTTCTGCTTCCTCTTTTGTCTTCCTTGGCATAACGGGCGCATATTATACATACTTTCAGGTAGGTATGTCAAGTGGCATTCTCCTCGAATCGACATAATAAAAAAGCGTCGCAAATCGCGACGCTTTTTACCTGTCTAAAAAAGAGAATTTTTTACTTACCACGCGTAATGCGCGAATGCCTTATTTGCTGCCGCCATCTTGTGGACATCGTCACGTTTCTTAATGACATTGCCCTGACCGAGAAACGCATCAATGATTTCAGCTGCGACTGCGGCGGGCATGCCCATACCGTGGCGCCCCGAAGCGAACTGCGTAGTCCAACGCAACGCGAGCGAGAGCTGACGGTTCGCGGGAATCGGCACCGGAACAGGATAAGTGGTACCACCGACACGGCGCGTCTTGACTTCGAGCTGCGGCTTCATGTTATCAATAGCAGCAGAAACAACTTCAAGAGCGTCGGTATACTGCTTCTCATCCTTGACAAACTTAGCAGGATCCTTCTCGACGGCCTCTTTCACCTTATCGATCGCTCCATAGACGATCTTCTCGGCGACAGTCTTCTTACCGTCTTTCATGATGACGCGGATCATGTGCGCGACGAGCTCCGAATTGAACTTCGGATCAAGAATAACGCGCTTTACAATTTTCTTACCTCTGCGGCTCATGGCTTACTTCCCTTCTTCCTTCTTCTGGCGCTTCATACCGTACTTAGAACGGCTACGATTACGACCGGCAACACCGAGCGAGTCAAGCTTACCGCGCACGATGTGATAACGCACACCAGGAAGGTCCTTCACACGACCGCCGCGAACGAGCACAACGCTATGTTCCTGAAGGTTGTGACCTTCACCGGGAATGTAAGCGGTAACTTCATAACCCGTCGTAAGGCGCACACGGGCAACTTTACGAAGAGCCGAGTTAGGCTTCTTAGGAGTCATCGTCTTTACGACGAGACAAACGCCGCGACGCTGCGGACAGCTCTTAAGCGCCGGCGACTTTGAATGTTTAGCGAGAGGCTGACGCCCCTTACGAATCAACTGATTGATAGTCGGCATTTAGTTATTTCCTTACTTTTTCAGACAAGTTCCCATTATTATACCATTATTTGCCCCAATTTGGCAAGGGGGTATTCCGAAAGATTCTCCACAGCGCAAAAAATGCGTGATTTTTAGCACATAAATGCATGCCAGGTATACTTTTTTATATTTATGACAGGCAAAGAAGCACAACGCCGACTAATATCGCCGCAAGCGCAAAGGCCTTGCGCCTAATATCGCACTCCCTAAAAAGAGCTCCACCGATAAAGAAGGTAAGCACAATACTGGAGCGCCTTATTAAACTTAAAACCGATATCTGCGCCTCCGGCATTGCTATAGCCGTAAAATAAAACGCATCGCTGGCCGTAAGCAATATCCCTGTTAAAGGCATCGTAAATCGCCAGCGAAAACCTTTGTGGTTAAAAATCGCAATAACCGCATACATCGCCATCATTCCGCCGAGAAACCACCACAACACGGTTAGCGGCGCAATCCCGATCGACTGCATCAAATGCTTATCATATAACGCGCTGCAACTGCCCAAAACCGTTCCAAGGAACGCCAACACAACAGCCTTCAAGCCTCCTGAAGATCCATCTCTGCTTGATGAAAGCGAAAAAAATACGCACCCCGCCAACACGAAAACCATACCAATGGCCTGAACAGCCCTTGGAATCTCAGAAAAAATCAGCACGGCTCCAATAAGCGTCCAAAACGGCCCGGATGCGCGGATAGGAGCTGCGCTTGTTATAGGCAAAGTTCTAAGCGCAAGATAAGTCGCAGTCCAGCTTGCCCCCACAATAAAACTTTTAACCAGCAGCAAGAGGATGTGCATAGGAGCGATATCAACCGCCGCACTCATTCGCCCTGAAAAGAGAAGAATCAGCGATAATGCCGCCCAACCGCTGAACGTCGTCAAAAAAAGAGTCGGGAAAACTGAATTGTTTTTAACGCTTGCTTTTTTACACAAATCATACATGCTCAATGAAACGCTTGAGCCAAGAATCCAAAAAAGCCAGGAATTTTGAAAATTAAAGTTATCTGGACTTATCATAAGAACGATCGCCCACAAATCTTAGAAGCGCTTCGAGGACAGTGGCGGGATGCGGGGGGCAGCCTGGGATATAAAGCGAAGGCTTCTCCGGAAGAGACCCTAACTCATGTAGCCCGCCTGAAATTGCGCATGCGCCCGCAACTATGAGAAAACGTGGCTCTGGCATAGCTTGAAAAGTTTTTTCCAAAGCTAAAGACATGTTTTTCGATACAGGGCCCGTTAAGTACACTGCATCGGCATGGCGCGGCGAGGCCGTAAATTTTATTCCAAAGCGCGCCATATCCCACGCGGGAGTCGCTAATACATTCGCGTCAAGTTCACACGCGGCGCAACCGCCCGCTGAAACTTCTCTAAGATGAAGAGAACCCCTTAAGGCGAGTGCTTCCGTCTGGGTCTCAATAGGCGGAGCATACTCCTTTTCGCCTGCTCTTACGAGCAAATCCTCTCTCTTAAATACGCCAAGGCGATACTCTTTTGTAAACTCAACCTTTTTCGAGGCTCTTGCGCACCTGCCGCAGAAAATACACCTTCCCATATCGAGACACGCGCCCTTCTCGTCATAAAAAAGCGCATTTTCAACAGGGCACACTTTGCGCATTTCATCAATATCTTCAGCAGTTGTATCAAAATCTAACTTAGGCCTACCCCTAAAATCAGGCGGCAAATTAGGCGGTGTAGCAGGAAAGCTCCCCGTCCTAAATCCTTCTTTAAGCCTTGCTAAAAGTGCCTTTATCATACAATCTCCCTCTCATCTATCCGTGCCGCAATACGACAGATTGAACGACTTGTTGCAGATCGGAAAGTTTGAAATCTGCTCGCCTCGCATAGCCCATGCAAGCGCCTGCCAATTGTGCGCCGAAGGGTCGACAATCTTATACTTCTCCATCTTCCCCTCAGAAGAAAATATCGCCGCATGTACAAGCGGCCCTCGCCAAGCTTCGACGGTTGAGACGACAAGTGTAAAGTCAGACCTTGAAGCGATTTTATTTTCACTCTGCGGCGGCATCTCTAAGACTTCACCATTAAGTATTTTTAAGATTTTATCGTGCGCCTCATTTATCTCAACGCGCCGCACTAAGGCTCGCGCCATAACATCACCGTTAAAATCCCCTGATGCGCGGCGAGCAACTCCTACTAAACGTATTTCGCGAGCAAGCTCTTTTGAAACTTTACCAGTTCCGTCAAATCTGTCGCAAACACTATGGTCGTGAAACATGAGTTTTAGCGCCCTATCAAGCTCAGGCCTTACGCGAGAGATGTCCTCTTTCAATTGTTGAGATAACGTTTCGTCTATTGTCACTAATGATGAGCCGGGCTCAATCGCATTGCGGCCAAATCGATTGCCGCAAAGCATTGCCGTCATATTGAGATATTCGCCGCGTATTCTTCCGCAGAAGGCGGCCGACTGAAGAAAAGCGACATCGCCCGCAAGAGCTCCTAAATCGCCGACATGGTTCGCAATTCGCTCTAACTCAAGCATAAGAGAGCGGACGCGAAGAGTGCTACTATCGGGAGAGGCGAACTTCTCTGGGAATGCGCTTTCCATTATCTCAGCAAATGCCGTTGCCGCGGCAACTGATGTATCGCCTGCGCAAGTTTCCGCCAAGGCTATCTGACGAGAAATTTTTCCATCAGCCTTTACAATCGCTTCTTCCACGCCGCGATGCTGATAGCCGAGAAAAATCTGAAGATTAAAAACATCCTCGCCCATGCACTGAAAACGAAAATGCCCGGGTTCAATTACACCTGCATGAACAGGACCTACCGCCACCTCATGCGCCGCAGCACCTTTAAGCGGCACGACTTTCTCCGGGTTTTTGTATCCGCCGAGAGAATCGAGTTTGATTAAAGCGTCATCGATAGATGAATACGAAAAAAGCTCAGTCATTTTACACCCCCAGATATAAGAATGTATGCCGACGCAATCGTTCCGCCCGCAACGATCATGACAAATAGAATACTTGGAACGATGATCAACCTTTTCGGTAGCTTATTGTAGTGAGCAAGGGGTCTGCCCATCGTCATATTAAGAGCGGCCTTCATCATTGCGGCAAAGACGACAAAAAGAAGAACAAGTACAATCACAGAAACATAAATGGGGGCTGAGAAAACGAGCCCAAGTTCTGAGAGAAAGAGCGCTGAAGGTGGCATACCGCAAATAAGAATAAAACCAGAGATCCAAAGAGCAGCTTCTTTTTTCATCACCTCACCAAGCCCCTGCACAACTGAAATGGCGCGTGTCTGAAAGGCCAAAAGAAGATTGCCCGCCAACTGAAAGAGCATCGTTTTCGTAAGAGAATGCGCAGCGATATGAAGCAAAATAGCTGCCATGACGAGTTTTTGAGAAGCAGAAGTTGAGTACAAAGAATAAAGGACTGTTATTAGCCCTATATGTTCAACTGACGAATACGCCAAGAGACGCTTGTAATCTGTCTGGCGAACCATGAAAACTGCGCCAACCGCAACTGAAAGAAGCCCGAGAAAAAGCATTGCGAGGTCGCAGAATAAGCTGGCCCCATCAGGCATAATCTCGCGAAAACGGACTATCGCGAAAAACGAACAGTTAAGAAGCGCACCTGAAAGAAGCGCAGAAACGGGAGCTGGCGCCTCGGAGTGGGCGTCAGGCAGCCACGTGTGAAAGGGAGATAGACCCATTTTAGTTCCGTAGCCTGCGAGAATAAAAGCGAAGCCCGCCATATACCATTTCGCGCTTTCGGTAGATTGGGCGTAAAGAACAAGCATCGTTCCAAAAAGCGCGAACGCGATGCCTATGGAGCAGATAAGAAGATATTTCCACATCGCCTCTAAGCTATCCTTCGTGCTGTGATAGGCAATAAGCGGCGCAGAAACAAGAGTTGTAAGTTCGATTGCCACCCACATAAGGAGCAAAGAAGGAGTGAGAATCGAAAACATCATCGCCGCAAAAAAGACGAATAAAAGCGCGTAATATAGAACTCTCGGCATACTGCCCTTTCCTTCCACCTTCGCGGCGGCAGGCAGATAAAAAAGGCTCTGCACGAGATTGGCTATAAACAATAGCGGCGTTAAGAAAACGAGAAGCTCTTTAAGATTATTTTCCATATCAATCGTGGACGTGATCGTGTTTATGGTGCGGATGCATCAAATGCGTGTCCCCCAAATGGTTTAGCTTATCGGTATCAGTCGAGGCGAATGTGCGATTAATCTGAAATATCGCAATGCCGAGAATAAATACGAGAGCAAAAACATCAAGAAGAATTCCAAGTTCAACAACGAGACTGTATTCGATGAGGAGCTGTGACCCGAAAAGCGAAATGCCGTTTTCAAGGACTAAAAAGCCAAGAACTTGGGTAATCGCTTTTTTGCGAGCAGAGATAAGAAGACAGCCTGTGCCCATTGTCGTAAATGCTACAGGTATCACAAAGGAGGAGGCGCTCGTATTTTGGATATCCAAAAAATGAGCGACTGCAAAACCCCCTGCCGCCATAAGAAAGACGATAATTCTCGATATTTGAAACGAGACAATCGGCTCCACCTCGCGGCGGGTGCGCGCCTTTCGGACAGCGTAACTTAGAAGCATCGGAAGAGATACACCTTTAACGAGCGAATTTACAAGGGCGATAATCCAAATTCTCATCTCAGGGCATCCCTCCAAAGACCATTGCCAACCGAGAAGAGGCATGAGGCCTACCAACCACCCTTGTAGCGCCACAAGGCTGATGGCATATTTAAGGCGACTTGCGCCCGCAAGCGCCAAATCGGCCACAAGAAAGAGAGCCATTGCTATTTCTGAAAGCGTAAGCATATTCTTAAAAGTATCAAAATGAAAGATGGATTAAAACTGCCAATGATGCGACAAGGAATAGTCCAATAAGCGCCTCGGGAGTTTTCAAAAGCCTGAATCGCGCCATTATAGACTCAATGATCCCTACCGCGACACTTAAAAGGGCTACTGCAGAAAAGATAATAAGGGTATGACTTAAACCGCATTCAAGCGTAGGCATAAACATCATAACGAGAAAGGCGCCAAGAAGTTCAAACTTTAGCGCCGCGGCATAAAGCGCAAAGGCAAGGTCGCTTCCGCCCACATCAAGGAGCATCGCCTCGTGAATCATCGTAAGCTCTAAGTGCGTTTCCGGGTCATCGAACGGGACGCGACAATTCTCAAGAAGAAAGACGCCGAAAAAGGCAAGAAAGACGAGAATAAGACTTATCACATTCGCCTTCCATACCTCGGATGTAATCCCTAAAAGCGCGTGAGAAAGAGAAATGTCTTTCGTTAGAAGAACAAGAAAACCTAAGATTACAAAAATTATCGGCTCTGCAAAAACTGAAAACTGAATTTCGCGCGAAGCGCCCATACCTTCAAAGGCATTGCCTGAATCAAGCGCGCCGATTACTGTAAAAAACCTTCCGGCCGCCAAGATATAAAAGAAAAACGCCGCAGGAACGATTGACGCGAAAAGACTTGCGCCCGTCCAAGGGAAAATAATCGCAGCTGTGACTACCGCTCCAAGAGACGATGCCTGCGCGATATCAAAAAGCCAAGTCGAATGCTCTGGTCTCGGACACGACTTTCTTAAGAGTTTCGCGATGTCGACATAAAGCCTGAACAGCCCTGGTCCGCGGCGGGAAGCGAAGAAAGCCTTCGTCTGATTGACGATGCCGACAAATAAAGGCGCCAAAAGAATGGCAAGAATTATACTTAGAATATTCATGAGACAAGTGCGAATATAAGAAGTAAAATGAGCGCCACAAGGCCTACGAGTATGTAGAGATGCAGCGAGCCGTTTTGAAGAAGATGCGCCCGCTGACAGAGACGCGCAATTTTTGTAAAGAGCGGCCTCCAAAGCGCGGTGAGAGCAAGATCATCCGTTTCAACGGCGATTGCCGCATCTGTCGGAGAAGCAGGCGACAACTTAAACGGCATTACGTGACGGCGCGACTTAAGATAAAAAATGAAAAAATCTGCGAGCGGCTGAGTAAAGGCCGTTGCCGTATAAGCCATCCGAGGAGTCGGCGCGTCATACCCGCAGTCCCAGACGGGCATGCGAGGCTTGGAAGCGCCTCTTTTGCAGACAAAGCGGCGAATAAAAATCAATGAAGCTGAAATGAAGACAAAGACGAGACCTAAAATAGCCGCTGTCATAAGAATTTGAGTTGCAAAGCCGCCTGTCATCGAGTGAATGAAGATGACAGACCCCGGTATCATCGCAATTGAAAGAAGTGTTAAAAAGAGCATCGAAAGCCACATTCTTTTCGGCGTTTCAACCGCCTCTTGCGCCGATAGAGAACGCGGCTCACCTAAAAATATAGATCCTATCGCTTTTATGTAAGAAGGAACGGCTAAAGCCCCTGTAATCGACAAGGCAAGCGCGACAAGAAAGCCTGCCGCAACCAATACGCTATCGCCTGATTTAATCGCGAGGAATGCGCCAATATAAAGCGCGAGCTCACCGATAAAGGCGTTAAACGGAGGCAGGCCCGAAAGCGCAAAAGCGTTGATTGCAAAAATTGAGCCGGTAAACGGCATTCTCCTTAAAAGGCCGCCGAGACGATCTTGATCGAGCGTTCCTGTCTGGCGAAGGACTGAGCCTGCTGCAAGAAAGAGAGAGCCTTTTAAAAACGCATGATTTAGAATATGCGCCATCGCTGCGGCGAAGCAGAGTAAATGCGCTTCCCCTCCAACTTTCCTATTAAGAAAGAGAGCCGATAAGCCTATCCCCATTGCGACAACGCCCATATTTTCAACTGATGAAAACGCCAAGAGGCGTTTGATGTTCGCCTGCGGCAACGCAAAAAGTATTCCCCCTACCGCTCCTACTGCACCGAAAACAAGGAATAACCACGGCGCAAAAGGAATATCTGAAAAGCCGCAAGAGCCAAAGTACTTAATGAGAGGCAAAAACCCTAACGGAATCATAGACGCTGACATGATGGCAGAAGCCGGCGCAGGCGATGCGGGATGAGCCTCAGGCAGCCACGAATGAAACGGCGGAAAGCCGATTTTAAGGGCACTTGCGACGAACGCGCAGGCAAACGCCGCAAAATACGCCTCAGGACGCGAGAGTAAAACGCCTGCAAGCATAAACGCGCACGCTCCCGCGTGACAGGCAAGAAGATAAATCCAAGTCGCTTTTTTTACGCTCTTTTCTTTCGATTCAAAGGCGACGAGCCCAGCAGACGAAAGTCCCATCGCCTCCCACGCAAGAAGAAAAGAGAGCTTTCCGCTTGAATAGACGACGGCAATCATTGAAAGCGCGGTCGCTATGAAAAAAAGCCAAAAGCGCAGCAGATGCCGCCGCGCCTCACCATGAATATAGGCCGTCGCATGAACTGCGGCGGCCATGAAAACTGCCATTATAGGTATGCAGAATATCTGATTTATTGACAACATAACAATTGCCCTTTGAGGGCGCATATTATACCAAAAAATTAGTACGCCATTCGTTTTAAGGGCGAAAATCAAGCCCCTATTTTTTAGGTGGGTTTATGTGATCGACAGGATTGCGAATCCATTCTGGATGATTCGCGCAGCCATCCGCCTCTTTCGGGAGCGTTTTTCGAAATTCGTTCACGTAAAGCCCGCACTTCTTCATCACAAGCGGGCGTATAGAAAGCTTCTTCATTATCCCTTTATTCTTCGGGGTAAAGTCGCCTTCCTGAGGATTGACAAAACCGATACTCGAAACAACAAGAGAATGTTCATCGAGACGCCACTTCTTCCGCCAATGCTCCTCCCATGATATACCGTCTCTGAAATTTGGATATTTAGCGTCATTTCCGATACAAATCCAATTCCAATCAAATGTATTTCGAGTGCAATCAGCCCCCTGTATCAATACATATATTTGACTTGGGCAATGCGGATAATACCAGATATTATGCACAAACTTGTTAGAATACGCCACCCCTTCCCTGAAATCGTCGACGCCTTCGGATTTCTTCGAAGAAAGATTCATCGCGTACGACCAGCGCAGAAGTTCTGGGCGGCCGGTCAGATAAAGAACGTTATTTGAAACGACTTGCGTATTATTGCCATCCACCTTAAACGCCATACCGCTTACACGCTCAATCACATTGTCGTAGATGTAGCCGTGATTCGGGCCTGAATCAAAATATAGGCCATGGCTGTTGTTGTAAAACGAAAGCGGGCCGTAACCGGCGGCCTTCGCAAAACCTATCCCGTGAGAGATCCAGTTTCTGGCGGTAACCGTTTCTATCCCACCGTTGGAATTACACGTGTAGAACGCGCCGCCGTCTTCCGTCTCAAGCATATAATGGTGAACGCGGTTGTCGGTAAGTTCATGGTGGTTGCCTGTATGAAAGACCGCCCAGCCGGGAAGATCGTGAAATAGATTGTGCTTGATTTTATAGCCTTGTCCTTCCATGAATATTGCCGATGAAGAATGATCCAACATAGCAACATGATGAATATAACAATTCTCCACAAGATTCGGCTTCGTAATGCCTCCGCCGGTGATATGCACGGCCGACCCCGCGACATTGAAAATGTCGCTGTCTCTTAGTTCATTGTTATGTCCCCAGGCGAACTCTATCGTGCGATGTGCGCTAAAATCATGAATGCTGCACCCTCTAATTGAAATGAACGAACACCCCTTGGTATCTACGGCCATGCGCCCTGCGCAAAGCTCAAAATTCTCAATCGACACGTTGTGGGCATTGTCCAACTTAAAAATCGCGCCAGTCGTCGGTATTGTAACAAGAGACTTGTTCGGGTCTTTGCCCTTAGGCGCAATAAAATAAACTTTCTCACCCTTCAGATCATGATACCACTCGCCGAAATCATCAAGTTCCTCGCGAAAACCGCTAAGGATATACGTATCTCCCGGACGAGGAACATCGCAGATATTTTTGGCGAACTTCAATCTTTTCCCCGCGCGATCCAGATCAGCTATGCGCACATACGACGAACCATAGCGCTGCCTTGGAAATATCACGATGCGCCCTTCCGTAGGAACAGCCCAGTTATGCCAATCTTTGTCACCTACAAGCATCTCGGATCTCGAACCTGCAGGCTCTTCTTTGGGGAAGTGATACATGCTTATCCATCGGCCCGGCACATACGCCCAGCCGCCAGAATACGGAAGTTTTGGATTTATATTCGGATACCGCGCAAGAGTCATCATCTTGCCATCCATGAAAAGCGCGTCCAATTGATCGGCGAGTTTAAACCCTGAGACATCAGCCTCCCAGACGACCAAGCGAGATTTTGACTTGTTTTTGACTTTAACCCATTTTTTGATGGGTCTACTGCCGAAAAGCCTTACTCGCTGCCCATTAGCGCCTCGGATGATCAGCCTTCCGGCATCGCGAGGCTGCAAAACCGAATCTATCATTATGGGCTTGGCGAGAGCAAGGCCCTTGCGGGCGAACTCAAGAACGATATCCGCTTTATCGTCACGCCCGCGCAGTTGCGCTACACGTTCAAGCGCCTCGGCGATCGACACACCGTTTGTAAGCTGAACAATATTTTCACGCGATGCAAGAGCTCTTTCGGCAGCGCTTAAAGGAAAAGACGCCGCCGCCGTAAATAGAGCAAATACGAGCGCAAAAAATCTTCGCTTTGTCACGTTACTTCCTCTTGATCGGAATGGTTATGGACTGGACGGTATTTGAGCTTATCGGCAAAAAGCCTTTATCGCCCGACATCGCTTTGATTTTCTCTTCCCTTATAATCCAAAGCGGTCTTTCGCCGGGAATAAGATGTGCATACAAGTACTTCTCCGGAATCGTCACCGATTTAATCCGGGGCTCACCTGCGAACTCAAACCCGCTAAGTTCAATAGGCATATCCATTTTTTTGTTGAATGTGTTGACCATCAGAACAGACAATGAAGTCTTATCCGCATTCATTGTCGTAACCCACTCGACATTTCCCATAAGCTTGGGCCATTTCGACTTAGGCTGATTCAAGGCCTCCGCACGCATCTGGGAAGTCGATGAGCCGTAATAAAGAGCACTTGCCCAAATAACAACGTCCTTACCCTGCTTTTCGCAATTGCCGTGACTGAGAATGAGCGGGTGTTTTTTCACAGCTTCAGTATAAATGTTAAATACAGGCGCCGAAGGTCCAGGCTCTATGCGGGGCTTTCCGTCATAATCGATATCGACATAATCGCGGTTGGCGGGATTCCACTGAACAAGCCAATAGCCGTTTACGGCAATCGACAAGCCTCCCGCAAGCGTACCTAAGTTATGCAGCGAAATGCCATCCACATTCGGCTGCGCAAGACACGATAAAAGATAGTGCCCCTTCCAAAGCGACGATTGAAATGTCTGATGGCAACGGTTATCCTCGTCGGCTCGCTCACGCCACTCCGTTATCCACACGCGCTTATCCGCGATCTCCGGGAAAACTTTGGCGAAATTCTTAATACGCTGAAAGCCGCTCGCGCTGCAACCATACGCTCCATCGCCGCCGTAGAAGTGGTAGATGACATGGCTTACATTGTGAATCTGATTTGAAAGAGCGACGATAAAGCGGCCCGACCACTGATTAAGCCTGCTAAAAGAAAACTCCCCGCCGCCTTGAACCCAATCAAGGCCCGTTGCGCGGGCGCGAACTGCCGCAATATCTGGGTCGTTCGGGCGATACTCGGCGATGGGAATGCCGATCTTGACATCAGGCCAGATTCGCTTCATTTCAGGAATGATCTTGCTCCAGCGCTCGCCGTACTGCTCAGGATTATTTCCCCAATACGCCTCATTTCCGCATTCAAAGCCCGCTACGCACTCTTTATAGCCGTTGTCGACGATCCATTGAAGATAATCGCAGATGACTTTTTTCACGCTCTCAATATCATTAACTCGGGTGCCCTTTTCGACATCATCAAAAACGCCGTAATTTTCAAGACACAATATCGCCTTCATGCCGTTTTCTTTCCAGAAAGAAAAGTATGCGTGGGGATCTATCTGCGGCAGGAATTTATAACGTTTCTGCATCGCGGCGCGATCTTTCGTCTTCACCCAGGCCATGCCGCGCTGCCACAAATCATTCGCGCTCCACGGGCGCACCACCCAGGCACCCGCTTCACGGATGAGTCTTGCGGACTCGACACGATTGGAAATGTAAAACCACTCCGCAACAAGAGTTGACGTTTCGAGCATTGCGCCCGCATACCCCAAATCCGGAGCGCTCGTTGAGTCGCGCATATCCTTAATCGGCGTAATCTGCGCGTCAACCTTAATAGGCTGAGGCCAAGACGCGCCGTACAGCGAAAAAGCGCAAAGAATCAAACCGAAGAAAATCTTAACACTCATCTTCATCCCCCTCATCTCAAGATTATTGTAATTGTCTGCACGGTATTGGCCGGCACTTCCACAGTCCACGGGTATACGTCAGAAGCCCTTGGAGGCTGCCATGCAGCGGTAGTCCAGCTCTTGCCTCCGTCTTCACTGTAAACCCGGCGATAAACAGGTTCATACATTTTCCCTCGGACAAGTTCAATATTGCCGGTAAAAGACTCATTCTTGCGGTTCACGATCATAAGAACGTATGACTTGCGTGATTTATTTGTTCTTATCGCATACTCAACGTCTTTATCGACCACCTGTATCGCATCACCTTCGACACCGGTTTCATCCAAATCCCCAAGCGGATCATCATCGACCTCAGCTTTAACCTGCTTCGTTGCCAACGCCGCATAAGCGTGATCCAGATAATGGGGGTGCGTGACTTTAGCGAGCCTGAAATACCTCTCGGCGGCCTTTTCAGAACCTTTAGGCAATTTCAAGGCGACCTCTTCAACTTCACCTTTAAGATCGAGATCGACTTTTATCTTAAACGACTCGGCGTAAAGCTGAAGAGCGGAGAAAGAAAAAATGACGATAAAAAACAGAAGTATTTTTTTATTCATGCACTTGCTCCTCATTTATTAAAACCTTTGGTTAAAAGAAAATCCCAAACGCGATCGAGCCAGGTGGCGCTGCCCGTTCCGTCCGAGGCGACGAACTGGAAACAGTGACCTCTCTTAGCGAGCGTATGCAGATCACACTGAACACCCATGCGGCGAAGCCTCTCCCACGTCTTTACGGAATTCATTGCAGCCCATCCGTCAGCATCGCCATGAAGGAAGCACATGGCAGGCGTATTAACGTCAAAGAGAAATTCTTCGACATGTACGGCGCTGTCATCATTGCCGCCTGTCGTATTCGGACATTCTGAGCCGTCGGTAAGAGCGTATGCAGGATATATGGGGCATGCCCATTGGACGCGGCAAGAAGTAGTTCTATCGATATTATCTACCGGAGCGTACGCGTTATATGTTGAACTGAGCGACACCATAAGAGTTAAATGTCCGCCGGCGGAAAAACCCATCGCGCCGATACGCTCAGGGTCAAGCCCTCGCGCCGGAGCCGAAGAGCGAACGAGCCTAACGGCGCGCTGCGCATCAATCCAAGCGACATGATGCTTCGCAAAACCCTTCGGCGGGCGTGGGACGCGGTAATTCACGACAACGGCCGTCATACCCTTTTTGTTAAGGTACTCGGCTGCCGGCAACCCTTCGCCGGAAGCGTTACAATGGAAATATCCGCCCCCCGGGAAAATGATCTGGATAGCCTTTGTTTTAAGTTCCTTCGGGACATACCATGTAAGATACGGAGCGTTCGTATGGATCGAAAACGCCGACGGCATTTTCACGCCAGACCAAAGATCGACACGCTCGGTGCGCTCTGTAAATTGACCGGTGTAAATGCGTCTCTCGGTGGCTTTCCCAAGTTTTCCGTCAAAATTAAGCTGGCGCATAAACTCAACGGCTCTCTCAAGACCATAAGCGCCATGCCCCTTATCGGAATACAAATGAAGTTCTGCAGGCACTTTCATCTTACGAAGGGCACGATAGCAAAGAGTCGAGCCGTTGGGCGTATAAGGGTCTTTGCCGCCGTGATGAAAACTGATAGGGCAGGTCTTTGCGTCAAAAGCGAACTTCGAGCTCACCTTTAAACTATCAAGAAAAAGCGTTCCGTCCTCTGGTCTTGCTATTCCAGAAGATGCAGTGAGTGTATTGTAAGCCGGAGCTTTACAGATCGCCAGATTAATATGACACGGCAGATCATCAAGAGAATCGACCTTCTCATACGAAGGCGTTAACGCGCTCGTAGCGAGCATCGTCGTCAAATGACCGCCCGCAGACATTCCGATAGCGCCAATTCTCTCTGGGTCAAATCCATATTCCTTGGCTTTAGAACGTACAAGTCTGACAGCTCTCTGACCGTCCTGCCAAGCGCTCAAATGACAATCCTTGCCCTTTGCACGAGGAGTCCTATACACAAGATTAACGCAGTGATAACCAAGCTCCAGAAAACGCTTAGGCCATTTTCTTCTAACAAGCCCTACGTCGCAACAACACTCGTATGAACCGCCAGAAATAAGAATCATACACGCGCCGTTAGGCTTCTCGGGCGCCTTGTACCATTCAACGAAAGGCATTCTATGTTCGCTACGGACAAAATCCTTCTTGACCATCTCATCGGTCATCGCCGCTATCTGATGCGCCTGAAAGTCAGGAATCCTTTCGAGCGAAGGCCATAGATTTTCGCGCAAGACCACGCTTGCATCGTCTGTTGCCGCAATCAAAGCCGACGATAGCATGACCGCAGCAAGGAGTATCATTTTCTTTATCATTTCTTGTTCCCTCCTGTTGAAATTTGAGTTTTTTCCTGTAACTCTTTTACGCGCTTGAAAGCTCTTTCGGCAATATCATGCCTGCCGATCTTTTTAAGGCACATTCCAAAATTATTTAAAGCGGCCTCATACTCGGGATTTATAAGAACCATCGTTTCATAGCATTTCATAGCCATGAGAACCTTGCGTACCTCCCAGAAGCCCTTGGCGTTTCTATCAAGGCGATCTAGCCTTTCGAGGATAAAAATATCAAGAGGATTGCGCTTGAACGCTCTGGCCCACGAATCAACGGCCTCTTTCTCATTGCCGGCTTCGGCGAGCATTGAGCCCTCGACGGCAAGGCGCCTTACCACCTGCATGGAACGGGCCTCGGCAAAAAACTTTTTGGCTATGTCCTCATCGACGTTAGATGAATCAATCCAGGAAAGCGAAGGGATTTCTTTTGTGAGAAAAAACTCGGGACGGACTGTAGCTTTCAGGTCTCCTGCGGAAAATGCCGGCATTATATCGTCGCGCGAACCCGCGTATGAGGCAAATATGTGCTGAAGAGCGCTGCACTTAGCCTCTGCAAGCCGCTCAAAAACGCCCTCATAGGAAAACAGAAGAAACATATCCTCCAATTTTTTAACCCTCGGCCGTTTAGAGCCGGTTAAAAGCCACCTGCTCTGCCCGACCATCCAAAGCCGAACATCCGCAAAATTAAAATCTTCGAGCGTTTTCTTAAATTCAAACGCTTTGACATCAGATACATCCATCATCCATGCGATAGATCCGTTGTCGTTAAGAAAAGACGAAACTTTCTCGCACGATTGGCGCGAGATGCTCTTGCATGACATCATGACAAGATCAATCTTTCCGCTCGGTGACGTGCAGCTTTTTATGCCGATTTCGTCAAAAAACGCCGCGCACTTCTTCGCCTCCTCTCCGATAAGCAGAACATTTCTCGCCAGATCGCTTTCAAGCATCGCGATATATGAGCATTGAATGTTTATCGGCGGAAAAACATATCCATCCGACAAGGAGGCTACCTCATCTTTTTTTGAACACCCCGCAATAGCCAAAAGCGCCGTTAAAAAGATGATTCGCGCTCTCATTTGTCACGCTCCATTATAGCGGCAAGACATTTGGAGACAACGCCTCGTCTTTTCTCCACAGCGAGCGTAGCTCTTTCCCCCAAGCCGCCATCATCCGAGAAAAGCTCACGTATGCGATTTTCCAGCTCAACTTCATCTTTGACCTGCACGATAGCGTCCGAGGCGAGCAAATCACTCATCACCGGGCGAAAATTCTCCGTATTGGGCCCGACGAGAACACTTTTTCCGCAAAGACACGGCTCTATCATATTCTGCGAGCCGTGCGCGGTGAGAGACTTTCCGACAAAAACGACATCACCGATTCCGTAAAGCCCCATAAGCTCGCCAGTCGTATCGGCCAAATAGACGGCATTCTCTTTGGGTCTATCGCCCCTTGAACGGCGAACGCATTCCAAGCCGGCTTTCAAAATATTAGCCTCTACAGCATCGGCCTTTTCAAAATGGCGTGGCGCAATAACCAGCTTCAAATCTCCGTAAACAGTTTTAAGTCGGCTGTAAACGGAAATCAGAATCTCGTCTTCACCGGGCCACGTGGAGCCCCCAAGAAGAATTCTTCCTTCGCCGACCCACTCACGCATCTCTTTTTCTTTTTCTTCATTACGACGGGCGACATCGAATTTAAAGCTCCCTGTCACCTCAATTTTCTCCTGAGGGGCAAGAGCTGCGACAAGACGGGCTTTATCCAAATCCGACTGAGCGAAAATCTTCGTAAATGATGAAAAAATATCAGAGAACCACCAGCGCGCGAGACGGTAGCGCGGAGCGCTGCGGTCAGAGACGCGGGCATTGACGAGATAAAGCGGTATTTTTAATGCTTTCACCCTTCTGATGAACTCGGGCCATATTTCAGACTCAGTAAGCACAACGGCGCGCGGCTTGATCAAGGCAAAAGCCGATTTCACAAAACTTGGAAAATCAAGAGGATTGTATATAAGAACATCGCGCTCCATCACCTCTTTTTCTGCCATCTTCCAGCCCGTAGATGAAGTGGTGGAGAAACAAAACGAAACTTCGCCGTCTATCTTTCTCCATTCGCGCATAAGTTGACCTGCGACCTGAACTTCGCCGACAGAAACCGCATGAATCCAGACTAATGACTTACCCGAAGACTGGATGTTTTTGATTTTTTTTATGATTGCCTCAGGGTAAAGAGCGAACCTATCACCCATTCTTTTTGAGTAACCACCACGCCTGAGCATTCTTAGAATAAACCCAGGTAAAAGAAACGGATAAACAGCGAAGAATATCGCTCTATACAAAAACCATTTCAAGGTGATTAACTTTTAAGAAAATCAATGATAGTCACTCTTGCGCGAGACTCTACATCTTTTAGAACGGGAGTGCCGCATTCAATTACTGCTTGATCAGCAATACTTACACCTGAAGAAGTGGAACTGTTGGCTCCCATCGTAACATCAGAGCCTATTTTCGTATGACCCGAAAGGGAGACGCCTGGCCCAATATTCGAAAAGTCCCCTACAGTCGAATCATGTCCGACGCAAGCACGTGCGCTTAATATAACGAACTTTCCTATTTCCGTTCCGACCGACACAACCGCTTCCGGCGCAATGAAAGTGCCGTGCTTGAATTCTGTCGTGGGCGAGACCTGTGCCGACGGATCGATGAACGCCGGAAAGTCAAAGCCCCTGAGCTGAGCATATATTCTGCGGCGCGCTTCATTATCGCCTATCGCGATAAAAACGGACGCCCCGGGAAAATCTTTAGAGGCCTTTTCCACAGAGCCTAAGAGCGGATAACCCTCGAAATTGCCGCTCGCCTTAGAAGGATCGTCGTCGGCAAAGCCGACGACTCTCCATACAGGCTGCTGCTGGGCAGCGTTTATCCGCTCGACCGTCCATACAGCTTCACGGCCGAAGCCGCCTGCTCCAACTATGAACAAGTCTCTCATCGGTATAAAACTCAGGCGTTAGCGCGAGAATCTTCCTCTTCAACTTTCGGTCTCTTGCCGCCATACCACCAGAGCATAACGGGCGTAGCGATGAAGATCGAAGAGAGGCTGCCGGCAATAATGCCGATAAGCATCGTAAGAGCGAAATCGAAGATAGATCCGTCACCGAACGCAAAGAGCGCGAGAACGGCAAAGAATGTCGTCGCCGATGTGATCAGCGTACGAGCTAAGCACTGGTTGATCGCAATATTGCAGATTTCGGAGAAAGTCTTGCGCGAATCGCGATTCATCATCTCGCGAATACGGTCAAAAACAACTACCGTGTCGTTAATCGAATAACCGATGATCGTAAGAAGCGCAGTAATAACGATAAGCGACACTTGACGACCGCAGAGCGAGAAGACGACAAGCGCAATAAGCGCGTCGTGCGCAAGAGCCACGATACCGCCGAGGCCGAAGCCGAACTTGAATCTGAAGCCGACATAAACGAGAATCGCTACGAGAGAGAAGAGAACGGCGTACGTGCCCGACTTCTTAAGATCGGCGCCCACCATCGAGCCGACTTCGTCGACCGAAGCGGCCTTGAAAGCGGCCTTGGGGAATTTCTCCTGAAGAAGCTTCGTTACATAAGCTCCGACATCTTTGTTTTCAAGAGCGGCACCCTTTTTCGTCTCGGCCGTCTCACCCGTTTTGACCAGAAGCGTACGATCGCCGACGCCTTCCTGATACTGAATTACGGCGGCGTTATCGAAGCTATCGAGAGCCTTGCGGATTTCGCCCACATCAGGTCTTTCCTGCTGGTTCATTTCATAGACGATGGATGTGCCGCCCGTAAGGTCAACCGCAAGAACAGAGGCGGGATTGTTTACAAGACGAACGGCGAAAACAAGAAGTCCAATAAGAATGAACGCGAATGAAGAAATTAGAACAAGTTTCGAATGCTTAAGGAAATCATAAGACGGATTCTTGAAGAACGAAAGCATCTTGAAAGGCTTTACGCGCGAAGGATTGACGACATGATCAAAGACAAGACGCGTAACTACAACTGCCGTGAACATCGAAATCACCACACCTGCAACAAGCGTAATGGCAAAGCCGCGCACAGGACCTGTGCCTACGACGAAGAGAATGATGCCCACGATAATGGTCGTCAGGTTCGAGTCGAAAATCGCCGTGAAAGCGCGACCGTAACCGTTCTTGATGGCGGTACCCGCCGCACGCCCCAACGCGAACTCCTCGCGGATACGCTCGAAGATAAGAACGTTAGCGTCAACCGCCATGCCAAGCGAAAGGACAAGGCCTGCGATACCGGGCATCGTCAAGACTGGCAACTGCATTGAACCGCCGCCGCCCATTGAAGGATCGTGGGCGAAAACACCGAGAATATTCGCTACCAAGACGAGCGCTGTAGGAAGAAGCGCGACATCAAGGAAGAGAGCGATGTTGGCGACGAGGCCTGCAAAATAATAGTAAATGAACATGAAAATCGCTACAAGCGCGAAGCCGAGAACGGCAGCTACGATACCGGCGTTGATGGCATCTTCACCGACGGTCGGAGCGACTGTCGTTTCAGCGAGAATGCGCATAGGAGCGGGCAAGGCGCCGGCGTTAAGTTCGGCTGCAAGCTTCTGGGCCTCTTTAGCGTCAAAGCGCCCGGTGATCTCGCCCTGAGCGCCGATCTCGCTGTTGATTACAGGCGCGGAAATCAATGTATCGTCAAGAATTATCGCCAGCTGACGGCCGCGATCGCTCGGGTTCTTAAGGCCGTTGGGCTTATAGCTGCGCGTAAGAACGGAGAATTTTCGCCCGCCCTCTGCTGAAAGCTTAAAGCCGATGGAAAGCGCACCTGTGGCGGAATCGCGCTGAACGGCGGCTGACACAAGATCTTCTCCCGTCACGCGCGGATCTGTAGAGCGAGCTACGAAGTTCGGCAGATACGTTCCATCACCGTTATCTTCAAGCATGAAGCTGTAGCGCGGATCAGGCGTTTCAAACGCGGCCAAACGCGCGGCGTAGCCGGGGCGCTGAGAAACTTCACCCCATGACTCAAGACGCTGATAGCCGTTGCCGGATTTCTTGTAGCCTTCAGGAGCGATATCTTTAGAAAGAAGCTTCGTTACGAGCTGGTCGTTTTTAGGGTGGGTAAGGCGGAATTCAAGAAACGCCGCGCTCTGAAGGTTGGCCTTGGCCGCTTTACGGACATTCTCGTCGACTCCGGGGAGCTGAACAAGAAGGCGGTGGCCTTTCATACCCTGAATAACAGGCTCATTCGTGCCCATCGCGTCAACGCGGCGACGGATAACCTGAATGATGCGCTCATCGCAACCGAGAAGAGTTTCTTCTATCTTCTTCTCCACGGCTCCGGGAGTATTGGTAATAGCGGGATTGGCCGCGATTATCGTCTCTTTGAGCTTATCCATGTCTACGCCGAGCGTAAACGAGGTTCCGCCCTTAAGGTCGAGGCCGAAACGCAATTTTTCTTTTGGAGGATTGCAAACATATATAGAGACCGCGGCGACAAGCGCCAATACGAGCCATTTCCAGATATTGTTTCTGACATTTTGATCTTTTGCCATGATTTATAATTCCTTCTTTCTATAGAAATTGTCTATCATTATATCACATCATAAGCGTCCGTGGCAATGGATACAAGATTAAAATATGAAATCTCAAACGCCGGAATAACAGACGAATCCGCCGTCGACGGGCAATGTAACGCCGGTTACGAACGAAGCCTCGTCACTGAGAAGGAATCTCGCCGCGCCATGAAGGTCGCTCGGTTCGCCGAATTTACGCATCGGAGTTTTTGCAAGAACCTTTCTGCCGCGGGCGGTCGGAGTCTTGCCGTCTTTTTCCATCATCAGGAAGCGGTTCTGATCCGTAATGAAAAAGCCGGGAGCAAGGGCGTTTACGCGAATACCCATAGGAGCTAAGTGTGTGGCGAGAAACGACGTGAAATTCATTATCCCCGCTTTTGCCGCACCGTATGCCGCCACCTTCGTGAGCGGTTGATAGGCAGCCATCGAGCAGAAATTGAGAACGGCGCCGCCCTTTTTAAGCATTTCCTTGCAGAAGACCTGGCACGGAAGAATGGTGCCGATAAGATTGAGTTTATTGACGAACTCAAAACCCTCCGGCGTAAGGCCGAAGAACGTGTCTTCCAGCTTGACATCCTTTGTCATTTGCTCCGCAGGCGTAGTACCCTTGGGGTGGTTGCCTCCGGCGCCGTTAATAAGAACATCGATACGCTTGAATTTCTTAAGAATAATCTTCTTCGCCGCTTCAAGGCTGTCTCTATCAAGAACATTCGCCTCGACCGGAATGCAATTCTTAAGCCCTTTTTTTATCAGCTTATCGCAGAACTTCTTGGCGACATCGCCTCTGAGATCTAAAACCGCGACCTTTGCCCCATGGCGAAGCATATCCTCAGTCATCGACGAGCAGAGAACACCGGCCGCACCGGTTATAACCATAACCTTACCTTCAACACCGTTTGTTTTTTTCATTATCAAAGTCCTTTCTTAAGATATTTGATACCGATTTCAAGACCGCGCAACTCAGCAAGCCCTATAAGACGGCCACCGTAACTGTAGCCGCAATAACACTTGCGGTGCCTGTCGATCTCCATAAGTCTGCCGTGATCCGGTCTTACGACGATGCCCTCGCCACGACGCTTCTCTTCTTTGAGAAGCTCAATCATAAGCGCGGGTAGATCCGTCTTTCCGCAAAGGTGGCACTCCGACTCATGGAAAACGCCAGGTTCTTCATATTGCAGATTGCGGAAGTGGCAGAAAAAGATTCTCTTCGCGAACTCTTTGAATATCGCAACTTCATCATTCTCCAAGCTTCCGCCAAGAGATCCTGTGCAAAGCGTAAGACCTATGTGCTTCGACGGGCACTTCCTGCACATTTCACGCACATCCGCCGCAGTCGAAAGAATGCGCGGCAGCCCGAATATCGGATGTGGAGGATCATCCGGATGAATGCACATATTCACATCCCACTTTTCGAGAACAGGGGTGATCTCGTTCAGGAAGGCGTACATATTCTCACGCAGCTTTTTATCGTCAATACCTTCATACGCCTTAAGCTGACGGAGAAATTCTTTCGGCGTCAAATCATCAACCGTTCCGGGAAGCCCCGTCAATATCGCCTTCTCCACACGCTTTTTTTCTTTCGAAGAATAACTCTGCCAAAGTTTTTTGGCGCGTGCGCGCGTCTTCGCATCAAAATCCTTTTCCGCACCGGGACGCTTCAGCGCGAACATATCAAACGCCGCCACCTCATACTCGTTATAACCAAGACAGGTAGAGCCGTCACCAAGTTCAAATTCAAGATCGGAGCGCGTCCAGTCGAGAATCGGCATGAAATTGTAACACACCGTCTTTATGCCGCACTTGGCGAGGTTGACAAGAGTCTTCTTGTAATTCTCGATATATTTCTTGTAGTCGCCCGTACGCTTTTTGATGTCTTCATGCAGGGGGACGGACTCTACGACCGACCATTCCATTCCAGCTTCGCGCACCTTCTTCTGACGCGCCTTAATCTCCGACACAGGCCAGACTTCTCCGGGCTTTCGTTCATAGAGAGCCGCGACAATATCGGTAACTCCGGCCTGCTTGATTTCTTTCAGAGTGATCGCATCTGCGTCACCGTACCATCTCCAGCCTTGTTTCATCTGTTGATCCTTTCGTTTGATCCAATTATTGACGTCAAAGGGGTTTCACAATACTCAAACTGCGCATCTTTGGCCTTAAAATCGCCTCGGCCACTTCAGAAACGTCTTTGCACGTGACACTCCTTACGCCGTCGACCTGCTCTTCGGGAGAGACGACTCTTCCGTACGCCATAACGGTCTGCGCATAAAAGAAAAGTTTCGACTGGACTCTTTCATGCGACAGCCGGAAATTACCCGTAAGAAACTCCTTTGTACGCTTAAGTTCGGCGGCGGAAACACGCTTTGTCAAAATGCGCTTAAGCTGCGCATCGACGGTCGAAAGAGCCATGTCGATCTTCGACGGATCTACTCCGGCGGTGACGCTCCATATGCCAGCATCCGAGAAAAACTGCATGCGAGAGCCAATATCATAGCTCAGGCCGCGTTTTTCGCGCACCTCTTGAAAGAGCCGGCTGGACATACCTCTGCCCATTATCGCATCAAATACGCTCGCTGCATATTTGCGCCTGTCATCAAACCCGAACGTGCGGTACCCAAGCGCTATCTGCGCCTGATTTATGTCTTTGGTGACCGTTATTTCATCTATAGGCGAAAAGAACTTCTGTTTGCGCGGCGCAAGTTTCTCCGGAGCGCCCTTGAGATGGCCGAGTCTCTTTGAAATCTCATCAAATCCTTTTTGGGGATCGAACGCGCCGACTAAAACAGCGACGGTATCCTGCGGCGTGTAATGCCCTTTTATATACGCCTTCATGTCATTTGGCGTAAGCGGCATAAGGCTTTCTGCGCTACCTGCGATAGGCGCGCCTAAACGATTGCGAGGGAAAAGCGCTCTTTGCAGATTCTCCATCGCTACAGCATCAGGCTCATCCGCATACATCTTAATCTCCTCAAGTATCACATCGCGCTCACGTCTGAAATCATCGGCGTCGATGGACGCGTTAAGATACATATCGCAGATTATATCCACCGCCTCACTTAAATATTCATACGGCATATGCGTAAAGTACGCCGTCACCTCTTCGCTCGTGTAGGCATTGAAATTTCCGCCGCGCCCTTCTATCGACTGCGTGATTTCAAGCTGCGAGCGGTTTTTCGTCCCCTTAAAAAGCATATGCTCGATAAAGTGGGACATTCCGGCCATCGCGTCGGTTTCATGCCGCGAACCTGATTTGATGAATAGACCGAACGCAACAGACTGCGCCTCGCACGGCACCAATACCACGCGAAGCGAGTTTGAAAGTTTTATGAGTTCTGCCATATTTATCAGAGGCTCGCAAGAAGTCCGCCTGAAAGAATAAGATGTTTTTCGCGCGCAGAAAGCGTCGTCTTTACCTTGAACGAGCCTTTTGAAGTCTTAACCACAAGTTCTCCGTCGCCCTCAACCGCCGCTCTAACACCCTTGAGCTCAAGCTTGTCCCCGGCTTCAATTTTGTCGTACGCCTTGGAATCTTCGAATATGAAAGGCACAATGCCGAAATTGATCAGATTGGCGCGGTGAATGCGCTCGATCGATTTTGCGATGACGGCTTTTACGCCTAAATACATTGGGCACAGCGCCGCATGTTCACGGCTCGAACCCTGGCCGTAGCTCTCGCCGGCGATGATGACGTTGGCGATGTTCTTTTCCTTATTGGCAAGACACTTGTCATGGAACGCCGGATCGCACGGCTCAAAAACATACTTTGAATATTCGGGCACGTTTGAGCGGAATTTAAGTCTGGCGCCGGCGGGCATGATGTGGTCGGTCGTGATCTTGTCGCCCACCTTGATCGCCGCCGAAGCCATGAGGTCTTTCGCCAGAGGCACTCCTTTGGGCACTGTGGCGATATTTGGCCCGCGGACAATCTTTACGGAACTTCTGCCCTTTCCAGCGCTCTTGCGATAGAGGAACATCTCATCGTCAATCGGGAACTTCTTCGGTGCGGCGACAGACTTGACGTTCTCGGCCGCGCAGAACTTTCCGGTGAGCGCGGAGGCAGCGGCGGTTTCCGGCGAGACAAGATATACCTTCGCGGACTTGGTGCCGCTGCGGCCTTCAAAGTTTCTGTTGTTCGTTCTTAATGACACCGCATTTGTCGACGGCGACATATGAGCACCAATGCAAAAACCGCAGGCGTTCTCAAGAATGCGGCACCCGGCAGAAATAAGTGTCGCCAAAGACCCGTCTTTCGCCAGCATATTCACCACCTGACGCGAGCCGCAGGCGATACCGACTTCAACATCTTCCGCGACGTGCTTACCCTTGAGGATGTCGGCTACAGTGCGAATATCGCGATATGAAGAATTTGTGCACGAACCAATCATAATCTGATTGACTTTCGTTCCCTTCATCGATTTTACCGTAACGATATTTCCCGGGCTGTGCGGCGCCGCCGCGAGCGGCTCGACTTTTGAAAGATCGACCGTAAACGTATCATCATACTCAGCACCGGCATCGGGAAGAATCTCTTTGAAGTCCCCCGCGCGGTTCTGCGCCTGAAGGAACTGCTTTGTCACCTTATCAGACGGGAAAACGCTCGTCGTAACGCCAAGTTCCGCGCCCATATTTGTAATTGTGGCGCGAGAAGGCACATCAAGCGTCGCTACGCCAGGACCTGTATACTCGAAAATCCAGCCGACGTTGCCTTTTGTTCCATACTTTTTAAGAACAGTAAGTATCACGTCTTTCGCGCTTACGCCTTTTTTAAGCTTACCTTTAAGCACGATCGCCCGAACCTTGGGAGTTGGAATATGAAAAGCTCCGCCGGCCATCGCCACGGCTATATCGATGCCGCCCGCGCCGATCGCGATCTGACCGATACCGCCGCCAGTAGGTGTGTGGGAGTCGCTACCGAGAAGCGTAGTGCCGGGCTTTCCGAAACGCTCCAAGTGAAGCTGATGACAGATTCCGTTGCCGGCCTTGGAATAGATAATCCCAAACTTTTCCGCCACCGACGCGAGAAAATCGTGGTCATCAGCATTCTCATACCCGATCTGCACCGTATTATGATCTACGTAAGAGACGGCGAGATCGTTTTTGACGCGCTTAACGCCCATTGACTCAAACTGCAGATAAGCCATAGTTCCCGTGGCGTCTTGCGTAAGCGTCTGATCGATACGAATGCCAAGTTCGCTGTCCACAGCCGGATCGCCCTCAACCAAGTGAGAGGCCAGAATCTTTTGAGTAACATTCAACCTTTTAGTCGACTTTTTCATCTCTTACTCCTCATCTTATATATTTAAACTAACCTAAGCGGCGCACCGGGCAACCCCGAATCCACGCCGACTATGGCGATATTATTTTTATCTGCAAATTTCACAACCTCGTCGCGATCAAGGACAATCTGACGGAAGGCTTGAAAACCAAGCGCCGTAACGCCTGATTTTTTCATAATCTTAAGAGTCTTAAGCCCGATGACAGGGATGTCAAAACGCATATCATGCCCGTCGCGGGCGGCCTTGAAAAGAACGGCACCATTTCCCGCGAGCCTTGCGCCGCGCCGTATGGCCGCATTTGTCCCCTCAAACGCCTCGACCGCAAGAACCATACCCTCTTTCACCATCACGGTCTGGCCGACATCGTGCCTGCCAATGTCAGAAACAACCTTGATGGCATGGCGTATATCGCTTTCTTCCCGTTCGGAAAAACCGCGTCTGGTCATAGGCCCGACTCCAGGAATGTTGTCATCCATGTAAAGAGATGACGGCAGGACCTCTAACCCGGCGGCGTTGAACATTTCTATGAGTCTTCCGAAAACTGAATGCGCGTTTTTTACCGGCAACGCCTTGAGCGCTGCTTTAACTTCTTCATCGAATCTCGCCCTAAAAAGAGAAAGCGGATTTATCTGCCCCGCCAAAACAACTCCATCATACCGCTCTGCCGCAGCCCATCGGATGGAACTTGTAATCTCACCAAGCGTTATCGCATGAACATTATCCGCCGCTTTTACTGTAGCGCGGGCGGTGGAGCCTTTAATGGCGATAATATCTACGCGGCCTACACCATTTTTTTTAGCGCCCTCAACAATGAGCCTCGGATAATCACCCGCACCCGCCACCACAAGCAACTTGTTGATTTCGCGCGTCATGGCCCCGACTCCCGTTACTTCCACAACAAGCACAGAACCGTCGCCCAGACGATACCTGTTATCATGCCGCATAGCACCTCAAGTCGAGTATGCCCCAAAAGTTCGCGAAATCTTTCTTTGGGCTTGAACTTGAGATCTCGTATATCCCGCACAATCGCATTTAAGACTTTCGCATGCTCGCCGGCCGCGCGTCTTACAGTCGCGGCGTCAAACATCGTAACTGCCGCAAAACCGCAGACTATCGTCGTTATGGGCGAGCCGAAACCATACGTATAGCCGACCGAAACGGCAAGGGCGGACACTGCCGCGGAGTGGCTCGAGGGCATTCCTCCCGTGGAAAAAAGATATACAAAGTCAAATTCCTTCGTCTTTACGGCAGCTATGATCATCTTGATGAAACTGGCGATAATCCAGCCGCCCGTTCCGCACCAAAACCATTTACAAAGAAAAAGTTCCCAGAACTGCCAATGTTCAATATTCATCAGCATCATTGAAAGCCCCTTTCTAACGCAAGTTTTATCCGCTCGTCAAGATCGTTTGACTTAAGCGCGTCCAATAACGAAGCGAGCGACCCTTCGATAATTCTATCAAGAGAATAGAGTGTAAGATCAATACGGTGGTCGGTCATTCTATTCTGCGGAAAGTTGTATGTGCGAATCCTCTCAGATCGGTCGCCGCTACCGCGCAAAGTCAATCTGTCCGCGCCTATTTTCGCCTCTTCCTCGCGACGCTTATGGTCAAGAATACGAGCCTTTAAAGTGGCCAGACACTTTTCTTTATTGCGGATTTGGCTTCTCTCATCTTGGCACACGGCAACGAGGCCCGTCGGCAAATGCGTCATTCTGACGGCGCTTTCAGTCTTGTTGACATGCTGTCCGCCGGCGCCGCCTGCACAAAAAAGGTCAATGCGAATGTCTTTTTCAGGTATCTCAAGATCGTCCTCTTCATCCGCTTCCGGAAATACGACTACCGTGGCGGCCGACGTATGAATACGACCTTGCGCTTCAGTCGCGGGAACACGCTGAACACGATGTCCGCCCGACTCAAACCGAAACGTTCCGTACGCTCCCTCGCCGATAACGGTAAAAACGATTTCTTTATAACCATCCAAACTCGTCGCATTTGAATGCATAATCGAGATTTTCCAGCCGCGTTCTTCCGAATAACGTGAATACATCCGAAAAAGATCGCCTGCGAACAAAGCCGCCTCTTCACCACCTGTGCCGGCCCTAATTTCAATTACGGCGTTGCGATCTTCAAAAGGATCCGCCTTAAGAAGCGAGGCATAGACATCTCGCTCTGACGAGGCTATAAGCTCCTGATCCGAGCCGTCATCAACCGCAAGCACATACATCGTATATGCGCTATCAAGCTTCTTGAGAAAAGCATAATCGGAAAGCGTCTGACGATAACGCTTTCTGTCCGATAAAACATCAGGGTCGCCCAATGCCGCTTCCACGGACTCAAGGCGACCCAAAACGTTTTTAATCTGATCTACGTCGATCAAACTATCACTTCGCGAATTTCGCGTAGCGCTTCTTGAACGAATCAACGCGGCCTTCGGTATCAACCATAGTCTTCGCGCCGGTGAAATACGGATGGCAAGCCGAGCAAGTGTTTACCTGCATCGCCTTCTTAGTCGAACGCGTCTTGATAACGTTACCGCAAGCGCATGTAATGGTCGCCTCGTCGTAATTAGGATGAATATCGCTCTTCATGATTCTTCTTTACCTTTCAAATTGAGTGAGTATTATATCATTTTTTTATTACCTAATGCAACTATGCTCCTGGATAAAAAGAAGTACGAAATAGATTAGGAACATAAGTATCCACACTAATCCCTTAATACGACCGATAACTGCAAATTTACGGCGCGAGAAGCTGCACCCGAAAAGCGCTATTGTTAGCGACAACATAACCATAACCCACAAGTCGCGCGAAAGAACATGCCCTCCTTCACAGGAAAACGGCCTTACCAATCCGCTCACGCCGACAACGGCGAGAGTATTAAAGAAGTTAGAGCCAACGATATTACCCATTACAAACTCATTCTGCCCCTTACGCGCCGACGCTATAGCTGATGCGAGCTCCGGAAGTGATGTCCCTGCGGCAACAATTGTAAGGCCCACCATAAGTTCAGACATACCGAATGCCCGGGCGATGTCTACGGCTCCCCATACGAGAAAATGCGAAGAGCCGACAAGAAGGATCAAACCGAAAAGTGTCCATACAATCGGATGTTTTACCGGCGAGACTTCTGCAACCGTCTCTTCTGTAGTCACGCCGTTTTTACGTTCAAGCCAACATGAAATCGGCAACAAGACGGCGAATACGAGGAGCGAAACAACTGCATCTATCCGAGAGAACTCGCTCCCATGCCACACTAAAAATCCTGAAAATAAAGAAACGCCAACCAAGAGCACCGCCGAGGAGAAAGCCGTAAAGGAATTCGATAATATTGGACGAATAAGCGCGACCGCGCCGAGAATAATCGCGATATTGTAAATATTAGATCCGTAGGCGTTACCGAGCGAGAGATCTGAATGCCCTGAAGCTGCAGAGAGAGCCGAGACAGCCATCTCGGGCGCTGATGTTCCGAAACCAATGACCACCATCCCAATTATAAATGGAGGCACGCCGAATTTCTGAGAGAGCTCCGCTGCACCGTCAACAAACCGATTAGCGCTCCAAGTAAGCATCCAAAGCCCGAATATAATCATTGCCAATGAAGCAATAAGCGAAACATCTGCGTACATAATCACACCTCACCTTCTTTTACCTTGTGTCGCCCTAGAACCTATTTCCAGTTAGACGACGGAATAATACATTTTTTTCAGCGCGATTACAATCGGGAATCACCGCTTTTGTTGGAATTACAACAAAAGCCCCAAAATCTATGATATAATTCTTGCAAAGAAGGTCAGACCTACTTTGCAACTTTTCAGGAGAAAAATAATGTCGCATTCAAACAATCGAGTAAAAGAACACGAGACTGTTCATCACCTTATCAGCAGAATTGCGCACCGCGTCTATTTTCTGAAAGACGATGAACGCAAAGATTTTCTTGAAATCGTGCGCCGGACTGCACAATTTTCGGGCGTGCGACTGCTCGGCTGGTGTGTCATGGGGAATCACTTTCATTTGCTCGTATTCTTGCCGACGCGGAAATTTGTGAGCGAGCATGAAGTGATTGAACGATATGGCGCATTGAAGGGAACTCATGCAGTCTCATCAGTTGCGGCAATGTTTACCGAATGGCGCAAGCAGGGTGAGACTGGAGAGCGACGCGTCTCAGAATGGCTTGATGCCCAACGAAGGCGCATGTATGATATCGGCATATTCATGAAGATTGTCAAGCAGTGGTTCACAACAGAATACAACCGCAGAAACGGGCACAAGGGAACTCTATGGGAATCGGTTTATTTTGACAGGGCAGTACCGCCGAGAGAATCGGAAATGGCAAAGTGCCTCGCCTATATCCACTTAAATCCAATACGAGCGGCAGAATCGGATAAATTCGACGGATATACATGGAGCAGTTACACGGCGTTTCGAAAAGGCGATCCGACCGCGACTGCCGGAATGCGTTTCATTTATGGCAACGAGGAATCTGATGACGCAATCGCAAATAGGCACGAATTCCTTCTTGAGGAATTGCTCGAGAAAGAGAAACTTCGCCGTGCTGAGGAAATTGCCAGAAAGCGTGCTGCGGGATATGAAGTGCCGCCAGATCCGCTGACAGATGAAGCGATGGTGGCACAACGCGCCGCCCATCTTGCTGAGGTACAGAAAGCATCTGTCGAACTGCACGAAGAGCGAAACTACGAAAAGCGCCGCGGCAAGAGATGTGCGCTACGCGAACAAGAAACCATCGCCCTTCTCGCGTCGAATCCGGAAATGAACGCATCCCTGCTGTCCGAGCGACTGAATGTAAGCGTTCGCACGGCCTACTGCGTCTTGAAACAGCTCAAAAACAAAGGTATCATACAACAAGAAGGCGGCCGTTGGCGCACAAAACCTGCAAAGTAGGTCTGACCTTCTTTGCAAGATTTTCATCAACGCGACAATCCTTTCCATTTCCTCCAACGCTCCAGATCTGCGCGCGCAATGCGTACGACCGCCGTCGCAACAAGGAAATCATCAATCCAGCCAGCTAAGGGAATGACATCGGGAACAATATCGATTGGGAATACGAGATAAATGATCCCGACAAAAAACGCGACAATAAGCCGCATCGGA
>CAJGDE010000005.1 GCA_904502135.1 Kiritimatiellia bacterium
CGAGCAAAAGGTTACCTCTCTTGAAGGCTTCCGCGATAGCTATGAGGAAAACTTTGATGATCTTCAATCGCGAGTTTCCGATGCCGAGCAAAAGGTTACCTCTCTTGAAGGCTTCCGCGATAGCTATGAAGGAAACTTTGATGATCTTTACACGCGAGTTAACGAGAACACTTTGAAGATATCAATTCTTTCGGGAGAAAATGGAGTAAATAGTGACATTCTTGATCAATTTGTTGATGACGTTAACGAGAACACTGTAAGGAGCTTAAAAAACGAAACTGCAACTGAAAGATTACAGGGCGAAGTTGATCAACTTTTGGAAACCACACATCAGCACACCATGAAATTCATTGACATTGCCCCGAAGGTTGAAATGATTGATGAAATTGACTATCGCGTGGCTGACATTGAAATCGGCTATAGGGATAGCGTCAGACTGACCGGTGCTAACGGAAAGCAGTACAAATTGACCATTGACGAAAACGGTGCTTTGGTAGTTTCGGAGGTGATATACAATCATGAGTAAATATTTCTATAACGGCATTGCGTTGCCCGATATAAACTCGGTATGGACGGATAAGGTTACATTTCCGTATGCGTTTATTCATAGCGATGGCGTACAGCATTATTTGTTCTTTTCGTCATCAAAAGTACAATACGGCACGAACGGCGAAAATGCGAAGGGCTCTTATAGCAAAAATGCTGCTGTGATAGCAATGGGTGCTTTAAGGAATGGAGCTTGGGCTATCATTATTGATGCGATGGCTGTGTCAGAAAACGGCGCGATATTTACGTCAACAGATGGTTCGGACATACATATTCTGTGGTCTAACCATGATGTAACAACCATTGATAACGGTGTGCCTAATGATACAATTTACCTTGCTGCATCTGACCCTGTATACGCGGGAAGCGATCCTGAACCCGATCCCGAACCCGAACCCGAGCCTGATCCCGAACCCGAGCCTGATCCTGAACCCGATCCCGAACCCGAACCCGAACCCGATCCTGAACCTTCTACTCACATCTCTGCTGATCTTTATATCAAAAAAGGAAACAAGGTGTACCAGGCGAGAACGAGTACAGGAGTAGACACCACCGAACTGGAACAGACAGTTTCTCAACACACCACGCAGATTGAGAGTATCAGGACAGATTTGAGAGATACCCACGATGACATTGATGAAATCGAATTGCGTGTCAGAGCGATTGAGCAAGGCGGTGGTGCTGGTGGCGGCGGTGACACATCCGGGTTGGAAGCGATTGTATCCGGGCATACCAATCAAATTAACGGTATTGGCAACGATGTAGAGCAACTTAAAACGAATGTTGCCGAAAACACGCGAAAGCTTGATATGATTATGGATGACGACGAAAGTGCAGCAGGTGCTATCATGCAGCTTTCCAACACCGTATCCGAGCACACAAGCAAAATTGAAATCATCGAAACAAGAATTGAAGACACAGCCGACGAGGTATTCAGTCTTTCCAACACCGTATCCGAGCACGGCACTACGATTGGTAGACACACGGACCAACTGGGAGATTTGGAAGACGATGTCGGTGGACTGCGAAACACCGTTTCTGATCACGGCACTACGATCAATGGGCACTCGGCACAAATTGAAGAATTGGACGGTTATGTCGGTGGACTTTTAGATGCCGTTTCCGGGCACACAACGAGCATCAATAGAATCAGCGCGGATTTAAGCGACACTCAAGAAGAGCTCGATGCGCTTGATATTCGCGTAAGTGGTCTTGAATTGACGGGAGGCGGAGGCGGAAACAACGGTGACACAGGCGGTGAGCCTAACCGAATCAATGAATTTCGCGTTAACGGCACTGCGGTTGCAATTGCAAATACGATTGCTAACCTTCTTGTTGCATCCGGTGACGAAAACGGTACAATCAAGGTAAACGGCGAGGATATTGCTGTTAAGGGGCTTGCTGCGTTGGCTTACAAGGGGCAGGTTTCCGAGTCTGACCTTGACGCAGCTTTGAAGAGCGTTATTTCCGAAAAGGTCACAAGCACGGAAGTCGGCTCTGCTATCAGTACCGCTTTGCTTAATTACTATACGACAGGTCAAACGGATGCGAAAATTACAGAATTGTCGCAGGCAACGGAAAAATCGTTTGAAGATTTGGCTGCGGTAGCAACGTCAGGTTCTTACAATGATTTGACCAATAAGCCCACGATCCCCACGGTGAACAACGGCACGCTGACCATTCAAAAGAATGGAACGAATGTTGCGACATTTACGGCAAACCAAAGCGAAAATGCAACTGCAAACATTACCGTGCCGACCACACTTGGAGAGCTGACAAACGACAAGGGGTACTTAACAGCGGAAACTGACCCGACAGTACCGTCATGGGCAAAGCAACCGAGCAAGCCCACCTACACCGCAAGCGAAGTCGGCGCAAGACCGAGCACTTGGACTCCTACAGCGACAGACGTTGGAGCAAGACCGAACACGTGGACTCCCACGGCTGCGGACGTTGGTGCTTCTCCTACGGGGCACAAGCACACCAAGTCGGAGATCACAGACTTCCCGACAAGTATGCCGCCTACGGAGCATAATCACGATGACCGATATTACACCGAGGGCGAGATTGACGCCAAGCTCGCTGGCAAGGCTCCTGCCTACACCTACGGCACGACAGACTTGACCGCAGGCACAAGCGCACTTGAAACAGGAAAATTGCATTTTGTATATGAGTGAGGTGGTAATAACCTATGGAAAAAGCAATTTACAACGGCGTGGATAATGTTGCGAGGAAGGTCAAGACTCCTTATATCGGCGTGAACAATGTTACCCGAAAGGTAAAAGGTGCCTATATCGGTATTGATAATGTTGCAAGGCAATGTTTATCGGGTGGCACAACGATAAGCGAATTGTCGGTTGGTGATTCTGTATATATGAATGTAAATGGAGTTTCTAAAGAATTTCTTGTAATTCATCAAGGAAATCCCGATTCTTCAATATATGACAGTTCTTGCGATGGAACATGGCTGCTGCTGAAGGGCGTATATACCACCATGGCGTTTGGCGATTCTATTTTCTACTATGAATCAAATATTCATAGTTATTTGAACAATGATTTTATCAATCTGCTTGACGAGAATATAAAAAACACAATTAAACAGGTTAAAATTCCTTATACCAAACGCAATTTAGAGACTTATGCATATGAGACTTTCAATGGTTCAAATGGTCTTTTGACAAAAGTGTTCTTGTTGTCTTATACAGAACTTGGTTTTCCTAATAAAGAATATACGCCTATTGAAGGTGTTTCGCTTGGCTATTTTGAGAATAAATCAGCTACTGATATATCAATTGGGGCTGCATGGTGGCTTCGCTCCATATATACGCAGTTCACGGGGGGGAATATATATATTATTGCTTCTAATGGCAAAGTTTCGGTCGATGGTTACCCAAGTTTTCCTTATGGGGTTCGCCCCGCTCTCATTCTTCCAAGCGATACGCTTATGGATTCAAACTTCAATGTTATTGGATAAAAATATTTTTTTGGAGGCATTTCAAAATGACAATCAAACTTACAAACGGCGCAGAGTTAAACCCCATCGTGGTTACAGGTGGCGCGTCCTACGTACAGGGCGCAAAGCGTGACACACTTCACTTTGTATTCCCTGCAACCGAGAGCATGGCGGCACTCGATGCGGCATTCTCCGCAGCAGCGTGCGAGTCTATCACCATTATTGGTGATGACGGCAGCGAAGCAATACACAAGGCGTACACCATCCGCGCAAAGATGGAAAAGGCTCTTGTAGAGGTCACACCTGCAACCGCAGAAGCGGAAGCCGTATTTGAGGAGCGCATCACCGTGGCTATGGCGCAGCGCACCTATACAGAAAGTCAGTTGGCATCCTTGACTGATACTGTTGACGTATTGGTCATGGAAAATCTGTTGGCATAATAAGGAGGTAAGCATCATGTTTGAAACGATCAAAAGATTGTACGCAAAGACTGGCGATACCACCATTGTGGCGAATGCCGTGAAAAAGGGCTGGATCACTAAAGAACAGTACAAGGAAATCACCGGCAAGGAACATAGCTAACGGAAGACATCCGTGGCGCACCAAGAAATCATTGTGTAATAAATTAGAGGGCTACTTTATGTAGCCCTTTTCCTATGGGGGTGAATTTTTTGAATCTTGAAGAAATGAAGAAAAAGGTATTTGCTCTGATTGAGGAATACGATAAAAACAGCCCATATTTGACCGCAGACGTTGACCTGCAAGCAAAGATCAACGAGGTCATCAACCAAGTCATGTTTGAGCTTTCGCGGATCAAGAAGATCCCGAAATACGTGGAGCTCGCCATTGAGAGCGGTGATGTCTTGGAGTTTACCGATATCGAGAGCGAGTGCGGATATGAAATATATCAGCTTGGCACGGTGGGCGGCGTGAGATACGTTCCGAGGGCAAACGGCACGGTGCTGAAATTCTTGGAGAGCGGCACTGCAGAGATAGATTGCTACGTTTATCCCGAACGGATCACGGAGAAAACCAAGGACAAGGCTTACGAGTTTGAGCTTTCGCCCGATGTGCTTGAGATCATGCCTTACGGTGTGGCTGCCGATCTTCTCAAGAGTGACGTTAGTGCAGAGTATGGCAACGTGTACGCGCAGAGATATATGGAGCTCAAGCAGATGCTTGATCCCCGGTATCAGCATACCACGATCTACATTGAGGGGGGCTTTGATATATGAGCGTAGCAACGGGTGATCTGATTTCCCGTACTTACGGAAATTTCCGCGGCTGTGACTTTCGCGGCGAGGATATCAATATACGCAGAAGCCCCGATTGCCTGAACGTGTGGCACGATTACCGCGAGATCGAGAGCATACGCACGCGCCCGACAATGGAGCTGAAAACCGCGTTTGAGGGCAGGATTTACGGCATAGCGTTCTTTAATGGGCAGATGCTGGTACATTGTGGGGATAAGCTCTACAAGGTCGTTGGCGGTGCAAAAACCGTGCTCAAAACGGGGCTTGCGCAGAGAGAGAGTAACAGCTTTATCTTTGAGAACGTTTGGTATCTTCTCGACGGCAAGAGTTACCTGCAATATGACGGCACGACCATCAAGGACGTTGAGGGCTTTGTGCCGACTACTTCGATTGGCAGAAAGCCCGCAGGCGGCGGCAAGATCCAGCAGGACGTGAATATGCTTTCCGAGTATCGCATCAACACCTTTTTGGCTGACGGTAAGAGCAAGGAATTTCACCTTGACGCGCAGGGCATTGACGAGGAATTTGCAGAGGTCTTGGTGGACGGCAAGCCCGTTGATTCCTATGCGATCAGCGAGGACGGCGTTGTGACGTTTCTGCAAGCTCCCCCTGCTCCCTTGACGGATGGGCAGGATAACGTGAGCATCAAATTCAAGAAAAAGGTGGACGGCTACCGCGATAAGGTGCAGAAGTGTACCTTGCTGGCGGTGTTTGATAACCGCGTGTTTATCAGCGGCAATCCCGATTATCCCAATACCGTGTGGCATTGCAGCCTTGACGATCCCACGTATTTCTCCGACCTTGACTATTATAACGAGGGCGTTGACGCTGCCAAGGTCATGGGGCTTGTGGCAGGTAACAACAATCTGTGGGTGTTCAGAGAGCCTTCGCAGGCGAATACCAGCGTATTCTATCACACGCCGTCTATGGACGAGGAATACGGCAAAGTTTATCCTTCGCAGCATTCCAGTATTTCGACCGGGTGCGTCGGTAAGGCTGTGAATTTCAACGATGATATCTTGTTTTTCTCTGATCGAGGAATGGAGGGTATCAGCGGTGACGTGACCACGGAGCAGATGATTGCGCACCGCAGCACCTTTGTGGATAGAAAGCTGATTGCCGAAAAGAATTACAAGAACATGATCCTTGCCGAGTGGGAAGGCTATTTGCTGATCTTTACCGGGGATAAGGCTTACTTGGCTGACTCTCGCGCCATGTTTACCAATGAGGGGCACATGGAGTATGACTTCTTTTACTGGCGCATGGAAAAGGAGATCACGGCAGCGCGCGTGGATAACGGCACGCTGTATCTTGGCACAAAGGACGGCGTTTACACGCTGACGGGCGAGGGCGATATAGAAAGCTATTGGGTCACGCCCAAGGACAAATTCAAGTCGGCAAACAAGCTGAAATCCACGCACAAGAGAGGTTGCGTGGTGGAATGTACCGGCGACGTTTCGGTGTATGCCAAGACCGAGAGCACCGACTTTGAACTGATCGAAAATTTCGAGGATATCACCGACTCTTTCGTTTGCCGCATCAAGAGAAAGAAGTGGAAGGATATTCAACTTAAATTTTATTCCAAGACGAGATTTAGTCTTGAGCAGGCAACGCTGGAAGCGTTCTGCGGCGGCTATATCAAGAGGTAGGGGGTGCGTAAATGTCTAAATATTACGAGGTTGACGAAAAAGACGAGAGATTGACGGACGTTGAGAAGCAGGGCAACGATATGCTGTCGGGCTATCAGTCCGATATGGATAAAGCCCTTGATAACAATAAGTCTGCTTTGAGCGGTATCAATTCCAAGTTGGAGCAGGGACAGAAAGAGCTGGAAGCGGCTGCAAACGAGCGCACCGAGTTTGCCATTGACGAGATCGAGCGGCAAAAGGCGAATGCGCAAAAGGACTACACCAAGGAGCAATCGGGCGCGTATAAGGACTGGCAGACGCAAAAAGACCCTTACGGCGTAAACGCCGAGAAGATGGCAGGTGCAGGGCTTGACGGAACGGGCTATGCCGAGAGCTCGCAGGTCAGAATGTACAACCAGTATCAGGCGCGAGTCACGGTTGCGCGTGAGGCTATCCAACGCACGATGGATAACTTCAACGCGAAAATTGCAGAAGCGAGAATGCAGAACAGCGCGACCTTGGCGCAGATCGCTTACGATACGATGATCAAGCAAGTAGAGTATGAGCTCACGTTTGCTATGAAGAACACCGAGCTCTTGACGCAGATGGCAGGGCAGAAGGTTGCTATTAAGCAGCAGAATCAGCAGAATTATATGTCTGTATATCAGCAGCTTATTCAGGAAGCGCAGTACAATGCTTCTATGGCAGAGAACAAGCGTCAGTTTGACGAAAACATGGCGTTCCAGCGCGAGCAGTTTAATTGGCAGAAGGCAAAGGCTGCGGCAGCATCGAGCGGTGGCGGCGGTGGATCGGCAACCATCAAGAAATCTTCCGGCAAGAAGTCGAGCGGCAGCAAGAAGGTCAGCTCGTCGAAAGTTACAAAGGCTGTGAACAAGGATGATGCCGACGGCAAGAAAACCACGAGCAAAGAGCCCAAGGTTGACATGAACAGCGTATTGAAATTGGGCTACGGTCCGATCAGCGCATCCAAGCTGAACAGTTTGGTAGCATCGGGGCAGGTCAAGGAATACGAGCAAAACGGCAAGCTGAAATACAAGCTGGTATTTGCTCCGAGAGGAAAGACACAAGGCAAGGGCACTACCTTCAAGACCACAAACAAGAACAAGTAAAGGGGGCTGAATTATGGGCTTTAATGACGAATATCAGAAGCTCCGCAAGAAGCGTTTAGAGGGTCAAAATTCCGACAACGAATCAACAGCCCCTGTTATGCTTTATCGAAACAAGACCGCAACGGCAGAGGATATTGCGCCTGTTATGACTTCCAAAAAGACCGCCACGACCGAAAAGGACGAGGACGATGGCAATGGCAAGAAGTGGTGGCAGGGCTTTGTGCAGAAGGGTGATGCGTTTAAGGACGGCTATCAGATCGGTGACGTTGCAAAGACGCTGCTCGGCACGGACGTGGATATTGCTACAAACCTTATTTCGGGCGTTGTCGGCTGGGGCGAGAATGCCGCTGACGCGGCTGCTACCGGGCTTGGCATGATCAGTGAAAAGATGGGCTGGGATGGCGCAGCGAAAAAGCTGAACGAGTTTGCGCAGAAGGACTTGTACGATGAAAACAAGGTCGCGCGGAAGATCCTGACATCGAATATGTTGCCTAACATTATTCCCGGAACAGAGTCTTTGAGTCTTGCCACGAAAGCCTTGTTCACTATTGAGGATTGGCTCAATTCCAAGGGGGATGACAACTCTGTTTTGGGGGACACGTCCGACTCTCTTATTCAATCCGCAGGTGAAACTGTTGTGAAAATGGGCGCACCGGGTATCGGCAATATCATTACGGGCGTGACCGTTTTCGGTGAACAGGCAGAGCAGGCACTCAAAGAGGACGCGACCTTTATGCAAGCAGGCGGCAGCGGCGCGATCTCCGCAGCGGCAGAAATCATGTTTGAAAAGCTGTCGGGTGGTATTAAGATCGGCGGCAGCACGCTTGACGAGGGGCTGACCAAGATCGTTGCAAAGAACATTTCCAACGTTGCTTTGCGCAATGCGGTGCACTTTGGGCTTGACGTTGTGGGTGAGGCCGGGGAAGAAGTTGCAACCGAGTTTGTCAGCAAGCTGGGCACGAAGCTGTACAAGGAAGAGGACCTTGGAGAGATCCTTTTCAGCGAGGACGCATTGAACGACTATATTCAGGCGGCTATCGGTGGCGGCTTGATGGGCGGTGCGTTCAACGTTTCGGGTGCGGTGAGCGGTACAAAGCACGGCGTTGACTACAAGACGGGGCTGACCGATGATGAGAGCCGCGTTGTTGAGAAGATCGTGGAAGAGCGTATTGCCGAGCAGGAAAAGGACGGCAAGCTGTCGGGCAAGCAAAAAGAAACCATCCGCGAGCAGGTCATGCGTGACTTGGAGCGCGGCGGTATCTCTGTGGACGACATAGAGCGCATTTTGGGCGGTGAAACCTATCAGACCTATCAGAATACCTTGAATGAGCAAAAGACCTTGCAGGACGAATATGACGCGCTCTACAAGATGAAGAACGGCGAGAAGTCGGACGAGCAGATCGACCGCCAAAAGGAGTTAAAGGCAAAACTTGAAGAAATCGCGCAAAATGACAATGTAACAACGCTGAAAACGCAGCTTTCCGAGAGCGTACTGGGCAGAGCCAAGGGCACAAGGCTTGCAGAGAGCTACAACGAGCGTGCAAGACGCGGACAGGCGTTTGAAGCGGATTTATCCAAGTATGATGAAAAGCAAGCCGAGATCGTGAAAAAAGCCGCCGAGAGCGGTATCTTGAATAATACCAACAGAACACACGAGTTTGTCGATATGATCGCAAAGATATCGGCAGACAAGGGTGTTCTTTTTGATTTCACGAATAATGCCAAGCTGAAAGAGTCGGGCTTTGCTGTCGAGGGTGCGACGGTCAACGGCTACTTTGACAAGAAAACAAATACCGTGGGGGTCAATATTGACTCTGCAAAAGCCCTTGATACCGTGGTGGGTCACGAGATCACGCACGTTCTTGAGGGCACGGAGCTTTATTCCGAGCTGCAAAAGGCGGTGTTTAACTACGCCAAGACCAAGGGTGAGTTTGACGGACGCAGAGCAACCCTATCCAAGCTGTATGCCGAGGAAGATATTGATTCCGAAATGACGGCTGATCTGATCGGTGAATATCTGTTTACCGATGCCGATTTTGTGCAGAATCTTTCTGTGCAGAACAGAAACGTGTTCCAAAAGATTTATGACGAGATCAAGTATCTTGTCAAGGTCGTAACGGCTGGCAGCAAGGAAGCAAGACGGCTGGAAGAGGTCAAGAGGGCGTTTGATAAGGCGTACCGCGAGGGCGGCAAGGCGAGCGGTGATAGCAAGTATTCGCTGTCAAAAGACGCTAATGGGAATGTTTTTGTTGATGTCACGGAAGATATATTTGATGGCAACAATGGTGAGAGTGTTGCAAGAACAATTCAGCGTGTTATACATGAACGGTTTAACAATTTAGTTGACGTTCATGGTCAAAAAATCCAAGTCAACAAAACGACCAATGACGAATTTAGAAAATCGGAATCGGCAAGAGCCTTGTTGGAAAATGACGCGCAAACATACAACGATAAGCTAAAAACAATTGCGAATGCAGATGAAATCCTTTCTGCCGCCAAAAATTGGATTGGCGAGGAAATCAAGCACATTCGCAAGGATGATATTGTTGAGTTTGCGAGAGGAAACGTGACATACCGTGTCGGAGAAAACGGATACGTTGCGGACGTTATTGTCGGAACGAGGAAAAACGGATCTGCGGTGTTGTATGACTTGGTAAATATCTATGAAAAAGAAATAGCAGAAAGCCAAGTTACTATGGCGAGCGATAATAGCTCCCAACGTAGGCAAGGCACTTCTGCTGACGAAATTATACCACAAAATTCCAAAAAGTCAAGTGGTTCTGCGAAATTTTCTCTCTCCGACTCTGACGGCAAGCAGCTTACCAAGGGTCAGCAGGAATATTTCAAGGACAGCAAGATGCGTGACGAGAACGGCAATCTCAAGGTCATGTATCACGGGTCGCAGGACGCGGGATTTCACGTGTTCGATGCCAAAATGTCCGATGATGATACTTCTTTCTTCTTTGTGGACCGAAACGACGTAGCGGCTTCTTATAGCGGCACGAGTGAAACCTACGAAGCAAGGACGATACGATCTGCCGATGATATGAACAATTTCCTTGCGGAGATCGGTTATGACCAATACGAGGCGGTTGAGCGTGACGGCAGGTTTGAGTTGCTTGAAAACAACGATCACGTTGCATGGAGCGATACCGCGCAGGGTCTTTATGAAGAGTTTTGCTGGTATGAGGGCGTTGGCGAGGGTGATGCCAATTACAAGGTTTATCTTAACCTTAAAAATCCGCTTGTGGTGGATGCAAAGGGGCGCGAATGGAAAGATTTGCGCGGATGGCAGCGCGCCGCACACATCAAAAGAGAGAATACGGAAGTAAGGCGAGTTGATGGCGATTTCCGGCTGTTTGACAAAAACACGGGTGAAGAGATACCCAATGCGGAAATTGCAGTAAACAGTTACACGGAGCAAATGGAGCGTAACGCTTTGCGCTCTATTATGGTGGACAAGGTAAATAATATTCTTGATATTTCCACCGAATCCCTGCGCACGACCCGTGACGTATCAAAATGGGCGAAAGCACACGGCTATGACGGCGTTATTTTCAATAACATCGTTGATAACGGCGGCTATTCCAACGGCAGCGAGGGTGCGTCTACCGTTGCAATCGCGTTTGAGTCGAGTCAGATCAAGTCGGTGGCAAATGAGAATCCTACGGGAGATCCTGATATTCGCTTCTCTCTTTCGGAAGCCGTTGAGGAAACGAATGATCTTATGGCTATTCACAATTTGACCGAGGAAAAGCTGCGCAAGAGCCTTAAACTTGGTGGATTGCCTATGCCTTCCGTTGCTATTGCAAGGGCACAAGACGGGCACAATGAATTTGGCAACATAAGCCTTATTCTTAAAAAAGATGCTATTGACCCGGGGACAAGCAGATATAACAAGGTGTATTCGGGTGATGCGTGGACTCCTACATATCCGCGCGTCGAATATAAGGTAAATAGCAAGGTATCGAAGAAGATCGGTGATAAAATTCATAGCCTTGTACCACCTGACGTTATAAACGATCTTGGTGACGTGCATTTTGACACCGACAATATGACCGACACCTTAAACCGATTCGGCGGCAATATGGCAGATGCTTTCGGGAGCAATTATGCTTTGAAGTACGCATATCTCAAGGACAGCGGCGTAGATATTGCTTTGCCGATGAAGGAAAAAAACATTTCCTATTACGGTACTCGTGAAAATGGCGCGATTATCAAGGTTGCGGAAGCTCTTACGCAGGAAGAGCTGATAACGGCACTTAATGGCGGTCACGAGGTTGCGGATCAGTACGAGCCGATCATCAGAAAAGCCGTTGCTGAATATACGCAAGAGAAATACGGTGACGTGCCCGAGCTGCTTGATATCATGATGCCGAGAGAACAGTTGACCTACAACGATCTTGACGGCTACATATCTGAAGCGTTGAGTTATCACCGCAAAGGCGTTGAGCGGACGGTTGACACAAAAGCGGCGCGTGAGCTTATCAATGAGCAGGTCGATCAATCCGAGTATGAAGCGTGGCTGAATGATCTGTTCTCCGGGATAGTGGAAAAAGAGGGCATCAGAAATAACGCTGACTATTTCACCCCTTCCGGCAATCGCAGGAGCTTTGAAGCGTTGCACTATGAGCATAATCTTGAGAACGTAATCAAGGCTATGCGAGAAAAAGGAGCAAAAGGCGTAGGCGCATTTGGCAGCGGCAACATTCTCGGAGCGTCCACAACGGAATTTGGTTCTATAAAAGAACTAAAGCAATCCACGGACCGCTTGCGTATGATGTCGCAAGACGAGTTTGACAAGATAAGAAAGCAATATACCGATAGATTTTTTGATCTTGCAAGCAGTCTGCCGAAAGACAAGAACAGTTTCATTGCTACGGATGATGCAGCAAATATGCTTGTAGAAGCCGTAACAAAATACAAAACAAGAAGCGGTATTGCCAATTATTTGCGCAGAGAGAGTCAAGGCTGGGCAAATTATTCTGAATACGTTGTTGACGATCTCATTGAGCTTGTTGAGGATATTCGCAAAATGCCTACAGGGTATTTTGAAGCAAAGCCGCAGAGAGCGGTCGGGTTTGATGAAGTCGGCGTGTTTGTCATTCCCCGAAATGCCGATCCCAAGCTGAAACAAGAGCTTTTGAACAGAGGGTACAGCATTGCGGAATATGATCCCGACGTAGAGGGTGATAGGCAGAAAGTTGTTAATTCGTTTGAACAGTACAAATTCAGCCTTTCCGCAGAGGGTGAAGCGCCTACAAAGGGCAGATTTTACGGCAAGGATATGCGCCTTGAGGTTGCGCCTGTTGCCGAGGATATTGCGACTACTACCGAGCAGGCAGCACCCGAAGCGGTTGCGCCCGTAGCTGATTGGATGCCCGATACCGAGGAAACCTATACGCCTACCTTGTACGATTTGATTGACGAGCGTGACGCTTTGCGCGAGCAGATGATTGCGGTACAGGGCGACCTTGAAGCGATTGCTCCTTTGGCGCAGAGATACGGCGAGGTCATGCAGCAGATCGGGCAGCTTGAAGCAGACGATAATGCGAGACTTGCAAGCCTTGACGATGCGGACGTGCCGCCCGAAGTGGAAGCACCGTACGTAGCACAGAGAGAGCCGATCACGATTGACGGCAAATCGCTTGACAAGATCACGGGTGAGGTCGGCAATATGCTTGGGCTTGATGCCGAGAGCCGCGAGAGAATGGCGCAGACCATTCAAAATTATGCGCAGAGCGGGGAAATGACCGAGAGTGATCTGTTTAACGAAATACTTGACAATTACGAGTATTACGAGGAAATGCAGGTCGAGAATGACGAAGCGGATGCGGCAAGACGTTTTATCAAGGGCACAAAGCTCTACTTGCATGAAAGTCTGAAAGCCGATTTCAACGGTAAACGTAATGACGGCTTTAACGCTTTCCGCAGAGAGCATTTCGGGCATTTCACGATCACGACGCAAAAGGGCGCGGGGGCTATGAGCGTTGACTCGCTTTATAGTGAGCTTTCTGATAACTTCCCCGATCTTTTCCCTGCGGATATCGGTAACTCTGCCGATATGTTGCAGCGCATGGCAGACGTTGCGAGCATGAAACCGCGGACCGAATACCGCACCGGGCAATTTGATCCCGATACGGTGGGTGAAGCCGTTGAGCTGATTCGGAGCGGTGTTGCGAGGTATGCGCAGGGTGAAAAATTCAAGGCGTTTAACAAAGAGGGCGATAGGCTGCTCCGTATGTACGGAAAGGATCTTGCGCCTGTGGTTGATACGCCTACGATTGAAACCGCGAATACAAGCGAGGTCATGGGGCAGCAGACCATGTTTGAAGAGCCTGCCAAAAAGGACAGATTTGAGCAGATGCTTGAGCGCGAAATGGCTGCTTTGGAACAAGAGTTTGCGCAGAGAAAAGCCGAAATGGAAGCGAGACTCCAGAACAAGGACGCCTATATCAGCGGTCGCGCTATGGAGCTTTACAACGAGATCAGCAATCTCAAAAAGGGTGTCAGGGCTTCCAAGGAGCTTGGCTATTTGCTTGACCACGGTTTTGCGTGGAATACGATCAAGTCGAAGCTGCTTACCATCAAGCGTTATCCCGGTGAGGTCATCAATCCCGATTCTGTAGAAGAGAGCGTCATCAGAGAAGCGCTTTTGCGTGAATATGAGGACAAGGTTTACGAGCTGTCCGAGCTTGGCAACGAGTATCAGAAGCAGGTAACGGAGCTTGAGCAAAGCATTGAGAGAGCGCGCAAGGAAGCGGAGAAAGCGGAGCAGTTGATCAAGAGAGCGGAGCTGCACAAGGTCATCGTTGACAGGGTGCGGTCCGGCTTTGCGGCAAATGGCTTTGATTTCGACAAGGTGCTGAAAAATGCAAAGAATCTTTCCACGTTCCGCACGGTTGACAATACGCCGCAGAGAGTGATGGAAAAAGCCCTTGGTTACAAGGCAGGTCAAATTCTTGCCGATGAAACCGTGAACAAGGTTGCGCAGAACGAAACCGAGGGTATTAGGTGGCTTAACTCCTTCACGGACAGAAAGAGCGGTCTGCTTGCAAAAATCTCCAAGCAGTACCATATCAAGCCCGGCAGCAAGGAAAGTGCAGCAGCGCAGATGTATGCCGAGGGCTTCTTTGTCAGCGAGCAGGGCGACGCTATTTTCTACGGTGACGCAGAGCTTGCAAGGGATTTCCCCGATGCACGTACGCAGGAGAACATCAAGGGGCTTGCGGCAGATCCGCGCATCCGTAAGATTTACGACGAAACGCTTACCGCTATCAACGAGTCGAGAGTGAGAAACGGCTATCCCGAAATTCCGAAGTTGGATAACTACTTCCTGCATTTCCGTGCTATGGACGATACTTTCTCAACGCTTGGCTTGCCGTTCAATCCGAACGATATCAGGGCAAAGGACCTGCCGACCGATCTTAACGGTGTTACCGCCGATCTCAAGCCCGGACAGCCTTACTTTGCGAGTGCCATGCACAGACGCGGCGTAAGGACTACGCACGATCTGCTTGGCGGTTTGGAGCGGTACTTGGGCAGCGCAAAGAATCAGATCTATCACATTGACGATATTCAGACCTTGAGAGCGTTGCGCAACTATATCGCAGATACCTACGGGCAGGCAAACGGCTTGGATAGCCTTGACGTGCTTACAGAAGAAGAGGTTGAGGAAAGAATCAAGCAGGTCTACGGGGCGCACCTTTCTACGTTTGCGAAATTCCTCAACGAGGAAGCAAACGTGCTTGCGGGCAAGACGGCTTTGATCGACAGAGGACTTGAGGGCATTATCGGCAGACGCGGCATGACCTTTATTGATAATCTCAATAAGCAGGTCGGCAGCAACATGGTCGGCTACAATATTTCGTCCTCTTTGACAAACTTCCTGCCGGTCGTGCAGACGTTCGCCAAGACCAACAAATACGATTTCGTCAAGGGCTTTGCGCAGACGGTTTCGGGTAGGCTCGGCTCTATTGCAGGCGGCGGTGATAATTTTGCGCAAAACAGCCCCGTGATGATCCGCAGAAAGGGTGCTGACAGATTCCACCGTACGGCATGGCAGAAGTTGAGCGATCCCGGTTATGCGCTGATGGGATCGGTTGATAGTATTTCCACGGAAATCATTGCAAGGGCCAAGTACAACGAATTGACGCGCAAGGGCTTGACTTCCGCGCAGGCGCATACAGTTACGGACAAGTGGGTGTCACGCATGATGGGTGACAGATCGCTTGGGCAGATGCCGCAGCTGTACAATTCCAAGATGCTCGGTCTTGTGACCAAGTTCCAGTTGGAAGTCAGAAACCAGCTTGACAGCCAATTTTACGATACCATTCAGGAAGCAAAGGTATCGAACGAGCAGATTGAAAATCAGCTTGAAAGAAACGCAAAGACGGCGGCAAAGGTCGCGTCCACGTTCTTCCAGCTCGCGGTTGCGCAGCATATCTTTGGAGCGGTGTTTGAGTCGATTGCGGGCTACAATCCTGCGTTTGATATCATTGAGGTCATCATGACGGCGCTGGGCTGGGATGATGAAGAGGACAGCGAAGATACCGTGCTTGACAACGTGGAGCAGGGCTTCCTTGCGTTGCTTGAGGACCTTCCTTACACGAGCACGCTTACGGGCGGTCGTATTCCGATCTCGAATGCGTTGCCTATTGAGCAGTTGATCAAGGGCAAGGACGAATACGGAAACGATAAGCCGCGCTGGAAAACGGCTTTGGAAGCATTTCCGTACTACGTGTCGCCCGGTGGCTACGGACAAGCCAAAAAGACGGCGCAGGGTCTTAAAATGTTCTCTGATAAGCTCCCCGTGACGGGATCTTACACGGACAGCGGAAATCTCCGCTTCCCCGTGGAGAAAACACCCGGCAACGTAGCGCAGGCGGCTATTTTCGGTCAATGGGCAAGTGAGAACGCGCGGTATTATTTCGACAACGATATTGCGCCGCTGAACGAAAAGCAGACGCAAGAGTATGCCGACGTTGGTATGTCTATTCGTGACTACTGGAGTTATCGCAAGGGCTTGAGCGGCTTGAAAACGCTTGAGGAAAAAGCCGAGTACATTGACGGCTTGGATTTGACGGACGAGCAGAAGAACATTCTCATAAACAATATCGTGGACCGCAAGGAAGATATTGATATGTCCGACTACGATCAGTACGGCAGCTTTGAAGAGTTTAACTTTGCTGCGAAAAATCCCGAGAAGTACGAATTTTTCAAGGCAAACGGCATTTCTTACGAGCAATACAATGCAAGCGAGGAAAGCCGAGAAGCGTATAGCTGGGCGTACAACAATCCCGAAAAGTACACGCTTTCCAAGGCGGTCAGCTCTGACGTTGTGACTTACAGAAAATACGCAGCCGAGTTGTACGATATCAAGGCAGACAAGGACGAGGACGGAAAATCCATTATCGGAAGCCGCAAGGAAAAGGTGATTGATTACGTCAACAATCTCGATATCGACTACGGTGAGCGGTTGATCCTGTTCAAGAGCGAGTACAATGCCGATGATACGTACAATGAGGATATCATTGACTATCTGAACAACAGAGAGGATATTTCTTATGATGAAATGGTTACAATTCTTACAGAGCTTGGTTTCACGGTTAAAAACGGCAATGTGTATTGGGATTAAGGGGAAGCCTTTGGGCTTCCTCTTTTCATGGAGGGATTTTATGAAAAAACAAGACAGAATTTACCCGAGAACGGCGGTTGCGTTGCAGCGCAAGTACGGCAAGAAAGTGACCGAGGGCGCATCGGCAAAGCAAGAAGCGGAGCAGGCTGCGGAAATTGCACAAACGGCTGCACAAAATGCATCGAAATCTGCACAAGCGGTAGCGGATATGGAATCCAAGTTGGATCTGACGCTCAAGGTCAATGAGAACGGTGAGGTCATCAGCGAGATCAACGGCGTTGCGAACGTGATCAAATTCCTTGCTAACTGTATTTCCATTCAGAGTGATAATTTCACGCTTGCCGAGGACGGAACAGTTACCGCAAAGGGTATTAGCGTTGACGGCGGCAAAGTGGTGTTGAAAATGTCTGACGGGAACATAGTCCGCATCGGTGACTCGTGGAGTCAGTTGGTGGTGGAATCTTCCGATTATGACCCGAGTTCAAACAGCGGAGCTCTTCTTGGTATAGCACCATCTTGCGTGAATTTTGTGAGCGGCGCGGGCGGCGTATCTACGCCGATGCTGTTTTCTTACGTTGACGGCAAGTTTTTGTTCACGTTGGACGGTCGGTGGAATGTAAGCGGAATTTCCAGCATCGACAATACGATGCACAATTTGAACATTCTTGACGAGCTCGTTAGTTTGAAAGAAAGAATTGCAGCCTTGGAGGGGTGATTATGAGTGACGAAATCATTGTAGCGTTAATCGTTGCCGGTGCTTCGGTGCTGGCAAGCGTGTTTACCCTTGTGGGGGTTATCATTACTTGCAGAAAGTCAAATGACAAGATGCTGGCGAAACTGGAAACGCATCAGGCGGTGACGGATGAAAAGATCAGCGAGCTTACACGCGAGGTGCGCAAGCATAACAATTTTGCGGAGCGTATGCCCGTGGTAGAAAGTGAAATAAATCACATTACAGACGATATCAAGGTATTGCAAGGATTTCATCGAAAAGGGTGAGGACAATGAAAAAATGGTTGAAAGCGGCAGGGATAAGAGCAATTAAAACAGTAGCGCAGACGGCGATTGCCACGATCGGAACATCAGCTTTGATGGGTGAAGTAAACTGGGGCATGGTCGCATCCGCGTCCTTACTGGCTGGCATTCTATCACTTTTAACAAGCATCGCGGGTTTGCCGGAGCTTAAATAATTTTATATGGGGAAGTGAAATTTCAGTTGTTTTTTCACTTCCCCTTTTTCTTTTTATAAGTGTAGTTACAATCTTTTGCAGTAAAAATTCATTTTTGAAGGGAAAGATGTAAAATGTTGAAAGCATACTCAAAGAAAAAAGACGGCAACAAGAAACTATCAGCGAATTTCCGAGTAAAGGAGTTTGCTTGCACGGACGGCTCTGATCCCGTGTTCATCGACACAGATTTGGTAAACGTGTTGCAGAAGATCCGCAACCATTTCGGAAAGGCGGTCACGATTACTTCCGCTTACCGAACACCGGGCAAAAACAAAGCGGTTGGTGGCACGGCTTATTCGCAGCATCTTTACGGACGCGCGGCAGATATCAAGGTCAAGGGAGTTACGCCAAAACAAGTAGCCGCCTATGCGGAGAAATTACTTCCGGGCACAGGCGGCATCGGTATTTATAAATCTTTTTGTCACATTGACGTTAGGGTTGCGAAAGCGCGTTGGAACGGATAACCATTTTGTAAACAAAGTAAAGAGTGTCGGGGTCGTTGCATTGTTCTACGGCTTGCAGAATCTTCTGCTGCATTTCGGTGATGTCGGGGTCATCCATTTTCGCAAATCCTTTCTTGACAAAAAATATATTTTGTGGTATAATAGCGCAACGCTTATTATCTTGGCATAATTATACAGTGAAATTTCGCAAAAATCAATAAGCAAATTTGCCGTTCCAATCAGCATTTTTTCGTACAAATAGGCATATTTCCGTATCAGTTGCGTAAATTTGCCTATAGAAAGGACATTTCGATTATGTATCGTGATAGAATAGATGAAATTAGAAAAGATAAAAATATCACAAACAAAAAGTGGTCGGAATTAAGCGGTGTTTCTATTGATACCATCAATCGCATTATTCATCCCGAAAATCCCGAAAAGGATTCTGCACGCGTTAATACATTAGAGGACTTGTGCAAGCCTCTCGGCATCGAGCTTTGGGAATTATTTTATACAGGAGATAAAAGTCTTGTGGTTTTGCAAGCGGAAATCCATTCTCTTAAAGCCGAACGCGACGCTCTCCTTGAAGAAAATGGCGCGCTCAAAAATAAAGTAAATACTCTCGAAACCAAGGTTGACTCGCTCAGGGACAAAAATGACGCTCTTAAAGATCAACTCATTGAAACACACAATTACTACATCAAACAAAAAACAGACGAATAATATCAAAGACCGGGCAGATTGTGCCCGGTCTTTTTTGCTTTGGTTATTTTGCCTTGATCTCGTCAAGAAGCTCGCTGATCGTGTAGGCTTTCAATAGCGTTGCGTGCGCTTGCGCCATGTCCTTGCTTTCCTTTGCTTGGTCGTGCAGCTCAATGGCTTCGTTCAGCTCTGCCTCAAGGTAGGCTATGACTTCTTCGGCGGTTTGCATAGTGGATTTATTTCCATAAGCTCGTCTGCATTCTAAATATTCGTCCTCGGTAATATCTCCTCTTAACCACAATTTATCAAGTATATCAAGTGGGTTCATTTCATATCGTCCTTTCATTTTTTCATTGTACTTTTATATATGCACCGAACGGAGCGAGTGCAAAAGTACAATAAAATTTAGTTAAAAAAATATAATGCTGTCGGGGATGATTTTTCTATCTTCATCCAAAGAAAACTCTTTAATGATGTTTCTCCAAAATGCCTTTTGGTTTTCTTTTGTCAGTTGATTGTATAATCCTCTATAATCGGTTTTCAACAAGCCTTTCAGCGCGTCCAAGTCTCTCTCGGGCGGCTTCTCGTCAATGTCGATCGCCTTTAATTTTTTATCAAGCGCGTAATATTCATCATCGTATTCCGCTTCGTCTATACGCCCCTTTCTGAACATCATATTCAGTCTATCCATTTCCGCTTTGATTTTCCTTGCCTTTTCCTCGTTTTTATTCTTCGGCTGCGCATCGGTAATGCTCTCGACTCTTAATACTTCGTTGGCGATATACTGCCCCAAATTGTCAAGCAGCTGCGCTTCAATTTTTCTCTCGCTGATTGATATTGTGTAGGGGCATATTTTTTGTTGCCTTGCGGCGTTGCAACGATACACATAAGACGAGTATTTGCCGCCGCCTGACCTTGAATAATTCCCTGACAGGTTTCGTCCGCAACAAGGGCATTTGATAAGTCCGCTGAACAAAAACGTGCGGTTTGGCGTGGAGCTTGCTCTTGCGTTTCTCTTCAAAATGTCCTGTATGCGGTCAAATCTTTCCTTGGTGATATACGGCTCAACGTAGTCCGGAATACCCTTATATTCACCGTATAACAACGTATCCGTTAATAGGTTTCTTAACGATGTCATGGTCCATTGTTTGCCATACTTGATGTTAAGATAGCCCAATGTGGCTTGCTTGCTTTGGTGCTTTTCAAAGAAATCCAACACGTCGTAGGTCATTTCTTCGTTTTCTTTGTCTTTGACAAGATACCGATTGCGCTTTTCGCCTTCAACCTTCCACGGGAAGAGGAAGCAATGTGATCCTGTTACGACCTGCTTATTCTTGATGCGCATCTTGTTATTAAAGCGGATACGCTTGCTGGTCTTTTTGGCTTCATACTCTGCCATTGTCAAGTAAATATTGATCTTGAATGCTGCATCGGGATCGTCCGGGTCGAGGTCGCTTTCCTCAATGGAGATCCAAGTCACGCCTGCGGCGCGGAGCTGCTTCTGTGCTTCGTAATATTCTCCAACGTTACGGAAAAATCGGTCGATGCACTTGAATACGACGATATCAAATTTTCCTGCCTTTGCGTCCTCGATCATTCTTGCGAGGTCCTTTCTCTTGCTGATCTCAAGCGTTGCGCTGATGCCCTCGTCCACGTATTCACCGACAGAAACAAGTTCATATTCTCCGCAGAACGCATCGATCAGGTCCAGCTGGTCACCGATGGTATAGCCGTTTTTCTTTTGCTCGTCAGAGGAACAACGCGCGTACTTGGCTATTCTGATCACCCTGCCTGTTTCCTGATACCTTAATAATTGTTGATAACTCCCATACATTTACATCACTCCTTTTGTATATTCTGTGTTGCGGTGTGCTTTGTAGGCATCACCCCCTTAACCTAATTTGATAGCTGCCAGCTTTTTTAGCTTCTTGGAAGCCATATGCGGATATAATGAAATAAACTCATGGTAAAGCGCAAGGTTTCCGTTCGATCTGTAATACAGTACCTGTCTACGCGCATACGTTACGGAGTCATCACCGGGATATTTGGACAAATTCACGCAACGATTCATAAGGATGCAAGCCTTTTCGGATAACTGGAATACCGTTTTTGTAGAACGCGGCGAATTGTATGCAAAATGAATGAAAGGTATGCAGCCCAAGAAAATTAGCAAGCTGCCCCACAAGATGCCTGCCGCATTTATCACGATACAGATGATCGCAATATATGCGAGTATCACAGATAACACGTACCATTTTTTTGCAGGATTATAAGAGTTCACGACCACGGATAGCTCCGCAAGGTATTCGTCCAGTTCTTGACGATTTAACGTTGTCATAATTTTTCCCTTTCTTTATTTTTACGTCCTATAGGGGGACGCTTTTTGTAACGTCCTTGTGATAGAATATGATTGGTAACATTTACAGCTTGCTGGCAAAATTGTCAGATAGTACAATCATTTCAGAACATACGTTTGTTTAGCCGGAAAGGAGATCCCCATGAGCCTTGTTGATAACTACATCAAAGAAATCACCGAATTACTGCAAAAATGCGAAGATCCATCCATTCTCGACTTTATTTATCAGTTGCTTCGAAGGCATGAAGCACAGACTTAACGGCTTGACGCTTTTCTGCCGTGTCAAGTTTTGTGATTTTCTTCACGATGTCAAACAGTTCTTCATCTGCTTTTAATTGGAAAACGATGTCTAAAAGGGCATCGTTTTTCATTTGCATTTCACGATGATCTTGCGTTTTTTCCTCGATCAAGTCAGATTTCATTATTCCGAAGTAATCTGCCAATATTTCAATTTTATCGATGCGCGGATATTTCTTGCCCTTGATCCAATCGTTGATGGTAGGAGCGGAAACGCCCACGATCTCGGCAAGCTCTTTTTGCTGCTTGCCGCTTCTCTCCAAATAGTAGCGCAGGTTTTTCGCAAAAACTTCCTTTGACCATATAGCCATAGTAGCACCCCCTTTTTCCTATATTCTACACCGAAAATAGCCAAAAGTAAATTGAAAGCGAATTATGTTTACACAACGTTTACAAATTGTTCTTGATTTTTTAGCTCGTTTCGTAGTATCCTATAAGTGCGGATTAGCTTAAAGTTAATTACGCGGAGTAATGAAAGGAGAAAAAAGCATGGAAAAAATCAGTTTGGCGGCAGCAAGAGTCAATGCCGGGTATTCTCAAAAGGATGCTGCGGAGCAGCTTGGGGTCAGTAACAAGACGCTTTGCAGCTGGGAGAACGGAAAGACGTTCCCCGATCAGCCCATGATCGAAAAGATTTGCGCCCTTTATCGCATTTCTTACGATTTCATTAAGTTTAGAGCTAACTGATGGGCATTATTTTTTTTGCATAACGATTAGCTTAAAGTTAATTACAAAAAGGAGCGAACATGAAAGAGCCTACCGGGAAATATCTTCTCTCTCTGCTCATTGATCTTTTGGCAGAGCAAGAGGGTGTCAAAATCGAGTATGAAATTGAAGAGGTGGAACATGAAAAAGTGGTTGAGTGAAGTATGGGATAGCATCAAGTGGGTTTTGGTAGCCCCGATTATCCATTACCTTGATTGCCGGCAGCAGAACATTGACGGCAGCTTTGATAAGTATTGGGCGCGCAAGAATGCGAGAGCGGCGAGAAGGGAGCGCAAATGAAAAGCATTATACAAGAGGACCGAGAGCATTGCTTTCTGTGCGGCAGGAATGCACGTGCTGACTATTGGGGGCTTGAAGAGCACCACGTATTCGAGGGCTTTGGCAAGCGCAAGTTGAGCGAGAAATACGGACTCAAGGTGTATCTCTGCGGTGACCGATGCCACAGAAACGGTGAGGACAGCGTACATAAAAACGCCCGGGCCAATAGGGCGCTCAAAAAGATCGTGCAGAAGCGTGCCATGCAGTATTGGGGCTGGACTGTAGAGGAATTTATCGGAATATTCGGAAAAAATTATATTTGAAAAGGAGTAAAACATGGCGAATTTTAACTTAAACAAGGTGATTTGGGGCGGCAGATTGACCGCTGACGTAGAGCTGAAACAGACGCAGAACGGTGTGCCGGTGTGCTCGTTCACGTTGGCGAACAACCGCAGAAACGGGCAGAATCAGGAAACGTTCTTTATCAGATGCCAAGCGTGGAGAGCAACGGCTGAATTTATCACAAGGTACTTCCGCAAGGGATCTTCCATTTGTGTGATCGGCTTTATCCAGCCGAGAGAATGGACGAACGCGAGCGGTCAGAAGCATTATGCAACCGAGATCGTTGTTGAGGAAGTGCAGTTTGTAGACAGCAAGAATGACGCGCAGAGCGGTGCAGAGAGCGCGGAAGCGTCGAGCGGTGCATATATGCCCCCTGCGTATGATAATGCGGCAGAGCAGCCGAAATTTGAGCTTGTGGGCGATGACGAAGGATTGCCCTTCTAAAAATTAAAACAAAGTAACACAGGAGTAAAACATGGTAGTCAATATCAAGATCAAGTATTTAAGAGATATCGAGAAAATTGAGATCCTTTCCAACGGTGATTGGATCGACCTGCGCTGCGCGGAAGATACCGAGCTTTATGCAGGTGAGTACAAAATGATCCCTTTGGGCGTGGCTATGGAGTTGCCGAAAGGATATGAAGCATTGGTTGCGCCGAGGTCCAGCACGTTCAAGAAGTACGGTGTGATTTTGGTCAACAGCATCGGAGTCATTGACGAGAGCTACAAGGGTGACAATGACGAGTGGAATTTCCTTGCCTACGCAACGAGAAATACCGTCATCAGAAAGAACGAGCGCATTTGTCAGTTCCGTTTGATCGAGCATCAGCCGGGCGTGATCTTTATCGAGGTTCAGAAGCTTGGTAACGCGGATCGCGGCGGCATTGGAAGTACGGGGGTGTGATATGAAAAATCTATGGATTAAATTCAAGCATTGGCTTATCAAGAAGCTTGGCGGTCACGTAGTGCTCCCGGTAGCCCCAAAAATTGAGTATCACTATGAAACACCTATCACTATTTGCGCCGAGGTCGTGGCTGAAAATTTGGCAATAAAACAAGACGTAGAGGGCTTGGAAGCAAAGGTAAAACGAATATTGGCAACCAAGATAATGCAAGAGATATTGGAAAAAGACTTGCTCGATATAGTAGCAAAAGTAGATCCGATTTGGTTTGAAACCACTTACGAAGCTCGTATCAGAATTTTACGGAAATAAAGGAGATTGATATGTCACTTGTAGAAGAATTGCGCTCTAAACAGAGCAGAGATAACCGAGAGCTGCTTGACCGGGCAGCCGGCGAGATCGAGCGGTTAAAGGCAGCGTATGACGGTCTTGTTGCGGACGTAAAGACGTGCGGTGTGCGTGACGTGTGCTACATCTGCAAGGCTTATAATTTACATCCCGATTGCGAGTGTGATTGCATGGAGTGTAAGCTCGATTGCCCTTGCCGTGAGTGCCGCGAGTGTAGTAACTGGAAGTGGAGGGGCGAGGAATGAGCGAGCCGAAATTAAAGCCTTGTCCTTTCTGTGGTGGCAAGGCGATACTGTCCGAGAAAACGGAATGCCATGGGCACGGTATGTATATCCGGGATCATTACGTAATATGCACAGAATGTTTCGCTAAAGGAGAATCAAAATCCGAATACAGCATGAAACGCGAAGAATGTATATCGAATTGCGTAAAAGCTTGGAACAGGAGAGTAAACGATGAAAGATAGATTGATAGAGCTGATCCGCAACGCCCCGAAATTCGAATTTCCGAGCGGTAGCCGGGCGCAGGGCAAGACTTACCAAACATCGGCAAACCTTGCGGACTATCTGATCGCAAACGGTGTTGTTATCATTGATCCGCAAAAATACCCACCTGTAACCGGCAGGGATCTCATTGACACGATCATGGGAGTGCCGCTTGACGAAGTGGCAGCTTTGATCGCGGAGCGAAAATTAAAGGAGCTGCCTGAGAAAAAGCAAACTGAGGATCAGATTTATAATGATTTATCCACGGCAGGGTGGAATCTATTTACCGACGAGCAAAGCAAGCGACAGGTCGCACGGCATCTTGCAATGTGCGGCTATAGCAAGCAGACCGAGCTTGTGAGAAAAATCTTTACAGAGATTGATAAGATCATAGACAAGCATCATAGCGATTGCAACGAGTATGAGGACGGTGACGAGTGCGATACTGCGATCACCTATATTGCCTATATTTCGTGTGATATTGACGATCTCTATCAGAAGTACATGGAAGGAGCGGACGATGAAAAACAGAAAATGCCCTAACCGAAACCATTGTTGGGATTACAAGAGCGGAAATTGCGAGAACTGCGACCTTGGAGATCATATCATAAAACTTCACAAGAAGATAGACCGATTAAAGGCAAAAATCAAGCAGAGTGAGTGGATCAGCGTTGAGGATAGGTTGCCCGATAAATACGGTGATGTTATTTGCTGTACACGAAAAGGTACAATATGGCAATTGACGTACAATCCAACGTATAAATTATTTAACGTATCTTACGATAACGTTGAAAATGCTATGGACGTCACACATTGGATGCCGCTGCCCGAGCCGCCCAAGAAAGGAGATGCGGAATGAATTTTAAGAATCGCATAACAAATCGAGGTTTTTCAATAATCGAATTTCAAGATGATTATGGAGAAGAGTGTAATATCCAAATATCGTCTGCGGTAGAACCTCATATTTGGCTTGGATTATCAAAGATCAAAGCAATCATTATGTGGAAGGATGCAAAGGCTCTTGGGCTTGACCTTCCAAAGAGGCACCCGGAATGTAATGAATACGGCTGGTGCGATTATCCCCTTCCGGAAGAAGTATTTATATTAACAAGAATGCACCTCACAAAAAAGCAATCTTTCAAGCTCGCATTGAAGCTATTGAAATTTGCGTTTTCCGGTAGGTTATGAGGAAGGGAGAATGATATGGACGAGCTCAAACAAATGATAAAAGAGTCTTATGAATTGCGGGTGAAAAAGCGGTGGTTGAGGATTATTGAGAAAGAGAGCCGCAAAGGAAAAATGCTGTTAGACAAATATTACAGGCAGGTTTATGTTGTCAACCAGCTGCTTGAAGAGTATGTTAAGCGTTTCCCAAAAACGCCCGAAAAAGGAGAATGATATGGAATCAATTTTACACACCTTTGCTTTCGCTATGTCGATTGCGATCCCGGTTGCTTTGGTGGTCGCGGTGATTATTTGGGCGATTAGCAAATGGGGTTGAAAGGAGAAACCAATGGTAACGGTATTAACAAAACAATATAAGGTCGTTTGTGACCGGTGCGGAAAAACGGAGTACACCGACAACACCCCCGAAAAATATTTTGAGCCGCTAAATATGGGCAGCTGTGAAGTGAAATTTTCCAACGCCGACAGAATTGTAGCAAAGGGCGATGTTTGCAACGAGTGCTACGATGCGTTTATAGAGCTTGCACATAATTTCTTTGACGATGTGAACAAGGAAAACGAGGGCAAGCCTGTAGAGAAGCCGAAAGCAATAGTATTAAGCAACTATAGCAATAACCATTTTGGAACAATGTATAAATGCCCCTTGTGCGACAGAGTGTTTGGCTCTTGGGAAGTTGACGAGGAAGACGTGCGCTGCCCCGGTTGCGAGGCAGAGTTAGGGGGCATCGAATGACACAGGAAAACAGAGAGAATATGCACCGGGCGATTGGCATTATTGAGTGCGTTTCTTGGGTTACCGACAATGATGCCGTGTGCGGTGCGTTGACGGTAGCTTGCGAGATTTTGTCTGCGGTGATGCAAAGCGAGGACAAAGCCGATGAAAGCTAACGTTCCGAAACCCCAAAAACCGCCGCGTCCTTTTGAGCGGTTGCCCGAATATCAGCGGCAACAGATCAATAAATTCTTCACGGATCAGATGTACAACGGCATGGACAAGGAAAACGAGCGCGTGCAAGAGGTCATGATCAAGGCTAACTGCATATACAAGCACGATTTTGAAGGGGCTGACGAGGAACAGCTTTTGCAATACATAGCGAGCTGGCGACGCTTTTACCGTACCATCGAGCGGTTTAAGACCGAGGAAGAGCTCAATGCATGGCTGTCAGAGCAAATGAAAAGGTGTTTTCCCACCTGCGGATTTCCGCAAATGAGGATCGATGAATTAAAAAAAGCAGAAGGGAGTATTTTGTATGAGCAGAGGAACACATATAACGCAGGAGCAGAAACAGAAGATCTATGAGCTGTGGGATAGCGGCATGACCGTTTATTTGCACATTGCAAAAGAGGTCGGTGTTTCTGACTCCACGGTCGGAAAGATCATCAAGGGGCGGTATTCGGATGCCGTAAAAATCTGTCCGAAGTGCTTGCATGAGAGCGGTCGTGAAGCGAGGTATTGCTTCTATTGCGGCAACGATATTCGTAGCCGAGAGGAATTGCTTGCTATTTCGTGCGAGAAGCTGCGCGGCATGATCGTCCACTTGCCCGAAAACGTGCGAGCGGAGTTTGACGGTATCACGAGGGAGATCATGGGCTATCTGAAAGAAAAGGGTGCATGATATGGCTGACGTGAAGTGGATCAAGATTACCACGGATATCTTTGATGATGAAAAGATCATTCTGATCGAGAGCCTGCCCGATGCCTATGCCATTATCACGGTTTGGTTTAAGCTGCTATGCCTTGCCGGAAAGCAGAATAACAGCGGTGTGTTCCTCTTGGGGAGAATGCCCTATACCGACAAGATGCTTGCAACCATCTTCCGCATGAAGGAGTCAACGGTCACGATGGCGTTGCAGACCTTTGAGCAATTCGGCATGGTGCAGATCATTGATGGAGTGATCACGATACCGAACTGGGGCAAGCACCAAAACCTTGATCAGCTTGAAAGCAAAAAGGAGTATATGCGCGGCTACATGAGGGAATACCGGGCAAAGCAAAAGGCATTAACTTCGGGTAAAGAACCGAGTAAAACTAACAGTAAAGCTAAAGTTAGCCAAGCAGATAAAGAAAGAGATAAAGAAAAAGAAACAGATATAGAGATAAAAAAAGAGAGTAAGAGAGGACACAATCTCACTCTTTTTGAAAGTCTGTACAGCGAATTTATCTTATCTGACACTCTTATAGAAAAAGCAAGAGAGTGGGTCATTTACAAGGACGAACGTAAAGAGGAATACGTGGAGAAGGGATTAAGGTCATTGTTGCGCAAGATCGAGAACAAGTACCTTGCGCTTCACAAGAATGATAAGCCGATCTGCGATCTGATTGACGAGTGTATGTCTAACCAATGGAAAGGCATTATATTCGAGAGATTGAAAGAGCCGGCAGAGTCGGAAAAATCTGTACAGCAAGGCAAGCAGGGAACGTTTGACACCGATGAATTTTACGAAGCTGCTCTGCGCAAGGCTTGCGGTGATGACCTTTACGAAGAGGTTTACGGCAAGCCGAAACCGAAAACGGCTGCGGAAGATCCCGAGATCAGAGCAAAAGCGGACGCTTTGAAAGGAACGTTGCAAAATGGATAGGTGTAATGATATCCCGGAAAAGACATGCCGATATTGCGGCAAAAAATTCCCGCCCGCTTCCCAACATGCGCTCAAAGACGGTTACGGCTATTACTGTAAACCGACCTGCTATTTACATAGGCACGAGCTCAAAGCACCAAGGAGCAGACGGGTGATTGCAACGCAAGGGGATAAGGTGGAGATTTACGGCAGCGCAAAGGTGGCGGCAGACCAAATGGGCGTAGAGCCCAAGGCAATCCGAAAAGCCTGCCATGATGGAACGACCTGCAAGGGTTACACTTGGAAATACGAGGGGGGATAACCGTGAGAGCGGAAACGTATCTTGAAAGAGTCAAGAAGATAGACGTGCTGATCTTAAACAAGATGCGAGAGCATGCGCGGTGGGTAGATTCTGCCGAGGGGCTCTGCGGTGCAGCCTTCGGTGAGCGCGTGCAATCCTCAAGAAATCTCCATCGTGGAGCTGACGCGATTATCAACTATACCGTGCTTGAGGGTGAGATCAACGCCCTTGAGGTGGAAAAGCAGAACATCATACGCACCATCGAGCGGTTACCGAGTGTTGAGTATGATATTCTGCACAAGCTCTACGTAGGCAAGTATGACAAAAAGCTTGACCGTATGCAATACGATACCCTCAAAGATATCGCGTATCAGTACAAGAAAAGCTACGATTGGGCAAAAAAGAAAAAGCAGCACGCTGTGCGGTTGCTTGGAGCGGTGCTTGACGAGCAATAAAGAAAAGGGCTGACCAAAGCGGTCAGCTCTTTTTGAATATAGCAATTCAAATCAGCGCGTTACCCAATATTACCCCAAATTACCCCATGTTCACCAACACGTGCGCGATTTTTGAGTTATAATAATACTGTGAAAATATACAGAGAGGGGCATTCCTGCATGTGGGGGTGTCCCTTTTGCTATATATCAAGAAGCACCAGCGGATATTTCATGCGTGACCATGTGGGATATCCGTCAAATAGTGACTCCTGCGGCGGCTGCTTGGCGGTCGCCTATGGTGCTCGGGCGTAACGTGCATATTTGAGGAAAACACGCGCGATAGAAAGGGGTGAGAGGATATGCTGACGCCAAAGCAAGTGAAATTCGTGCAGGGTATCATTGAGGGCATGAGCCAAGCGGAAGCATACCGATCCGCATATAGCTGTAAGAATATGAGCGACAATGCTATATACCGTGAAGCGTCCGTGTTGTTGAAAGACCCAAAGATTTCCCAAAGGGTGAACGAGCTGCGCGAACAGTTGATGAAAGAAAAGATCATGAGTGCGCAGGAGCGGCTTGAATTGCTTACAAGAATTGCCAAGGGTGAAGAGCATGAGGTGGTCGTGCGTATCGTTGAGGGCGAGAGATGCGAAATTATAGTGCCTGCAAGCCTTAAAACAAGACAGACCGCCATTGACCTTATGAATAAGATGACAGGGGAATACACGACAAAGGTTGAAGCAGACGTAAACGGCACGGTGAATATCAACATTGAATTGAGTGATGATTGATGGACGTTAATATCAAGATATCCAAAAAGGTATTCAATGAAGTGTACCTGCCGTACCTTGACAACGATGACCGTTACCTTGTGTTCGGTGGCGGTGGTTCTTCGGGCAAGAGCTACTTTATCGGGCAGAGGTGGATATACAAGCTGATACACCCGACAAGGTGCAATCTCTTGGTGACGCGACAAACTGGCGATACCAATAGGCGTTCTACGTTTCCGCTTCTCAAGCAGGTCATATCAAACTGGAATCTGTCAAAGCATTTCAAGATCAACGAGTCGGATATGCGTATCAAGTGCCTGCTTACTGGCAACGAGGTTGCTTTTGCAGGTCTTGATGACGTTGAGAAGATCAAGTCGATCACGTTTGAAAACGGAGAGCTGACGCATATATGGTGCGAGGAAGCGACCGAGATGCAGGAAGCGGATATCAACCAGTTAAAGGTGCGTTTGCGTGGCGGTAGCTCCAAGAAGCAGATCGTGCTGTCGTTCAACCCCGTAAACATTCAGCATTGGATCAAGAAGCATTTCATTGATTCGGGGCTTGCTACAGTATGTTGGACTACGTACAAGGACAACAAATTCTTAACGGACGATGACCGAAAAGCTCTTGAGGACTTGCAATATATTGACGAGTACACCTATGAGGTCTACTGCCTTGGCAAGTGGGGCATCTTGGGCAAGACCGTGTTTGATGCAAGGGCTATTCAGAAGCGGCTTGACGAGATACCGAGAGCGATCAAGACGGGCTATTTCCGCTATGACTATGACGGACTGCGGATCAGCAATATCCAATGGGTCAATGACCGAGGGGGCTATATCAAGATATATGCGCTACCCAATCAGCCTGCATTTACAGAGTACTGCATAGGCGGTGATACGGCAGGCGAGGGCTCTGACTCCTTTACCGGGCACGTGCTTGATGCGCGTACCGGGGTGCAGGTGGCAACGCTCAAGCACCAATTTGACGCTGACCAATACGCAAAGCAGATGTATTGCCTTGGTATGTATTACAAGCAGGCTTTGATCGGCATAGAAGCAAACTTTGATTCGTACCCGATCATGGAGCTGCAACGGCTTGGATATCCCAAGCAATACGTAAGAGAAGCGCAGGACACCTACACGGGCAAGACGGAAAAGAGGTTCGGCTTTAAGACTACGAGCTTGACGCGCCCGACTATCCTTTCAAGGCTCATAGAAATCGTCAGAGAGCATTGCGACACGATCAATGACCAAGATACCTTGGAAGAGCTTTTGACGATCATACGCAACGAAAAGGGGCGTATAGAAGCACCCGAGGGCGGTCACGATGACCAAATGATGGGCTTGGCGATTGCGCACCATATCCGCGATCAAGTGGTATTTACACAAGAGCCTATTATTGTGAGTCCGCATACCAGCTTTAACGTAGAGCGCACGATGCAAACGTACCAAGACTTGGGCGGCGATATCGTGCCTGTATAAATATTTACTGCAAGGGGGATATATGCAAATACTTTTGATGACGCTTTTGATACTCGTTGTGGGCGCGCTTTGTATAGCGTGCTTTTTTGTCGGTGCAAAGGTCGGGCAGACGGTCGTGCAAGGGGAGAAGATTGAGCTTCCCGAGGTTGACCCGATGAAGCCGATCAGAGAGCTCCAAGAGAGAAAGGCAGAGCAGCGCGAGAGAGAGCGATATGAAGCCATACTCCGCAACGTAGACAACTATGACGGCACGGATCATGGGCAAGAAGATATTCCGAGGGGGTGAAGTGATTGGATCTCAAAGAAATCGTACAAACGCCTATATGGGGCTTGTTTGAGCGTGGGCGTAACTATCAGCGCATGGTAAATATGCTGTCCGATACGGACAGAAATTACCGCTTCTACAACGGCAACCAATGGGACGGTGCAAAGCTGGGTGACGTTGAACCCGTGCAAAAGAATTTCATCAAGCCCATTGTCAAATACAAGGTGTCGGTTATTCACGACAATTTGTATGCAATCGTCTACTCTTCGCAGAATTTTGAGAGCAGAACGTTCCACAAGGAAGCGGAGAGGTATTGCAAGCTGCTCAACGGCTATGCCGCCAAGGTTTGGGAGCAGGGCAAGATGGACCACAAGGGGCGCAGAGTGACCAAAGATGCCGCCATCAATGACGAGGGCGTTATGTACGTTTGGTTTGACCGTGAAAAGATGCTGCCCGTCAATGAGATCGTTGACAAGGTGGATATTTTCTACGGCAACGAGAACGATGACGATATCCAAAATCAGCCCTATATTCTGATCCAGCAGAGAATGCACGAGACCACGGCAAAGGAATGGGCGCGTGATCTTGGCATTTCCGAGGAAAAGATAGAGTTCATCATCGGTGATAACGATACCTTTGAGCAGGCAGGTGACGCTGCCAAGCTGGAGGTTGACAATGCCGTGACCGTGGTGCACAAGTTCTACAAGCAGGACGGCACGGTGCACCACTCTATTGCCACAAGGTGGGTGACGCTTGTTGAGGACGAGGACACCGGGCTTTCGCTTTATCCGTTCGCGCACCTTGTATGGGAAGAGAAAAAGGGCAGCGCGCGCGGTGAGGGTGAGGTACGATACTTGATCCCCAATCAGATCGAGGTCAACCGCACCGAGATCAGACGAGTGCTTACTGTGAAATATCAGGCGTTTCCGCAAAAGGTTGCGGACAGAAGCAAGATCAGCAATCCGCAGGATCTTAACAAGGTCGGCGGCGTGATCATGACCAACGGGCAGACGGTGGATGACGTGCACAAGATCGTTGGCGTGCTTCCCCCTGCGCAAATGTCGCCCGACGTTGTAAAGCTGCAAGAGGACTTGATCAACGTCACGCGAGATTTGGCAGGTGCAGGCGATACCGCTACGGGTCAGTTTGATCCCGAGAGCGCATCGGGTCGCGCGATTCTCGCAGTTATGCAGGCAAGCCAGCAGCCCATGACCGAGCAGAAGGAGAGCTACAAAAACTTCGTTGAGGACTTGGCGCGTATTTGGCTTGAATATCTGATCGTAAACTCCGAGGACGGCGTGCTGATGGAAGAAGAGGTCACGGACGAGAACGGTGAGGAATACACCGTGATGACCAACGTGCCGCAGAGCGTGCTTATAAAGCTGCAAGCATCGGTCAAGATCGACATTACGCCCAAGGGTGTATATGACAGATTTGCGCAGGAGCAGACCTTGGAAAACCTGCTTTTGCAGGGTATGTTCAGCGTGGAGAGGTTGCCCGAGTTCAAGAAATACGTCAAGGCACTTCCCGATGATTCGGTTGCTCCCAAGCCGATACTTGAAGAGATCGTCAAGGACGCTGAAGAGGAACAGCGCAAGATCGCGGAAATGGAAGCGCAGGCGCAGATGCTTATGCAGAGGGCGCAATCTTTCCTTTACGAAGATCCCGATGGGCAGGCAGACCAAATGGCAGAAGCGGAAATGCAGCTTGAAGCAGAGGAAGCGGAGCTGTCCGAGCAAGAGGACGAGCTTGACGAGGAAACCGAGGACGCGGAAGAGGAAATCGAGGAAGAATAATTAAGCAACTATTCGGAATTTCCGAGCGGTTGCTTTTTTATATGACCGATCATTTACGTCATAAAACTGCATGAAGTACGGGAAACAAAACCCGATCAAAAATAGGAAGGATAAGTCGTTATGAATGAAAACGAAAACCTTGTGACGGAAGTTACTGAAAACACGGAGCAGACCGCAGAACAAACCCAACAGCAGGAAGTTAAGACCTACACGCAAGAAGAGGTCAACGCCATTGTTGGAAAGGCAAAGGCACGTGCAAAAGCAAGCGCAGAGAGAGCTGCCGAGCGCAAGTACGGCAGACTTGGCGACGTTGTGAAAGCCGGGCTGGAAACCGAGGACTTGGATCAGGCGACGGATACGCTTGAAAAATTCTATGCAAGCAAGGGTAAGATCATCCAAAAGCCGCAGTATTCGGCAAAGGATATCGAAACGCTTGCAAGGGCTGACGCAAACGAGTTCATCAACGCAGGCTTTGAGGACGTGGTTGACGAGGTTGACCGCCTTGCCGAGATCGGCATTGAGAACATGACGCCTATGGAAAAGGCGAAGTTCAAGGTGCTGGCAGAGCACAGACAGAGTGCCGAGAGAGCGCAGGAGCTTGAAAAGATCGGCGTTGATAAGAGCGTTTTGGAAAGCCCCGAGTTCAAGGAATTTCAAGGTATGTTCAAAGAGAACACGCCCATTTCCAAGGTATATGAGCAATTCCAAAAGACGCAACCCAAGAAAGAAATTAAAAATCCGGGAAGCATGAAGCACCAAGCGGCAGAGCCTGCGATCAAGGATTATTATTCCTACGAGGAATCGTTGAAATTCACCAAGAAGGATTTCGACAATAACCCCGCGCTGTACAAGGCTGTTTGCAACTCCATGCCGCAATGGGGTAATAAAAAATAACGCTTCCCTACCAAGAAAGGAAGGTAAAAAAATATGTCCGTACAGTATTTCCAGCAGACGATTTGGTCCAAGAAGATTCAGGACGATCTGGAAGAGAAGTGCAAGCTGGTGCAGGATTGCACCCGCGAATACGAGGGTGATTGCAAGTACGCAAACACCGTAAGAATCCTTGCTGTAGGTGATCCTACCATCGGTAACTACACCGGCAAGGATATCAACATCGAGGAAATGACCGACTCCATGCAGGAGCTCAAGATTGACGTTCAGAAGTATTTCGCTTTTGAGGTCAAGGACGTTGACAAGGCACAGTCCGTTCCCGGTCTGCCCGAGAAGTACCAGCAGAAGGCTATGCGCAAGCTGGCTCTGACCCGTGAGAAGTTCATCGGTGCGCTCGTTGCAGGTAAGGCACAGGCCTCCAACGACGAGGAAGCCAAGAACACCACCTACAAGGAAGGTGCAACGCACGTGATCACCGCAGCCGGCAAGACGCAGGCAAACATCAAGACCGCGCTGGACGATGCGATCATCATGCTGCGCGAGAACAACTTTGATGATGCAGGTATCATCGAGATCGACCCCCGCACCTACAAGACCTTCAAGGACAACCTGATCGAGCTCAAGACCGCAAACGACGAGCTGATCAAGCGCGGCGTTGTCGGTCAGTACGATAACTATGACGTTAAGTCCACCAACAACGTCTACCGTGACGAAACTCACGTGTACTGCATCGTACGTTCCAACATGGCGATTGCCTTTGCCGGTCAGATCAACGAGGTCGAGGCAGGTCGTATGGAAAAGAGATTCTCCGATTACGTCAGAGGTCTTGACACCTACGGCGCAAAGATCATTTCGCAGGACGAGCTGGTCTGCGTGAAGATCCCTCTGTAAGAGGAACAAATGGGGGAGCGGTAACACGCTCCCCTTACTTTTGAAAGGAGTCACAATGAGACACGAATTGTTTGTAGAACAGCCCGTGCTTGACCTGAAAGAGGGCGTTAAGGTCACGGCAGAAACCGAGATCCACTTCAAAAACGACCACGTGGAGCAGACGCTGCAAAACCTTGTTTTGGAGACCATCTTGGATGAAGAGGGCAGCAACGGCTTTAATACCTACAAGAGCAAGAGCTATTTGCGTATCAATCTGAATGCAGGAGATATTCTTCTGTTTGACGAGAATAGAGGTTACTATATGCCGTCTTATCCCGTCACGACGATTGACGATGCGATCAGCGATATTTCCTCGCTTGCGGATATTCCGCGATACAAGGAATAAGTTTGAAATCCTTGGCGAATAGCCAATGATATAGGCGTTGATAGCTCCGTGAGCGGAGATGCAAAGCGCATAGCTTAACGCCGGGGGAGTGGTTTTTCTGCTCCCCTCTTTTTGTGAATATATGAGCGTTATCATGTATTGACCAAAAGAAAGGGGGAATTTTTATGTTCAGAATTGATACAGACAACTCTATCTACGTAACGAGGGGTGATGCCGTTTTTTTTGGCGTGGAAGCCAAGAAGCTTGAAACGGGCGAGCCCTATACGTTTATGCCGGGTGACCTTGTGCGGATCAAGGTTTACAAGAAAAAGAAAGCGTCCGAGGTAGCCTTGGAGAAGGACTTTCCCGTGACCGAGGTTACGCAAGAGGTGCAGATTTATCTGTCGGAAGAGGACACCAAGATCGGCAGCGTGATCTCCAAGCCGACCGATTACTGGTACGAGGTTGAGCTCAATCCCTTGAGCGATCCGCAGACCATTATCGGCTATGACGAGGACGGCGCAAAGGTGTTCAAGCTGTTCCCCGAAGGTGCGGACAAAGAGGTTGAGGAATACGAGCCGGGCGAAGAGGAATTGCTCGCGCGTTTCCTTGATGACGAGCTTGACGTGACGAGCAAGCACCCCGTGGAAAATCAGGTGATTGCAAGAGCGGTGTTGCAGCTGGAAGCGAGCCATGCTGCGATCCATGCGGCTATTGCGGAAAAGTACGTGACTCCGCAAATGTACGGTGCTATTGGTGACGGTGAAGCGGATGATACGGAAGCCATTCAAAAGGCACTTGACGCAGGAAGCGTATATTTCCCTGCCGGCACGTATCTTGTTACGACCTATACGGCAAGACGGTTGCGTGTGCCGTCAAACAGATATGTCCGCTTTGCAAAGGGTGCTGTGCTCAAGGGCATCAACGCAAACGCAGAGGTTTCTTCCGTGCTTTACCTGAAAGACGTTGATAACGTTGCCATTGAGGGCGCAACGATCATCGGCGATATCGAGGAAAACACAAGCACGGCAGAGGGTGCGGGACACGGCATACATATTCAAGGCGCAAGCAATATCACGATCAGGGATTGCGTGATCAAAAACTGCTTTACTGACGGCGTTTACAACAATGGCGTAAACAATATCAAGGTGCTTAACACCGAGTTTGATAAGTGCGGCAGATTGGCTTGCGGTACTGTTTGCGGCGAGAACGTGCTGATTGATGGCTGCACGGCGAGAAACATCAGCCGAGTTGCGCCCAAGGGCGGCTTTTACGTAGAGCCGAACTTTGAGAGCGACTATATCAAGAACGTGGTGATCCGAAACTGTGTGACCGAGAACATGGGTACTATGGGCTATTACGTGACCTTGAGAGCTTTGAACAGCGGCGAGGATGTTTCGGTGTCCTTTGAGAATTGCTCTGACTACGGCTCGCAGATTGCGTTTTTCGTTGGCGCGTTTGCTCCTACGGTCAAGCACGGCGGCTTTGTAAAGGTGACAAACTTCAAGTCGGTCAAGGCGAATGTTAGCCCGATCATGATTGAGGGGTATAGCGCGGAAAATACGCCTACGGTCTATTTTGACGGCTTGACCTTGATTGATGGCAATGCATCGGGGATGGGTGTTTCTTACGGCAGCGCAATCGTGTTCACGCAGGGCGGCGGCAACATCAGCTTTATGGGTGTCCGAACTGCAAACGGCGGCAATATGCACAGATGCTTGTATAGCGCACAGGATTTGACCCGTGTGAGCGTAACCGATCATGACCTTGCTACTCTTCGCTCCCAGCATTGCGTGACGTATCGCGGCGGTATTTCGGACACGGCAACGTTCACTACGGCTGCATCGGTTGGCTTTGATTACAGCGCCGTACATATCGAAAATGCATCGGTTGACTTTTACCAGCCGTCAGGCATCGGCGCGGAGTGCGAGATTTATCTTACCGGCGCAAATTCTTCTTTCAGAGTCCGTGAGCACAACGTTGACGGAATGACCACCACAGCAGGACAGTACGTGAGAATGACAAGTAACCTTGGCTACGTGAAGATCAAGAAAATCAGCGCAGACTTGTTTATCGTTCTTGCAAAGTACGGAACATTTGCGAACTAAAAAGGGGGTAAATTATGAGTAACGTATTGAGGGGTACGATCGTAAACCCCGATGTGATCCGCGGCAAGAGTGCCTATGAAATTGCCGTGCTGAACGGCTTTAGCGGAACGGAAGAGGAATGGCTGGAATCGCTGAAAGTTGGTGGTATGCCTGCCGTGACGGCAGCAGATAACGGCAAGGTCATGATGGTCAAGGACGGCAAGTGGGTATTGGCATATGCTACTCCGGCGAGAATTGGCGAGGTTGTGCTGCGTGGTAGTGGTTGGGTAGGCGAAGAAAGCCCGTATTCGCAGGTTGTGACGCTTGCAGGCGTGACGGCAAATAGTCAGGTTGACTTGACACCCAGCGTTGAGCAGCTTGCGGTATTCCACGAAAAAGACCTTGCTTTCGTTGCTGAAAACGAGGACGGCGTGGTAACTGTATATGCGGTTGGTCAGAAGCCGCAAAACGACTACACAATTCAAGTAACGATTACGGAGGTGGACGCATGAGTAAGATTATCGGAATTACGGCTGCTTCAAACTACGATGTAGAAAAAATCAAGAAGGGTGCTGATATCTATGAGGTATCCAGCCCCGAAGAAATCGCTGCTGACGCGCCCGATGGCTTGTACGCTGTGCCGAATGGCGGCGGTGGTACTACGGTTGGTGGAACCGGTGGCAGCACCGGTGGCACGGGTTGTTTCTGTGACACAACCGAATTGGAGCAGGACATTGCCGAATTGGCGGGACGTCATCAAATCCTTGAAGATGACTTTATTGACGTTAGAAACAGAGTAATTGCGTTGGAAGTTGGCGGCGGTGGAACCGGTGGCGGTGGAACCGGTGACGGTGACACAACCGGGTTGCAAAATGCTGTTACAAAAAACGCCATAGATATTGCAGAGCACGATAATTTAATTAGTAAAAATGCAGGCGATATCACCAAACTTCAAACGACAGTTTCCGGGCAAGCCACGCAAATCAATAGCATTGGCACGTCTTTGGCACAAACCCAGCGCGAGCTTGATCAACTTGAGTCGAAGGTGGACACCTTTGATGGCGTTGGTGATGCTTTCTCAAATCTTCAAAACGATCTCGATGTAGTCGAGAGAAAGGTTACCTCTCTTGAAGGCTTCCGCGATAGCTATGAGGAAAACTTTGATGATCTTCAATCGCGAGTTTCCGATGCCGAGCAAAAGGTTACCTCTCTTGAAGGCTTCCGCGATAGCTATGAGGAAAAC
>CAJGDE010000006.1 GCA_904502135.1 Kiritimatiellia bacterium
TTCAAGTTTCGTAATCGAGTCGGTCTTGATGTTGCAATCGCAGCTTTGAAAGAGGGGCTTTCGGATAAGCGTTTTACAGTAGATGAGTTTATGAAATGCGCTTCGGTCAATAAGGTGTCGCGAATTGTGATTCCGTATATTGAAGGGTTCTTCGCATGAGCAGTAAAAAGAATTTACAAGGTAGTATTTTGGCTCGCTTAAAAAATATTGCTAAAGAGCACAATGTAGTTTATTCGGAAATTCTTTCGCGGTATGCCATTGAGCGATTCCTGAAACGAATTGAGCAAAGCGAGTATGCTTCACGTTGTATTCTCAAAGGCGGAACACTTTTTGTTCTTTGGAGCGAAGAGTTTAACTATCGACCGACCATGGATGCGGATTTGGAGTTTAGAGGTGAGGGTAATCCTGCGGCTCTTTCCGAAATGTTTAGGGGTTTAGCACAGTTTGATACAATTGAGGATGACGGGATTCGATACGATTCGCTTTCTGTTAAGGCTAGGGCAATTCGTGAGGATGATGATTACGGCGGAGTGCGTGTCTCATTTTTAGCTTATATTGGAACTGTTCGTATTCCTGTTCAGTTTGATGTTGGCATTGGCGATGCGATAACTCCGCCTGCTAAGAAGGCAATATTTCCGCCGCTCTTAGATATTTCAGCTCCTAAAATTAAAGTCTATCCGAAAGAAACTGTTATCGCGGAGAAGTTTGAAACAATTGTAAAACGAGGTCTTGCTAACAGTAGAATGAAAGATTATTATGATCTTTGGCTTTTGGCAAGTGATTCATCACTGCAGAACGAAACGGTAAAAATGGCTATACGTCGAACATTTGCTCGCAGGGGAACCGCTTTGCCGAAAGATATCCCGGATGGTTTGACGCAGTCATTTGCAAATGATAACCAGAAAATCATGCAATGGAGGGCGTTCTTGAGGAAGAATCGACTTGCAGTTAAAGACTGTACATTTGTCGAAGTAGTCGAGAAAATTAGGCGGTACTTCTCTGATATGGACTTAATTCCATAAATTGCGACCTGAATTTTGAGATCTCCTTACGAAAGGAAACCTCTGCGTCTCTCCGACTCTGCTTTCTCTGCGTTAAAAACTAACGCTCCTCACCGCTCACCGAATATTGCCACGCCATAGTTTGCAAACTGTGTCCATGAAAGTTACCACCGCATTTTGCAAAATGCGGTGGTAAGGATTTCGCCTCGTAGTCGTCAACTCTTGTAAGAGAGCAGTATGTGAGAATTTGGGGATGTGTATTGTGATACAAAATCAAACTTCGCATAATTTTTTTGCGCGGTCTTTGATGATTTCAAGGATGCTGCTTTAAAATGAGGTATTCGGTTGGTCGCCTGTGCAACTGCCTTGCAGTTCGACTAACCGCTTGCAAACGGCGGTTACCGCCGGTTTTTTATGATATAATATATACTACCTTGATTTAGGCAGGTACTTTGGAATTTTTTAAAATAAAGACATAGATATAGAAAAAAGGAAAAAGAAATGCTGAAAGTTGACAATCTGAAGAAGAACTTTGGTTCGTTTCAAGCAGTTAAGGGAATTTCCTTTTCTGTCGCGAAGGGCGAAGTTCTCGGTTTTCTCGGACCTAACGGCGCTGGCAAATCTACTACTATGCGTATGATTACAGGGTTTATTCCCCCGACGTCGGGAACGGCTTCAATATGCGGTCATGACATAATTACCGACCCTGTAGCTGCCAAGGCCTCTTTCGGGTATTTGCCGGAGAATGCGCCGAGCTATAGGTCGATGACGGTGGAGGATTTTCTTCTTTTTACTGCGGCCGGTCGCGGTTTTAGAGGAAAGCTCGGCAGAGAAAAAGTCGAAGCCGTCATTGAAAAAGCCAAACTTTCGGCAGTTGCCAAGCAGACGATAGAAACGCTTTCAAAGGGCTATCGTCAGCGCACCTGCTTTGCGCAGGCGATCATTCACGATCCGAAAGTTCTCATAATGGACGAGCCTACCGACGGGCTTGATCCGAATCAGAAGTATGTTGTGCGCGAAATGATAAAGGAAATGTCTGCGGAGAAGGCCATAATCATTTCAACGCATATTCTTGAAGAGGTTGATGCCGTCTGCACGAGAGCCATCGTTATCGCCGGCGGCGAATTGAAGGCCGATGGAACGCCCTCAGAACTCAGGGCTTTGGATCCCGAGGGCGGCAGACTTGATAAGGTGTTTCGCAATCTCACCATGCAGGAGGCAAAGTGATGTTTAAAAATATTAAAACCGTTTTCGCTCGCGAATTTAAGAGCTATTTCGATTCGCCCGTCGCTTATGTGTTTCTTGTGGCGTTTCTTGTTCTGGTCGGCTTTCTTACATTTGGCGTTGCGATGTTTTATGAACGCCGTCAGGCGGATTTGACGCCGTTTTTCTTCTGGCATCCATGGGTTTACCTTCTCTTGGTGCCCGCCTCCACGATGGGCCTTTGGGCGGATGAAAGGCGCAACGGAACGATAGAACTTCTTTTGACGCTGCCAATCACATTGAAAGAGGCTCTTGTAGGAAAGTTCCTTGCGGCATGGGCGTTTATCGCTCTTGCGCTTCTCTCGACGTTCCCGATAGTGGTTACGACCGCTTGGCTCGGAGATCCTGATTTCGGGGCTGTCTTCTGCGGATATTTGGGGAGCGTTCTTCTTGCCGGCGCGGCGACGGCCATCGGCGTTTTCGCCTCGTCCCTTTCCCGCAGTCAGGTGATAGGCTTTGTCGTGGCTTTGGCCATGATGTTCGCGCTTCTCATAATCGGCTTCGATCCGGTGATAAACGCCGTTTCCGGGTGGGGAGTTCCTGGGGCGATAGTTGATGCTGTTGCGTCATGTTCGCTTCTGTCGCATTTTGAATCAATGCGCCGCGGCGTGATCGACTTTGCCGACATAGGTTATTACATCGGTATGATCGTATTTATGCTCGCCGCGGCAGAGGTCGTAACCGATGGCCGCAAGGCCAATTGATCGATTGGGCTGAAAAAAGAAACAGAAAGGATTTGTAAGATGAATGGTAAGGTAAAAGGTCTTGTCGCGCTCGCGCTTCTTGCGGCGATAATCGGAGCTGTTAATTTGATTCTTTCCAATTTGCCGCTTCGTGTAGATATGACGGCCGAAAAGCTCTATACGCTTTCTGACGGTTCAAAGAAAGTCTTGGCGAAACTTGACGAGGATGTGACGCTTAAGTTCTATTTCTCGCAATCGTCGCAAGAGATGCCCATGGCGATCAAGACGTATGCCCAGCAGGTTAAAAACCTCATCAAGGAATATGAACTTGCAGGCGGCGGCCGTGTGATTCTCGAGGCGTATGATCCCAAGCCCGATTCAGATGCCGAGGAATGGGCTCAGCGTTATGGCGTTGAACAGCAGAACGTGACTCCCTTCGGTCAGGGCGTTTATTTCGGCCTTGTTGCCGTTTGTCTTGACCGCGAAGAGACACTTCCTGCGATATCTCCTCAGATGGAGTCTACGCTCGAATACGATATTACGCGTCTTATAACGCGAGTCGCCTGGCCGGAGCGTCCCGTCATCGGCGTTATGACTTCGCTGCCCGGCGTTCTTGGTCAAGCTCCCAATCAAATGATGATGATGCAGGGCCAAAGGCCTGAACCCGGTTGGGCCGCATTTTCGGAATTGAACAAGGATTATGACGTAAGAGCCGTTGATACGCAGTCGGATAAGATCGATGACGACATCAAAGCTTTGGTCGTTCTTCATGCGAAGAACCTTTCCGAAAAGACTCTTTTCGCCATTGATCAGTTCGTTCTTCGCGGAGGGCGCCTTATAGCCTGCGTCGATTCGATGAGCGTGATGGATCTTATTACTTCGCGGCAGAATCAGAACCCGATGATGGGCGCTGCCCCCTCGGGCGCTCCGTCTACTCTCGGAGCTCTTTTTGGCGCGTGGGGAATATCTTTCGACACGTCAAAAGTGACTTGCGATATGGCCGCCTCAACCAAGCTCGGCATAGGTCAGGGCCGAGCCGAGGACAACCCCGCGTTTCTTTCGCTCACAAAAGCGAATGTCGAAAAGGACGATTTAGTCGTCTCGACGCTTACTGAAATAATGTTGCCGTTCGCAGGCGCGCTGGACATAAAGAGCGTGGAGGGCATTACGGTTAAGCCGCTTCTCATGACATCTAAAGATCATTCCTGCGAAGTCCCTTCGCAAAGCGCTCAGTTCGGTATGGGCGCTATGGCAAGTTCGCTCGTCAGCGACGGAAAAAGCCGCATTCTTGCCGCGCGGCTTTCAGGCGAATTTAAGACGGCTTATCCTTCGGGGCCAGATTTCAAAGAAGGCTCCACGAATGCGCCGCCTTCAGTAATAAAGACCGGGAAGGGCGCTGTTATCGTTTTCGCAGATTCCGACTTCCTGGCCGATCAGTTCTGCGTACGCGTGTCGAATACTATTTTTGGGCGAGTTGTTCAGCCCATCAACGACAACCTCGTTCTTTTCGCCAATATCATTGAGCAGTATGCCGGGCGCGAAGAGCTTATCGGTGTGAGATCTCGCGGGGCTTCGAATCGTCCTTTCGTAAAGGTCGATCGCTTAGAGGCCAAGGCTATGGCTGAATGGCAGCAAAAGCAGGTGGGGCTTGAAAGCGCTCTTCGCGAAACGCAGCAGCGTCTGTCTGAGCTTCAGAAAGGTAAGCGCGACGGAGAGCGCATGCTTCTTTCGCGTGAGCAGCAGGATGAGATTGTGAAATTCCGCAAAGTGCAGGCGGATACTCGAGGCAAGCTTAAGAATGTGCGCAAGGAGCTTACCTCCGACATTGATGCGCTTGGGACGATTCTTAAGAGCATCAACATCGTATGCATGCCGCTTTTGATCGCAGTGTTCGGAATCTGGTACGGTATTCGCCGCCGCCGCCGTTGAAATTCAATAAGGTGAGGATTATTTTATGAAAACAAAAAATCTTGTAACGCTTTCGCTCGCCGCGCTTGTTCTTGGCGTAGGAGCGTATTTCACTTCTTCTAATTCCCGTGTACGCACGCCAAAACTCAACGGAAAGAGAATAACGTGCGATTTCAACATTTCAGATGTGGGAGCTGTTGAAATCGCGGGTAAATTGCGCGTGTCCGCCACGGCTGACGGGTGGAAGGTCGACTCAAAATATGGCTATCCCGCGTCAATCGATAAGGTGCGTGAAAATGTTCTTAAGCTTCATGATTTGAAAGTCGGCCAAGTCGCAAGACGGACGATTTCAAATCTTACAAAGGTCGAGATCAAGGATTTGAAGGGCAAGGCTCTTGCGTCGATTGAACTTGGCGATAAGCATATGTCTAAGCCTCGCGGTCAGATGGCGGCCTTCGGCGGCGGATATCCGGATGCTAGATATCTTAAGTTTGAGGGGCAGACGGTGCTCGTCAAAGATTCGCTACCCGAGTTCGACGGAGATCTTAAGTCGTGGGCGGATACGCGCATTTGTGAAGTTCCCTCCGCAGAGATAGTTAAGGTTGAGTTTAGCTCTAAATCAGAGACGCTCAATCTTGAAAAGAAAGATTCTTCATGGCTTCTTAAAGGATTGGGAGAAAAGGAGGAATTGGATTCTTCTAAGACATATTCTCTTGACGGTGCGCTTTCCTATCTTGATTTCGCCGACATTGCAGATCCTAAGCTTACGGAGGCGGAACTTGGGTTTACTACAGGTTCTCTCTACAGGGTAACGCTTAAAAACGGCAAGAGCTATACTGCCGCGCTTGGCAATGAACTTCAGACAGGAGAGCGCTATTTCAAAGTCTCCGCCTCTTTCTCTCCCGCAGGAACGAATTTTGTTGAAAATGCGTCGCTTCAAAAGGAAGTTGAGCAGTTCAACAAAAAAGTTTCTTCCTGGACTTATGTCATCGCCTCGTACAGCGCTTCGCAAATGGCAAAGAAGCGCAGCGATCTTGTCAAGGCGAAGGAAGAGCCGAAAAAGAAAGATTAAGGTGTCTCGCTTGATTGAGACTATTGCCTTTTGGCGCTGCACTTCGTATAAGGCCACCGGTTTCCGTTTCAAGATAGCGAGAGAAATAACAAGGGGATTTACCAAATAAGGAGTCTCTTCCAGGCGCGATAAATATGAGATTTGCCGAGGTAGGAGAGTCGAAATTTGGCGTATGGGGCGTCACGCGCTTCTATATCCCCTTGTTGCTGCAGGGGTTTTCGCAATCGCTCGCATATCCGCTTGTCGCCGGAATCGTTACGCATGGAAAATTCGGCGTTGATGCCCTTACGGCCTTCAGTCAAGGCCAGATGGTCATGTTCATGATCGGCGCTATCGGCGGAGGACTCATTACAACCGGGCTTGTTTTCGCGAAGACATGGATGGGCTATGTCGCCTTTAAACGCCTTAACGCTCTTATGATGGCGGCGCTTCTGGCGCTTCAGTGTGTCGTTGCGATGCCGCCGTTTTCGGGGTGGATATTCTCGGGGCTTTTTAATCTTCCGGATGAGCTTGCGCATATAGCGTCGCGCACGCTTCTTTGGGGCGCGTTGATGAACGGATTTTTCTTTCTCCGCAATGTCCCGATGGTTGTCCTTTTCAACAATCTCGACAGTGCCAAGGCGAACTATGCTACATTAATCCGTCTAGTTGTGACTTTTGCCATCGCACTCACATTTCCGAGACTTGGTCTTGTGGGGCCTTGGTGGGGCTTGGGGGCGCTGACATTCGGCGTCGGCGTGGAACTTGTCGCAACTTGGCTCTTTGCCAGGCCTTATGTCGCGCTTTTGCCTAATAGGCCCAAGACCAAAGAAGTTGGGGAGCTGCCGAACATTCCAAGACTTACTCTCGAGCAGTTCCGCTTTACGCTCCCGCTTTCTCTCGGCGGATTTCTTCTGATGTTGTCCCCGATAGTAATCGCCGCTTTTATCGGAAGAACGCTTGAGCCTAAGGATATGCTCGCAATCCACTATGTCACGCTCGGAGTTGCCAATCCCGTGGCTTTTGCCGCGCTTCGCATGCAGACGGTAGCGATAAAGTTTCCGCCGGAATATGCCGGCGACAGGCGACTTTTAGTGTACGCCATTGTCGCGGGGCTGCTTTTAGGCATTGTTCCTCTGGCGTTTTCGACCCAGCTTATCGGAAACTGGTATTTCGGCATATACCAGAACGTTCCACCACGCATTGTCGGAATATCTCGTCTCGCCATCGGGCTTTATTCTCTTATTACCGTCGTCCAGACGATTCGCGCCCGCGCAGAAGCTCTCGCGGTCATAGCCAAACGCCCAGAAGTTATCATGGCCGGTCAAATCGCCTACACAGTGTCGCTTTTTACAGTTTGCGCAATTCTTCTTCCCATGCGAGTTCCGGGCTGGGCGATGGCTGTTACGGCTATTTACATCGCGCCAATCTGTGTTACCGCGACCATTTACGCGATGCTCGCGCTCGGGCGTGCGCGTAGGAAATTCACAGGAATTATGAGTTAAGGAAAATAGGCCAATGAAAAAGATACTGTGTGCAATCTTGGCGGTTGTTTCGATATGCGCTTACAAAAGTTCTAACGCATATCCGATAACTGTCAATGTCCCCGAACGCGGCTATGTCTCTCTTCAGATTTCCGATTCCAAGGGCGAGGTGGTTAGTCACGCTGTAAGTGCGGATATTCTAGACAAGGGCGAGCGCACGATCGAGTGGGATATGCGCGATACGATTGAAGGCGGCCGGTTGCCGGTCGGAAAATATTCGTATAAAGCTATTTTAATTCCCGATCATTCGCTCATTTATCAAGGTTGCTTCTATCCGACTGCGCTTGCCGACGGCCAGACGCCGTGGCACAACGCCCGTTCGGGTGGCGGCGGTTGGCTTGCCGACCATTTTGCCCCTAAATCAATTGTGCGCGTGGGCGAGTTTATGTATATTACCGCAATGTGCGAAGCGGCTCATGGGCTTATAAAGTGCGATAAGGATCTTAACAAACTTTGGGGGACGCGCCATTGGGTTTTCAATACGCCTTTCACTTCCGCCTCCGAGGGCGATTTCTATTACGGCTTCAAGGGTGGAGTTAAGAAAGTTGACGCGCGAAGCGATCAGATCGGCGCGGTGAAAACGAAGGCGAAGGGACAGTCTTTCGCTGTAATCGGCGATAAGGCGTATTTTAGCGATGGTGATGCCGTCAATGTATGGGACTTTTCCGAGAAGGCGGATGCCGAAACTGAAAAACCGTTAGATTCAATTTTTGTGCCAAAGGCAGGCCAGATACGTAAAACGCCTGATGGTAAGCTTCTTCTTTGGAGCGGCAGAGATATTGTGCGGCTTGATCCTTCGACGAAAAAAACAGAAAAGCTCCTTAAGGATGCTGCGGAAAATCCCGGTGGACTTGCCGTGCGGGAAGATGGAGTAATTGCTGTCGGGGACTGCGCAAAGCATACGGTAACCGTATATGACAGAGATTTGAAGGTGATCCGCACTCTTGGCAAAGGTTCACGGCGTGCGGTCGGACCATGGGACGAAGATACGCTTGAAGATCCCTACGGGATCGAGTTTGGTCCTGACGGGCGACTTTGGATATGCGAGCAGTCCCAGCAGCCAAAACGCGTCGGCGTGTGGAATATCGATACGGGGCATTGCGAAAAATCCATTGTAGGCCCCACGAACTACGGCGGCGGCGGAACGCTTGATCCGGACAATGCCGATCGCGCGTTCTGGGGGTATATAGAATTTTTGAAGGACAAGAAAGGAAAGTATCGGCCTTCGCGCATTTTCTTCCGTCCGGGAGCCGATGGATGCGGGCCCTGGGGCGGTATTCCCACCTACGCCTTCAGGTCGCGCGGAAGGCTCTGGTTTACCGATCAGCAAAATGTCATGGGCAACAGCGGCAATGTGCTTTATGTCTATGAAAACGGCCGCGCCCGTTCAGTGGCCGCATGGGGTAATGCGAGTTTTCTCGCGACGAAACTTCCGCAGTTCAAGGGGCGGAATTTCGCCTTTTCTTGGACGGATCTTAACGATGACGGTCGCATTACCGCAGATGAATGCGTCATAGACGAGCATATCAAGGGTCTCGGTACGGGCTGGGTGAATCGCGTGAACGACAATTTTGAAATTGCGTTCGGTTGCGACTCAAGTGGTGTCGTGAAGTTTAAGCCTGTCGGGTTCACCGAGAAGGGCTATCCCGTCTACGGTCATCTGCAATCTGAGCTTCATCCACCGTTTGTAGCCGCGCATCATCAGGGGCGTTTTGCCTCTTCGCACATGGTCGACGCGAAAGGGAATATTCTGACATTGTCTAAGCCGCTAATGTCAATCGCCTCCGACGGGAAGGTTAATTTTCGCTACCGGAATCGTTGGCCTTCGCTGCATGATAGCCATGAGACTACGGAGTCTGGGCGCAGGCTTGGAGAGCTGATCGGCACAACGCGTTTTTGGGGGGCTGCAAAACTTAATGATGATATCGGAGAGATCGTCTGTTTCAATTCGAATCTCGGCTGTGTGTATTTGATGAGCGCGGACGGAGTTTTTCTCGCGCAGATCATGCAGGATCAGCGCTGCGGCCTACATTGGTCGTATCCGAGATTCCCCGATTCTGACACTCTTAAAAAGACATCGATGCAGGATGAGCATTTTCTCGGCGAGTTTCAACGCACGAGGTTCAATGGGCGCGATGCGCTTGTCATCGTCTGCGGCAAGACGCACGCGTCGGTCATTGAAATAGGGGGGCTTGAGAAGGCGCGACGCCTGCCCTGCGGAACTTTTACCGTGACGAAAAAAGATCTTGCCAAGGTTGCGCAAGGCAAGGCGGATGACCTTGCGAAAAGTCATGTGCCCCCGACATATACCGTCAAACGGATTCTGCCTCCAAAGGGATTTGCGCAGGACGATAATATCTGCGATATCGCCGATGATCTTGCCGGGGATTTGGAAGAAGATATTCCCGCGCCGCAGGTCACGTTGGGAAGGCCCCCTGATAACGTGTGGCAGAGCGGAAATCTTGCAAGGGGTCCGGGCGGCGACTTCTTTCGCGCTTTCTATGATGGACGATACCTGTATTTTTCATATACCTGCCGCGAAAACGGCTCATCCATGAAAAACAGCGGCAAGGATATTTCCACTCTTTTCTTAACCGGCGGAGCGATAGATTTTTTGATTCAGACTAACGCGGGGGCGGATAGATTTCGCAAGAGCGCCGCTCGTGGAGACATAAGACTTCTATTCGCCGAACTGAACGGAAAGATCGTTTGCGTCAAATACGATTACGTTAATCCCAAGTCGCCGAGATCCGAGAGAGTGGAGTTTAAATCCGATGTCGCAAAGACGACGATATCTTCAGTAAAGGAGCTTAAACACCTTTCCGCCTGGGCTCAGCGCTCTAACGGTCTCTTTACTCTTCGCGCCGTCATACCGCTGTCCTGCATAACAGAGAGACTGCCCAAAGAAACCCGCTTTGATGTCGGACGCATTGCCGGCGATCCCTCCGGTGCGGTTTCCGTAGAGCGCGTTTATTGGAGCAATAAGGCGACTTCACTCATGAGCGATGAGCCCACTCAGGCCGGAGTAGAGCCGAGATTGTGGGGGAAGGCCGTGTTTGAGTGATTGTTTTGTCTGAACTATTTTTAAAATAACATTGAAACAAGGAGGTTTAAGATGAAAAGGATTTTATCTGGCGTTATTGCCGTCATGGCGGCGTATGCCGTATTCGCGACGGAGACCGAGAATGTGAAGTTCACTATAGTTCATGCGCCCGGGGCGGTAAATGTCGATGGAGATTTCGCGGATTGGGATCTTGGCGGGTCGATATTCTGCTGTTCTAATGTCGAGAAGTTCCGAGATTCGTATTCCGTGTGGATTTCGGCCATGTGGGATAGGGATAATCTCTATTTTCTGTTTCGTTGGAATGATGCAACCGCGATGAACAATCCCGGGCTTGCGGGAAGCGACTACCCGTGGCAGGGTGACTGTATGCAGGTTCGCCTCGCGACAAGTCCCAAGAGCGCGAGCGCGTTTAATGGTCTTAAGCATAATACGGATGTATCGAAGCTGCCGGTGAAGTTCGCCCATTTTGAGCTCTGGCGCGACAGGAATGGGACTGCGGCGGCGAGCGCCACGCTGGACTTTTCCGCTCAACCCAAGGGCGAGGATGTTATGTCAAAAGGCGTAAAGGAGGCGTTCAAGGAAGTTCCCGGCGGTTATATTCAGGAGGTTTGCGTACCATGGGCGCTCATAACCGACGGCGGATACCGGCCGAAAAACGGCGAGAGAATGCTTCTTACCTTTGAGCCCAACTATCGTACGAGCGCAGGCCAGCGTCTTACCACAAAGGATCTTTTCAGAGACGGTATTCAGCCTGACCGGTCGATGACGTTCATGCGCGCCGACGTGTGGGGGCTTGCGGAGTTTGCGCCAAGGGCGTCTTTGCAGCCGCTGCGTCTTGCCGATGGGAGGACTCTTCCTGTAACGATGGAGAAGGCCGTTCCTGCCGTTGATTGGAGCAAGCTCAAGGCGGCGAAGGTGAAAAGCGGCTTTAAGCCGATTAAGTTTAAGCTTGATGAGGCGGCGAACGTTTCTGTAATCATAAAAAACGCAGCCGGCAATGTCGTGGCCTGGCCGCTTTCGAATCAGCCGCTGCCGGCGGGAGAAAACGAGATTTTATGGAATGGGCTTGACGCTTGCTATGATACGCATGTGGGCGATGTGGTTCCTGCGGGAGTGTATACATGGGAAGGTCTTGCGCACAAGCCTTTTCATATAGAGCTTCAAGGTTGGGCGCACGCTGCGGGCCCTAATCCGTACGATGTCGCGGGCGGCGGCTGGGGAGGTGATCACGGAGATCCGTGTTCGGTAGCGTGCGATGGCGAGCGCGTGTATCTCGGTTGGCATCGCGCTGAAGCGGGGCAGGCGGTCGTTGCTGCTGATCTCGACGGAAATATGATTTGGCATCATAAGCGCGGCGGATTTGGTACGGCCCGTCAGCTTGCCGTCGACGGCAAGGGTCATATCTATGTCTACGATGCGGGGCAAGATAATACCGTTTACCGCCTTGATGCCGCGAAAGGCACTTACGATAATTTCGATAATACGAACAGCGCCGAGTTTTCGCTTGCAGGTTTTAAGCTTGGGCTTGCAAAGCGCATGCGCTACGTCGCCGGCCGACTTGAGTTTACATTCAAGAATGAAGTCCTTTCCGTAGCGGTGGCAAATCTCAAGGATGTGAAACGCCGATCTGCGAGCGCAGATGATCTTGCAGTGCGTACGGTTGGATCGGATGGTCTTGTTTACATTGCTATCGGCGCGCCGGATCACCAGATAAGAGTTCTTAAAAACGGTCGTGAGATTCGAAGAATCGGAAAGAAGGGCGGCCGCCGCCTTTCAGGGAAATGGGATAAGGACGGCGTATACAACGTAGCTGATATTGCTATTGACGCCAAGGGGTCTCTTTGGGTGGCTGAAGCCGATTCGTTGCCGAGGCGTTTTTCAAAATGGAATTCAAAAACAGGGGCGTTTGAAGCTGAGTTTTTCGGTTCTACCGTATACGGCGCGCTTGGAGGAGCGATCTGTCCTGCAGATCCTCATATAATGATCGGTCAGGGGTGCGAATGGCGACTTGACGGCAAATCAACGCGGGCGCAGTGCGTAGGTTATGTCTCGCGCGCCGCGAACTGGGGGTGTTCGCGTTTTGGGCGCGGTCCAAACGGAGAGATTTACTGCGCAATCGCCGGCTGGTGGATGACCGATGCGTCAAAGGTGAAGATTTATCAGCGCATGGGGCCAGGAGAATGGAAATTTCGTGCAGCGCTTGAGCAGAGCGCAAAGGGGCTTAAGACTTGGGCTGATGAAAACGGCGATGAAGTTCAGCAGTCTGGCGAGTGGCGCGATTTTTCTTCAATTGATCTCGGCTCGTGGATTACCGGCTGGTATATGACGATGAACCAGTCGATGACATGGTTTTCCGGACGGTATGTTATTCCTGTTGCCAGGTGGACTAAGTGCGGCGCGCCTGTTTACGATCTTTCAAAAGCCAAAAGGATGGGGGACGATGCCGCGAAGCATACTGGCGGGATGGGCGCGACGGCGGGCATTGTTTCTGAAGACGGACGATATGCCTTCTATAACGCTCAGTACAATACGAAGCATTCGTATTCTCCTTGTTATGATATTGCCAGCGGAAAGTGTCTCTTTAAAATTCCGAGCTGCTATGTGGGGGTGCATGGCGGGCACTCAGCGCCTCCTGCGAAACGCGGTCTTATTAGGGCAGCCTACGATATAATCGGCACGGCGGCTTTCCCCGGCGCGCTCGGCAACATTTTTGTAATCGGCACCGACAAGGGCGAATGGCATATTGTCAACGATCGCGGCTTCTATGTATCTGGGCTTTTCGAGCCGGATCCGATGAGCGTTGTTTGGCCAAAAAGCTTCAATGTCGGCACTGTTCTTGATAAGACGCCCCCAGGGCAGGGGTCGGAGGATTTTGGAGGTTCCATAATCCGTGCCGACGACGGCGAGCTCTACGCCTTGTTCGGAAAGACGGCTTTTATTAACGCTAAGATATCAGGTCTTAATAGCGCGAAATCTATTCCCGGAGGAAAAATCGTCTTTTCCGCCGCCGATGTCGCCACGGCCAATGATTTCAAAAAGCAACTTGCGAGCGGAAAGATTACCGCCTTTACCTGCGATTTCGAGGTGCAAGGCGATGAGGCTATCGCATTGCCGTTCACGGCGAGAGCCAAGTGTGTCGACGGCCGCATTGAATTTGAATATGATGTCAAGGATAAAACGCCATGGGTGAACGGCGCAAGCGATTTTAAAAACATGTATGCGATGGGCGATACGGTTGATTTCCAGCTTACGGACGGAAATGGCGATTTGCGTCTTTCGGTGGGGGAGGTTAAGGGTAAAGTGTCAGCCGCTCTCTACAAGATGAAGAGTAAAACTGAAAAATTGCCTCACACATTCTACTCCGGCGTTTATCGCGACGGTGTGACATGGGAACTCGTAAAGGAGATTCCGGTTAAGGCAAAAGTAGATAAACGAAAAGACGGCTACAAGGTTTCGTTCTCTATTACAGAGAAGAGTCTCGCTCTTGCTGAACCTCTTGCAGGTCGCAAAGTAAAGGGCGATTTCGGCGTCACCTTTGGCGATATGGCTGGGCGCGATACGGTGCTTAGAGTCTTTAAGTTCAATAAAGCAACGGGCATCGTTTCCGATGAAGTGGAGGAGCTGAAACTCCAGCCAAACAATTGGAGTGAAATCCATTTTGATTAATATGTTCATGCAGTTGCGCGAAGATAGGCGTTTTTGCTATAATAATGTCGGTTTTCGGAGGCCTAGGCAGGTCTGTCCGATGTGATTTTATTGTTTTTTGACAAAAAAGGAGCGAAAAATGGCAATGAACAGTCAGTTGCTTGCAGTTGTGCAGCATATTGAAAACGAGCGTGGCGTCAGCCGCGAAATTGTTTTGACGGCTATCGAACAGGCCATCTGTCAGGCGGCACGCAAAAATCAAGATGTGACTAACGATTTGCGCGTTGCCATAGATCGAAAAGATCTTTCGCTCCATGTCTACGATACGCTTGTCGTTTCAAGCGAAGAAGTAGGTCCTGGCTTCATCACGCCAGAGCGTGCCGTAAGATTCAATCACGGTAATCCTCTTGCCGAGGGTGACACCATTGAAATAGAAATGCCGGCCTCTCGCCTCGGTCGAATCGCCGCGCAGACTTCACGTCAGGTGATTATGCAGAAGATACGTGAAGCTGAGCGTATGAATACGTTTTCTGAATATAAAGATCGTATCGGTGATATAGTTTCAGGTACCGTAAGTGCCATATCTCACCGCGACACTTACGTTACTGTCGGAAAGACCGAAATGGTTCTGCCGGCGAAAGAGCGAATCCCGACGGAAGATTTTCAGGTTGGAGACTCCATACGGGCTATTATTTTGAGAGTCGATCAGGAAGCCAAGGGTCCGTCAGTGGTTCTCAGCCGTTCCAGCGGAAAATTTGTTGAAGCTCTTTTCAGACTTGAGGTCAGCGAGATTTCCGACGGTGTCGTTGAAATCATGGGTGTAAGCCGCGATCCCGGGTTCAGAGCGAAGCTTGCGGTGCGCACGGCAAACGAGAACGTAGATCCCGTCGGAGCTTGCGTTGGTCAGCGCGGAAGCCGCGTCAAGACGATCGTCAATGAGCTTTCTGGTGAAAAGATCGATATTGTGCGTTGGAATGAGGATATTCGCCAATACGTTGCGCAGGCTCTCGCTCCGGCGAAACTGGAATCTATCGAAGTTGATAGTGTTCAGCCCAATACCGTCAATGTGGTGGTCGCCGCCGATCAGTATTCTTTGGCGATCGGCAAGCGCGGGCAGAACGTTAGACTTACGACGAAGCTTACGGGTTGGCACATTGAAATCAAGAAGTCAATGGCTACGGCGAGCTTTGAAGATCAAAAGGCGGAGGCGATCAAGGAGCTCGCCGAGACATTCAGCGTCTCCCTCAGCGTAGCTACACAGATGGCCGATGCCGGTTACCTCAATGTTGAAGGCATTGCGGAAGAAGATGAGGCCGGTTTCATCGCCGCCACAGGCCTTGATGAAGTTACGGCCAAGGGCGTGTACGCTGCGGCCAAGGCTGTTGCAGAACTTACAAACGGCGTTGAAGAAGAGGCCTGAAAATGAGAATATACGAATTAGCTAAAGAAGCCGGCGTTACGAGTGCGCAGGTACTTGAAGCAGCCAGCAGCGCCGGAGTTGACGTCTCTAGTGCCATCAGTTCTGTAAAAGACGGCGATGCCGCCAAGATCAGAGAGCAGTTGTCCGGCGTTGACAAAAAGGCCGTGGAAAAACTGCGCGCCGATAAAAAGGCCAAGGTCGAGCAGATGCAGAAGCAAAAGCGTGACAGCGACAGCGAAAAACTCGCGAATCACCTGGCGATCGCAAAGGCGGCGGCCGAAGGCAAGAAAGCGCCTTTGGCGGTCAACAAGATAGAAGTGAAAGCGCCTCCCGCGCCGGTGAAGATTACGGTTGCCCCGTCGAAGCCGGCCGCTGCCGCTCAGCCGGCCCGCACGCCTGCGCAGGTAAAGCCTAAAGTAAATCTTAATATGCCCGATTTTGCGAAGACCGGGCTCACGCACGCTGGGTTCAAGCCTCTTCAGAAGTCTCGTCCGACGCCTACGATTACGATTTCTGTTGCAGCTCCGCCAAAGGTCAAGCCGCCTAAGGTTGAGAGCTACGACGATGACGAGCGCGGCAGCCGCAAGGGTAAGAAGGGGCGCGAAGGTCAGAAGAGCTTTGATAAGAAGGTGCCCCGCGTGGCTCCTCAGGTTCCTCAGCAGGGCGGGCGCATTTGCGTCAATGAAGAGCTTAAAGAAATTTCTATTCGCGGAGCCGTTATCGTTAAAGATCTCGCGGCCAAGCTCAATGTAAAGCCTAATCGTCTTATCGCTGATTTGATGGGGCTTAAGATTCTTGCTTCAATCAATCAGCGCGTTGAGCCGGATATCGCCACGAAAGTCGCCGAGAAATACGGCTTTAAGGTGATGATCGAGCATTCTCGCGACAAAGCGGCGGCGAAGCCCGTTTTGAAGGCGATTGACGCAGATGACCTTATTCCGGAAGATGCGCCTGAAACTCTCAAGCCCAGAGCTCCGGTAATTACGTTCTTAGGGCACGTTGACCACGGCAAGACGACTCTTATGGATTGGATTCGCAAGGAGCATGTCGCAGCCGGCGAGGCAGGAGGAATTACTCAGCAGATTTCAGCCTATCAGGTCGAGATCGCCGGAAAGAAGATTACATTCCTCGATACCCCCGGCCATGCCGCTTTCAGTGCGATGCGTGCGCGCGGTGCGCAGCTTACGGATATCGCCGTCATCATTATTGCGGCGGACGACGGTATTATGCCTCAGACGGAAGAGTGCATTAAGGTGGCGCGTCAGACAGGCGTTCAGATCATGGTCGCCGTTACAAAGTGCGATAAGCCCACGGCCAACGTCGACCGTGTCAAGCAGCAACTCCAGAAAGAAGGCCTTACGCCCGAAGATTGGGGCGGCGATATTATCTGCTGCCCCGTTTCCGGCACGACTGGAGAAGGCGTAGATGCGCTTTTGGAGAATATTCTTGTTCAGGCCGAGGTTTTGGAACTTGCCGCAAACCCGTCACGTCGAGCCAACGGTTATGTTATCGAGGCCGAGCTTCAGCAGGGGCTTGGTCCGTGCGCCACACTTCTTGTCACCGGCGGCACGCTCAAAGTCGGTGATGCTATTTTGATCGGAGAGCATTTCGGCAAGGTTCGCGCTCTTATTGATGATCACGGCCGACGCATTAAAGAGGCGCCTCCTGCCATGCCCGTCAAGTGTACGGGGCTATCCGGCGTTCCCGAGGCTGGCGCTGAATTTCGCGTCATGCTTGATGAAAAGCGTGCCCGCACGCTGGCTGAACAGACGGCGCAGGAAAAGAAGGAGCAGGAGCTTTCTAACGCGAAGGCGGTAACGCTTGAGGCCTTGATGGGCCGTATGGCCGCAGAAGGCAGAAGAGAGCTGAATGTCGTGGTGAAATCCGACACTCAAGGCTCGCTTGAGGCCATAGTTGAGGCGTTGAGAGAAATCAAGTCCGAGAAGGTGTCGCTCAATATCATCGGCACAGGCACGGGCAATGTGTCTCTTACGGATGTCACTACCGCAGCCGCAGGCAAGGCGATTATCGTCGGCTTTGATATCGGCAACGATTCCGGCGTCCAGAGCCGTGCGCGTCATGACGGCGTTAGAATCAACTCCTTCAGAATCATCTATGAACTTCTTGATCACGTCAAGAAGTGCATGCTTGACTTGCTGCCGCCGGAATATAAAGAGGTGGTCAAGGGACACGCCGAAATCAAGGCTATTTACGACATTGGCAAGCTCGGAAAGATCGCAGGCTCGCAGATGCTTGACGGTTCACTTATCGCCAAGGAGAAATACCGCATATTCCGCAACAAGTCCGTCATTTGGGACGGCAAGGTCAAGACTCTCAGACACTTCAAGGATGAGGTTAAAGAGGTTACTGGCCAGCAGGAATGCGGCGTTTGCTTTGACGGCTATGAAGATTTCAAGCCAGGCGATGTAATTGAATGTTATATCTTAGAGGAACTTCCTCGCAGCTTGTAAATAAAGAAGGTTCGCTATGGCGGTAAATAGACTTGAGAGAGTTAATTCGCTTTTGAAGCGTGTTATTGCCGAGGGTATGTTCTCGGTGATGCAGGGTGATAGCGTCGCTCCCGGGCTCATAACCGTAACCGATGTATCGTGCGGAAAGGATCTGCGCGATGCAACGGTAAAAGTTTCAGTCTTCGGCGATGAAGAACTTAAAACTACCGCCATTAATCATCTTAAGCATAACGCTAAAAGATTTCAGCAGATCATCAACAGTGAGATCAAGTTGAAATTTACGCCGCGTCTTACGTTTCAACTTGATCGTTCAATTGAGAAGGGCGACGAAGTGCTCGCTCTTCTCGATAAAGTACTTCCCAGTTAATGTCACAATATCTTAATATCAGCACGTCGGGGCGCTTTGCAATTCTTTTTGTCATGGTGCTCTTTTCATGCGGTACGTTCGCCGGGCTGCATTTTCTTAGGTACAACAAGCCTGCGGAACTTTCCAATAAGGGCTGGGAGAAAGAGTCGATACCGCTCGGGTGCGCCCACTTTGGCGTTTCCGTTTTCGGCAATCCCGCCAAGGATAGACTTCAGGTCACTCATAATGCTGTTCTTACGGGGCGCAGAAAACGTCCGAACGCGGCGAATTTGACGAATGCGCTTGAAATCCATCTTGACTGTCCTGTTGATGAGTTCACGGCGTACGAAAGAGGTCTTGATATTGATAGGGCCGTATCATGGGTCGAATACGAAACTGAAGGAACGCGCTTTAGAAGAGAGTATTTCACGTCGTTTCCCGGTAGGGTTCTTGCGGTGCGACTGACATCGTCTAGCAAGGGAGCCGTCAATTTTACGTTGCGCCCTGAAATTCCGTTTTTACATCCGTGGGAAAGTGAAGGAGGCTCTCGGGATTTCGGCCGCAAAGGCACGGTGTCATCTTCTGGTGCGGTCATTGACGTAAAACAAGAGTTTGAGCGCTTTAAAGTCAAATTTGCCGGTCGTTTTGAGGTTGTTCAGCAAGGAGGAAAAATCTCCGATGACGGTAAAACGGTAAGTGTCAAAGGAGCGGATGAAGCTGTTGTTTATTTTTCCTGTGACACAAATTACCGCCTTAGCCCCGAGGTTTTCTCAGCGCCGGACGATAAAAAACTTGATCCTTCTGATGATCCGGCCTCTCGCGCCAAATCATTCGTTTCATCTGCCGTCAAGAAAGGTTGGGGAGCGCTTCTTAGAGAGCACGAAACAGATATCGCTAGGCTCTTGGGAAGAGCGTCCATAAATCTTGACGGGTGCGCCGAGGATGCGAAAAAGACGACGGATATGCTTTTAAAGGAATACAGAAACGGCAGACGCAGCCGTTATCTCGATGAGACATATTGGCTCTTTGGGCGGTATTTGCTCGTTTCGTCTTCTCGTCCCGGTTCGCTGCCGGCTAATCTTCAAGGCGTGTGGACAGTTCACAAAGAATCTCCCTGGGGCTCCGGCTATTGGCATAATATAAATGTGCAGATGAATTATTGGCCGGCGTTTAACACGAATCTCGCGGAATGCTTTGTTCCGTATGTAGAGTTCAATGCGGCTTTCAGGCCCACGACTCGCAATCTCGCAATTGAATATCTAAAGCGCCATGACTTAGGGCCAATACCTGAAGAAAAAGAGGCGGAAAATATCTGGTGCGTCGGTACTGCCGTTTATCCTTATATGGTATCGGAGGGTCCCGGCGGTCACTCCGGACCCGGCACGGGGGCTTTGACGACCAAGCTTTTTGTCGACTGGTATGATTTTACGCTCGATAACGACGCGCTTAAAAAGTATGTTTGGCCCGTTGTGCAGGGTATGAGCGATTTCTTCAACCGCTGCGTTGTTGAAACAAACGGAGTGTTCCTTTCTAAGTTTTCGGCCTCTCCCGAGCAGATGGAGGGCAAGTTTGAAGATACGATCCGCTGGGGGATAGACAAGGCTCGCTATTACACGACTACCGGGTGCGCATTTGATCAGCAGATGATCTGTGAAAACGGCCGCGACCTTTTGCGTCTGGCGGATATTCTCGGTTATAAAGACGATCCTGTCGTAAAGATCGTCCGCACTCAGATCGATAAGTATGATCCGGTTCAGATCGGCGCTGACGGGCAGGTGAAGGAATTTCGCGAAGAGAACAGGTACGCTGAGATCGGTCAGCGCCATCACCGTCATATTTCGCAGCTTGTCGGCCTTATGCCCGGAACTCTCATCTCCTCTTCCACGCCGCAGTGGCTTGAAGCCGCTCGCCGCACCTTGGATTTGAGAGGCGATCATTCCACCGGGTGGGCTTTGGCGCACAGAATATGCGCTCGCGCCAGAGTGCGAGATGGCGACAGGGCATATAAACTTATCGGCAATCTCATTTCCACGCGCACATTCGATAATCTTTGGGATTCGCATCCGCCATTCCAGATAGACGGCAATTTCGGCGCTACGGCGGGTATTACTGAAATGCTTTTGCAAAGTCATGCCGGTTTTATTGATCTTCTGCCCGCATTGCCTGAAGCATGGAAGAAAAAAGGCTCGTTCCGAGGTCTATGCGCCCGTGGGGCGTTTGAGGTCGACTGCGAATGGGAAGATGGGAGCCCCAAGCGTGTTGCGGTTAGGAGTCTTAAAGGACTTGCTCCTGAAGTGCGTTTCCGCGGAAAGTCAGTTCCGTTCCAGAGGGGGTCTTTGTAAAATCCGTTTTCACGGCGGTGTGACATTGATATAATGACAGTTATGAAAAGAAAAATATCTTTTGCGATGGTTGGCGGAGGAAGAGGGTCTTTTATCGGGCCCATACACCGCATGGCGGCCAAGATGGATGATTCGGCGATTCTTGTGGCCGGGTGTTTTTCGCGCGACAAAAAAGAAAATTTGAAAACAGCCGAGGAAACGGGGCTAAAGAGCGATCGCCTGTACAGTTCATGGCAGAGCCTCATAGAAAAAGAAAAAGGCAATATAGATTTTCTTACGGTCTGTACGCCAAACGATTCCCATTACGAAATAACGAAGGCGGCTTTGGAATCGGGTATTCACGTTTTGTGCGAAAAGCCGCTTTCTTTAACGCGTAAAGAAGCTGAAAAAATAGAGAAGCTCGCCGCTAAAAAGAATCTTCTTGTCGCCGTGCCTTTTACGTATACGGGTTTTCCGATGGTAAAACTTGCCCGCGAGCTTGTTTCTGGCGGCGAACTCGGAAAGATCTGCAAGGCCAACATTGAATACGTTCAGGGTAGTTTTAGAAAAATCAATTTTAAAAAACCGCTCGACAAGCGCAACGCCTGGAAGATGGATCCTTCGAAATCGGGTCCGAGCTGCGTCGTGGCCGATATCGGTGTTCACGGAGCGTGTCTCATTGAGTACATTACGGGGCTTGAAATCAAGAGTGTTTTGTCTGATATTTCTTCCTTTGCGCCGGGCAATACGCTTGATGACGACGCTTCTATTTTGATGAGGCTTGATGAGGGCGCAAAGGCGGCGATGGTAACGTCAAAGGTCGCTACGGGTGAAGAAAACGGCGTAAGAGTTCGCGTTTACGGCGACAAGGCGAGTCTTTTTTGGAATCAGGAGCTTCCCAATCAGCTTAGCGTCAAATATCCTAACGAGCCTGAGCGCATATACAAGCGCAACACTCCCTATATTGGAGCTGTTTCACCCATGGCGGCCGCGGCATCGCGCATTCCGTCGGGGCATGACGAGGGCTTCATAGAGGCGTTCGCGAATATTTACAGGGGATTCTGCGCGGCGGTCGCCGGCGAAAACAAGCTTGATTTCCCGACGGCTTACGAAGGGGTAAGAACGATGCGCTTCGTCGAGGCGGTTCTAAAATCTGCTAGAAGCGGCTCCAGATGGATGCAAGTGTGACAAGATGAAATGCGAAATCTGCAATTGTAATGACGCGGAAACCGCGATAGTCCTTGATGACGAAAGCGGCGAGCGCGAGCTTTATGTCTGCAAGGCCTGTGCCGGAGCGGAACGTAAAAAACGCCAGAAGAAGAGTCAGACCACGAGAAAAATCGAAGGTCTTGCGCCCGGTATGTCCATAACTGTAAGCGGCGCCATCACAGATCCGCCGCCTTTTATCGGCGCGATTCTTGAGGCTATGGGCGGAATGGTCGATAACCTTGAAAAGGCCAGCAAGATCAAACAGGAAGAGAGCGAGATAAAATACGAGCGCCTGCCAGTTTCGCGGGTGAAAAAAGAATACCGCATCGCAGGGGCTCTTCATCTTGAGGGGCTGCATCTTATAGGAGAGCTTGAGGCCGTGCAGCGCTCGGCCAAGGCTCTGGGCATGAAGCTTGTAGGAATTGATGCCGACGGAGTTAAATCGACAGGCCACGCTTTCAATCTTGAATATAGCGGCGCACTCGAGAGAGCCAAGCGTTTCGTCGGAGATCTTCTTGAACAAGAGCGCAACGCGAGGGTGAGGCTTTATGAAGAGATGCCCCGCGTTTTCGGCGATTCGCTCTGTAGGGCGCTGGCGATTCTGAAAAACGCCAGACTCCTTTCTTCAGGAGAGCTTTTTGATCTTCTCTCTCCTCTCAGGCTCGCGGCGCTTGAGGGTATGCTGGAGGGGATTGATTTGGCGACGATAGAAAATATGATTTCGCAAATCAACCTTTCTGAAATCGAGGGAATGATCTCACCCGTCGAGCGCGACAAAATCGACGCGGCAAGAGCGGATGAGATAAACTCCGTTTTCGAAGATGTTATTTTAAACGAAACCGCCGAAGGAAAATTCCTGTGAACATTCCATTTTCCAAAAACGCGATTGACGCTTTCAACGCGGCTTCCAGCTGCGCCCGTCAGTTCGGCCACGATCATATCGGCGCTGAACATATTCTTCTTTCTATTCTTGCCATTCCAAAGTGCGAAGCGACGAAAAGATTGGCTATGCTCGGGCTATCCGCCGAAGACCTCACCGAATCGATGAAGTCGATGATTTCCGGCGAGCAGAGCGCTCTTTTGCAGCGCGGTCAATTGCCTCTTACGGCACGCACTCGCAAGATAATAGAGATGGCGGCCATTGAGACCGGCAGAACCCGCAATGTGGGGACGGTTGATTTGGTGGTTGCGATGATGCGCGAGGGTGAAAATGCCGCCGCGCAGCTTCTTTTCAATGCGGGGCTTACCGTCGAAAAGTTTATTGCGGCTGGCAGCCAGGGCAATCCGCCGGAAAAGGCGTCATCTGCCGAAGAAATCGGCGAAGGCGAAGAGAGTGAAAGCCTGCCCGGTAAGAGAGGCGCCAACGGCAAGGCTCAAAAGACTCCTACTGTGAATGCTTTCGGAAGAGATTTGACGGATCTTGCAAAGCAGGGTAAGCTCGATCCCGTTATCGGCAGAGACAAGGAGCTAAAGCGCATTATCCAGATTCTCTCCAGACGCACCAAGAATAATGCCGTTTTAATCGGAGAGGCGGGCGTCGGAAAGACCGCTGTTGTGGAGGGACTTGCCCAGGCTATCCATAAGGGCGAAGTTCCCGAAAGGATGCAAAATAAGCGCGTCGTCGCTCTTGATATGGCGCGTGTGGTTGCCGGAACTCAATACAGAGGTCAGTTTGAGGAGCGACTTAAAAAGATCGTCGACGAAACGAAGAGGTCCGGCAATATAATTCTTTTTCTCGATGAAATCCATACGATGGTCGGCGCGGGCGGCGCGGAAGGTTCGATGGATGCGGCAAACATCCTTAAACCGGCTCTTGCACGAGGTGAGCTTCAGTGCGTGGGAGCGACGACTCTTAAAGAATATCATAAGTCGATCGAGAAGGATGCCGCTTTGGAAAGGCGTTTCCAGAGTGTTCAGGTCGATGAACCCGGCACGGCCGATTCAATAGAGATTTTAAAGGGCATAGCGACCAAGTATGAAGAGTATCATGCGGTAAAGTTTTCCGAAAGCGTTCTGCGTCTTGCGGTGGAGCTTACGGCGAGGTATCTGCCCGCCAGACAATTGCCCGACAAGGCCATTGACGCGATGGATGAGACGGGAGCGCGTTTGAGATCGGCCGCGAGCGCAAGACCCGAGCGTCTGACGAAAATGCAGGAGAAGATAGATCTGCTGCGCGCTCGCAAGGATGCGTTCGTCGCAAAGGGCGATTTCGATTCCGCCGCAGAATGCCGCGAGGCGATTCGCATAGAAAGCGCGAACTTTGAAAAAGAGTTGGAGCAATGGCGCAAAACGCATTCGGAAGAGATAATCGCGGTTGCTGAATCTGATGTCGCCAAGACTGTATCTTTGATGAGTGGAGTGCCTGTAGAGAAAATGGATGTGGCTACGGCGCAAAAACTTCTTGAGATGGAGAAATCTCTTAGTGAAGTCGTTGTCGGTCAGGATGCCGCGGTCGGCGCGATTTCGCGCGCGTTAAGGCGCTCGCGAGCGCTTGCGGCAGACCCGAAGCGTCCGATTGGAAGTTTTCTTTTCTTAGGCCCTACGGGGGTGGGAAAAACTCATTTGGCGAAAATGCTCGCCGAGCGTGTCTTCGGCGATGAAAAAGCGCTTATCGCTCTTGACATGTCGGAGTTTCAAGAGAGATATTCCTCTTCACGCCTCGTAGGAGCTCCTCCTGGATATGTCGGTTATGACGAGGGTGGGCAACTTACAGAAAAGGTAAGGCGCAGACCATACAGCGTAGTACTTTTCGACGAATTTGAGAAGGCAAATTCCGATGTGATAAATATGCTCCTTCAGATACTTGACGAGGGCAGGCTTACAGATGGCCAGGGGCGTATAGTCGATTTTCGTAATACCATCATCATCTGTACGGCGAACCTCGGTTTTGACTTCGCCAAAGAAGGACATTCGCTCGGGTTTTCCAAAGATACGGCTCAGACGAGTTTTGACGTATTGAAAGAAAAACTTCTCGCAGAGGCCAAACGCACGTTCAGACCAGAGCTTCTGAACAGGTTTGACGACACTGTCGTTTTCAAGAAACTTGAAAAGGAAGACCTTAAAACAATACTCTCTCTTGAGATAGAAAAACTTGATAAGCGTCTTAAGGCGGGCGGCATATCTCTTTCGCTTGATGAAAAGGCGAAGTCTTTCCTTATCGACAAGGGTTATGACGGCCAGCTCGGCGCTAGACCCTTAAGGCGCGTGGTGCAGCAGTATGTCGAAGATCCTCTTGCGGAGAAGATTCTTTCCGGTAAGGCTAAGTCGCGTATGCGCGGCAAGCTTTCAAAAGACGGCTCATCGCTTGTATTTTGATCGTTATGGAAGGCTTTCGGCCGATAGATCCTGAAAAGCGAGGAAGGCACGGCTCTTTTTCAAGCGCTGTCGACGCGGCGTTCAAGGATTTGGTGACGGAGAAAAACGCCTTCTTCGATTCGCTTTGCGATAATTGGAAGATGCTCTTTCCGGATCTGCCGGCTAAGCCCGGACGTTATGAGGACGGCAAAATTTTCATTTATGTGAAAAACGCCTCTCTCAGTTTCGCGGTAAGGCCGAAGTTGCGTGAGATTTCAAAGCGTCTTGCGCTTTTGCCGGGGGCTCCGGCCAAGATAAATCTAAGGTTGGAGATTCACTCGCGATGATGGCGTTTTTACTTGCCGCCGCTATATTTACGCGTCCTATGGAGCGCGTAGAGTCGATGGATCCGGCTAAGAGCCAGGCGATGTATACAGCTCAAGCGATATCGCTTGTATACGAGGCTCCTCTTTCAATCGATTATACGGCAAGGCCGTATAAACTAGCGCCGGGGTATTGTGAACTGCCGGAAATTTCTTCTGACGGGCTTACCTACACGTTTAAGGTGAGAGAAGGCAGGTCTGCGCATGATATGGTGAGCTCTCTTGAGCGCATTGCCGATAAAAACCTGGTTTCTCCAAATGGGTGGATGGTGCAAGATATCAAGAGCGTAAGGGCCAGGGATGATTTAACGGTTGAGATAAAGCTTAAGCGCAAAGTTCATTATTTTCCTTGGCTGATGGCAATGCCTTCTGCAGGTGTAGTAGGAAAGGACTTGTTCGGCACAGGGCCATATCGCCTTAAATATTGGCGGCGCAATCACGAGATGGTTTTTGAGCGCCGCCATCCGGCAGAAGGTCTTTTTGATGTCGTGAGATATTGCGTTATTGACGATGCCTCTACGCGCTGGCTTATGTTCCTGAAAGGTGAAATCGATATTCTCGGCAATATTTCCCGCGATAACTGGGATGCTGTCGTCAAGAGCGACGGTACGTTGAACGAGGATCTTTCAAGACGCGGCATAAGGCTTCTTTCCGGCGATACTCTTGATGTTCTTTACATCGGTTTTAATATGGATGATCCTGTAGTGGGGACGAACAAGAAATTGCGTCAGGCCCTTAACGCGGCTTTCGATTATCCGACATGGAAGAAATTCTACAACGGCAGCATAACTCTTAGCGACGGGCCTTTGCCGTACGGAGTTGAAGGAAAGATCAAGGAGCCTTTTGCATATTCGTGGAATCTCGATAAGGCTAAGCGTTTGATGTGCGAGGCAGGCTATGCCGGGGGCGTTGACCCTAAGACTTCGAGGCGTCTGGTTCTTACGCTTTCATTGGGACGCGCTACTCAAGAAGGACGGGAGGCCGGTGAATTGCTGGCTTCCTTTTATGAGAAAATCGGCATAAAGCTTGAGCTGAAGTTTATGACATGGGAAGCGTTCTTAAGATCTGTCAACGAAGGGCGCGTACAGATGTACCAATTAGGCTGGGTCGGCGATTATCCCGATGCGCAGAATTTTCTTCAGCTTTTCTACTCCAAGAACGCAAGGCCTGGGCCAAACCGCACGAATTACAGTAGCCCGGCTTTCGATCGCGCGTACGAAGCGGCCTTGTCGGCCGATTCATCAGAGAAGAGGAACGCGTATTGGATAGAATGCCAAAGAATTCTGCGAGAGGATTGTCCTTGGGTCTTCACGCATTGCAATAAATCGTTTTCTCTCGTGAACAGGCGGGTTGAAAATTATGTCCCGAGCGCATTTCCATACGGTAATGAGGCTCATTTTAGACTGGGCGGTTTTTCGTCTCAAAACCATCGTTAATATGTTATAATTTTACCGTCGACAACATAAGAGTTGAATATAAACAAAAATGAATTTTGTAATGATATTTAAGGTGGCCATCCTTGCCATTATGCGCAATAAGACGCGAAGTCTTTTGACGTGCTTAGGGATAATCGTGGGTATTGCCGCGGTTATTTCCGTTTTGGCCATAGGCAAGGGCGCCTCGACTATGATGGTAAAAGAAATTTCATCGATGGGCAATAACCTTATGATGGTTTTCCCGGATCGCCACCGCAGAGGCCAGGTGCGCAGCGGCATGGGCTCAGGGCAGACGATGACGGCCGGCGACGCGGAGGCGATAAAAAAAGAATTGTCGCACCTTGTTTCGGCCGTCTCTCCCACGGTAAATGTCAGTGCGCAGCTCATAAGGCGCAATAAGAACTGGAACTGTCGTATAAGCGGTGTGTCGGAGGAAGCGCCGGATATCCGTAACTGGAGTATCGCCGACGGACGGTTCTTTGAAGAAAGTGAAGTGCGCATGGCAAGCCGCGTTTGCGTTATCGGAACGACGGTTGCGTTTAACCTTTTTGAAGATGAAAACCCCGTAGGCCAAACAATCCGCATAGGGGCGATGCCGTTTAAGGTTTTAGGCGTTCTCAACAGCAAAGGCGCTAACAGCTGGGGGCAGGATCAGGACGATATAGTCATGGCTCCGTATACGACCGTTTCCCGAGTTTTGCAGGGGTCGAAATTCAAGGCCGTCAACATGATGAACTTATCTCTCATCGATATGGATTATCTTGAAGAGGCCAAGCGCGAGGTTACGGCGCTTCTTCGTCAAAGGCACAAACTTGCCGATTATCAGGATGATGATTTTGAAACGAGGGATACGACGGAGATTATGTCGACAATAGGATCAGTCTCCTCTCTTATGACCGTTCTGCTGACGGCAGTTGCCGCGATTTCACTTCTTGTCGGCGGAATAGGAATCATGAATATCATGCTTGTGTCTGTTACCGAACGTATTCGCGAAATCGGTCTTCGTATGGCTATCGGGGCCACGCCGCGCAATATCCTCTGCCAGTTTATACTCGAGGCTATTGTCTTATCCACGGTCGGCGGGGCGATCGGGGTGCTTGTTGGTATAGTTACGGCCCGTACGATCGGCTCCATTCAGAACTGGCCGATAGTCATTGAGTTTTCAAGCGCCGTTTATTCGTTTTTGTTTTCTGCGTTTGTCGGAATGTTCTTCGGGTTTTATCCGGCTTATCGCGCATCGAAATTAAATCCCATAGATTGCCTGCGTTATGAGTGATAAACGTCAGGATTATGGTATAATACGCATCTTGTGGAAATAAAGGAGGATTTATGGGCGGTATATGCGCTGTAGTATCGAAAACAGACTGCGTTAGCGATTTGTTTTTCGGTACGGATTATCATTCTCATCTCGGCACTCATCGTGGCGGAATGGCGGTATTGGGCAAAAAGGGCTTTCAACGTTCGATACACAATATTCAGAATGTTCCGTTTAGGTCTAAGTTTGAAGATGATGTTGCTGGTTTTGAAGGCGTAGCGGGCTTAGGCGTCATCTCTGATACGGATCCCCAGCCGCTTATCATGTGCTCGAAACTTGGGTCTTTCGGTATAGTTACGGTGGGGCTTATAACAAACATCGAAGAACTTAAACAGGAACTTTTCACGAAAAATTCCGCGCAGTTGCAGTTTTCCACCAATTCCGGGATGGTGGGGCCGACTGAGGTCGTGTCGGCTCTTATCGCTACGCAGGATTCTTTGGTGGAGGGGCTTAAGTATGTGCAGGAGAAGATAAAAGGCAGCTGCAGCGTCTTCATTATGACGGAGGACGCGCGCATTTACGCGGCGCGCGATCGTTATGGCCGCACGAGCGTTGTTCTCGGGCGTAAGGATGACGCGATGATCGCTTTGCAGGAGAGCTGCGCGCTTTCCAACCTCGGTTATGACTATGTGCGCGATTTAGGGCCAGGCGAGATCGTTGAAATGACGGCTGAAGGGGAGAGAACCGTTGTAGAGCCTGGCCAGAAGATGGCTATTTGTTCCTTCCTTTGGATTTATTATGGATATCCAGCCTCAACATACGAAGGGCGCAATGTTGAAATGGCCCGTTATCGCTGCGGCAGCGCTTTGGCAAAGCGCGATTCTATAGTCGCCGATGCCGCTTGCGGAATACCGGATTCGGGAATTTCCCATGCGCTCGGCTACGCTCACGAAAAAGGGATAAAATACGCTAGACCCTTTGTCAAGTATACTCCGACATGGGCGCGCAGTTTCATGCCACAAGATCAGAAGCAGAGAGAACGGGTCGCGTCCATGAAGCTTATCACGATACCTGGGCTCATCCGCGATAAGAAACTTGTTTTTTGTGACGATTCGATCGTGAGAGGAACTCAGCTCGGCAAGCAGGCTGAACGCCTTTACAAAGAAGGCTGCATCGAAACACACATGCGCATTGCCTGCCCGCCTCTTCTTTATCCGTGCAGATTCATTAATTTTTCGCGTTCACGTAATGAATACGATCTTATCGCCCGTCGTTATATCCGTGGGCATGAGGGTGAATCTGCGGACATTTCAAAGTATGTTGATCCGTCAGGTGAGCCGTACAAGGCGATGGTTGAATTTATTCGGGAGAAGCTCAATCTTACTTCACTTGCATTTCAGTCCGTTGATGATCTCGTTGCGGCGATTGGGCTTCCGAAAGATCGTCTGTGCACCTATTGCTGGACGGGTGAAGATGTTTCGATGCCTAATTCATGCGCAAAGGGTTGCAACAACTGTCCCTGCAAGTGCCATTAATCATGGCTATATGATATAATTCGAGGCGAAGATGAAAGCAAAATCATTTATTGATCAGGTTGAAGTTCTTGTCCGCTCCGGAAAGGGCGGCGACGGTTCGGCTTCATTCAGGCGCGAAGCTCTTGTTGAGTTCGGCGGGCCGGACGGCGGCGACGGCGGCAGAGGCGGCGATGTTGTGTTCAAGGCCAGCGAACATATAAATTCATTGTTGTCGCTTTATTACGATCCTAAATGTTTCGCTCAGGACGGAGCGCCGGGGCAGGGGCAGAAGATGTTCGGCAAGAGAGGAAAAGATCTTGTCGTTCCCGTTCCTCTCGGCACTGAGGTTTACGATGTTGAGACGGGGCTTTTGGTAGCCGACATCACTAAACCCGGGCAAACGGTCATCGTCGCCAAGGGCGGCGGCGGCGGCTATGGAAATGTGCATTTCAAGTCGTCTGTAAACCAGGCTCCAACGGAGCGCACTCTCGGAGGCGAGCCTGAGGAGCGGCGTCTTAGACTTGAGCTTAAAACCATTGCCGATGCCGGGCTTCTCGGTTTTCCAAATGCCGGCAAGTCCAGTCTTTTAACGGTGCTTTCTTCGGCTACGCCGAAGATTGCGAGCTATCCGTTTACGACTCTTAATCCGATAGTCGGCACCGTTCAGTATGACGACTTCGCCAAAATAGCGATGGCGGACGTGCCCGGCATTATCGAGGGGGCGGCCAAGGGGGTCGGGCTTGGTTTGGCGTTTCTTAAACACCTTGAGCGCAGCAGGGTTCTTGTCTATGTGATCGACATGCAGGGAACCGACAATCGCGAGCCTTGGGAAGATTACCGTATTCTCAAAAAAGAGATTGACGAATATTCGGTAGAGCTCTCTTCCCGTCCGTTTATTGTCGTAGCCAACAAGATGGACGGCGATAGCGCAGAAGAAAATCTCAAACGGTTCATTTCCGAGACAGGCGTAGATCCTATCGCGATATCATGTCAGTCGCTTGAAGGGATAGACGTATTTAAAGCGAAACTGCGTGAAATAGTCAATCCCAAGACGAAGTTTCATCATACGCACGCCGATACCCCCGATATATCGCAAATGCCCGATACGACAGGGGATGAAATCCCGGCCGAGGCTCTTAGGTTTGCGACATTCCTCAAGATTGAGGCACCGAAAGAAAAATCTCATCCTTCAAGAGGGAACATCCACTGATGGATATAGAAGTAAGACAGGCGACGCTCAAGGACGCGGAGAAGATATTTGCGCTTATCAATCTGAATCGCGATCTTCTCGTTCCGCGGTCAATGGGCAATATAGTCGAAAACATAGACAGGTTCGTAGTCGCTGAAAGCGAAGGCGTATTTGCCGGAATCGCGGCCTTTCAGGTGCATCCTGAAATCGGAAATCCCGAAGCGGCGACGGTGGAGATACAGTCGGTTGCCGTAAAGACGGCTATGCGTGAGCGCGGCATCGGAAAGAAACTTGTCGAATCTGTGATTGCGAGAGTCTCCGCATTCAAACCTAAAGAGGTTCTTGTGCTGACTTTTGCGCCTAAATTTTTCGCCAAACTCGGGTTCTCTGAAATACCTAAAACAAATGTCATGCATAAGCTTTATACGGGGTGCATAAACTGCACGAAACATGCAGATCCTTACACGTGCCCTGAAAAGGCGATGACCCGTCAGATATGAAAAGTTTCTTTTTGACAGCCGCCGTCTTTTTCATGATGCAACTGTGTGCTTCACAGTTCGTCACGTTAGATACTTTCATAAGAGACGACGAAGGCCCGCAAGGACTTTCGGGGATAACGCCTATCGGAGAGAGCGGGATGTATTTCTGCATAGACGATACGGACGGACTGCTGCATAAATATAAAGTGTCTTTTAAGAAAGACGGAGAGATTGAAAGCTTTAAACTTATAAAAACGATAAAGCTTGAAGGCGTTAAAGACGGTGAGGCGCTTTCTTTAGATCCGCTTACCGGCCGCGTTTTCGTCGCGGATGAAAGAGGCAAGTCTCTCTCGTCGTACGACCCCAACACTGGTAAGCGCATATCGAAGGTGGATATACCGAAAATGTACTTTACTGATATGCGGATCAATCGCGGCCTTGAATCGCTTACCATTTCCCGCGATGGGCTTTCTATGTGGCTCGCGAATGAAGATACGCTGAAATGCGACGGCGAGATAGCGACGAAAGTTTCAGGCGGAAAAGTCCGTTTCACGCAGTTTGTTCGCTCCAAGGCTTCCGAACCGTGGAAGGTTGTTAGAACAGTTTTCTATTATACCGATTCTATCGGCGGGGATCCGTATAAAACAATGGAAATTTCTGGGGTTGCCGAAATATTGGCGGATGACGACGGGTCGCTTTTGGTTCTTGAACGCGAAATGAGCATGAAAAATCCGCTGTTTCCGACTTTTAGGGGCCGCCTTTACAGAGTAGAAGTAAAAGGCGTCGCTAACGGCGCAATGGTTGCAAAGAAACTTTTATGGAATGAAAACACGGGCTTTTCAAATTATGAGGGCTTTTGTTTTGCGCCGAAATCTCCACGCGGTGAGAAGCGACTTATGCTTGTTTCCGACGCCGGGCATTCGGCGGCGGCCAGCGTCATGATCATTTCGCAAAGCGCAAAAGCCAAGGGCCTTTTCGTTTCGGTTCAACCGCTCGCTGATGACGATCTTCTGGAGCCAAGCGTGCAGAACGAAGTTGACATGGCTCTTTCACGCGCTTCGAAAATCAAGAAGGTCGAAGGCAAAGCGAAACTTCCGTTTTCCACGGATGGTTTGACGCACACTCAGATCGCCATCAAGCTTGTCTCCAAGCAGAAAGCCGACGGCAGATGGGTGGACGGGACGAATGATTATACGGCGGCGGCCGTAGAGATTCTTAAGAAACTGTAAAACGCATGCGTCTGCATTAAGGAGACAGAAATGAAATATTTGAAAATATCGGTCGTTTTCGCGCTTGCCGCTATCGCCGCCGACGCTCTTGAAGCGCGCGAAATAAAAGTTGCGCCAGGCTCGCTCACCCCTCACGCCGCGCTTTTGAAGATACGCGAGGCGAAGAAATCCGGCGACGCTTCTCAGTGGACGGTGCGCGTCAAGCCGGGCGTTTACGAATTTGACGAGCCACTCGTTTTTACGCCGGAAGATTCCGGTTCTCCGAGCGCGCCCGTAAAGTGGGTGGGCGAAGGCAAGGTCGTATTTTCGGGCGGCAGGGTTTTGAAAGGCTGGCGTGACGACGGCGACGGCGTCTGGTCTGCGCCGATTCCGCGCGGCAAAGACGGCAAGCTCGCGTTTTTCGAGTCGCTCTACGTGAACGGCAGACGCGCCGATCGCGCGAGGCTGCCGCTTGAAGGCAAGTTTACCGTCAAGAGCTGGAAAGAGCAAGTGCTTGTCGAGGGCTCCGTTACCAACTATCTCGAAGAGACCGTTTTGAACGGGAATGCGTGCGATGCTCTGGCAGGGCTTTCGAAGAGCGAGCTCGCGGCCGCGCAGTGGCGCGTTTTCGTCAAGTGGGCGTACGGTTCTTATCCGATAGAGTCGTATGACGCGGCGACCAAAGCCGTTGCCGTCAAAGGGCGTGTAAGCGTCGCGAGGTGGGGCTGGGGAAAGTGGGATGCGGACAGGCACAATTATTTTTATATCGAAAACGTGAAGGCCGGCTTCACCCGTAAGGGGCAGTGGTTCTATGACGTTACTGAAGGGCGCGTTAAATACCGGGCGCTTTCCGGAGAGAAAATTTCTTCAATAGAGGCGATCGCGCCGACCTCGGGGCTCGTCTCTCTCGTCAAATTCTCCGGAGATGTCGAAAAGGGCGATTTCGTCCACGACATTCACTTTGAAAACATTTCCTTTACGGCGACGCGCACCGGCGGCGATTCGCTTGAGAACGGTGTCGTAAGACAGTATCAGCACCAGGCTGCGCGCGCCACGCTCGCGAGCGTCATGGGCGAAGGCGCGCACCGCGTGCGCTTCGAGCGCTGCAAGGTTTTCAATACTGAAAATTACGCGTTCAGGTTTGAAGACGGCTGCGTGTCGAACGCCATCGTTTCGTGCGAGATAGTCGACGCCGGCGCGGGCGGCATCTGGCTCGGTAACGATAAATCGAATATTCTTAAATACGCGAATCCCGAAACGCGCGACATTAAGGACCCGCCGTGGAATCGGCCCCTTAAGACCGAGCCTCTCGTCGACACGAGTTTCAGGGCTGTGAGATTCAACGTCATCGACAACAATCTCATCACGAGATGCGGGCGCGTCAATCCCGAGGGCGTCGGCGTGGTGCTGACGCACGCGGCGGATACGAGAGTGACGCACAACGAAATTTCAGATCTTTACTACACCGGCATTTCCGTCGGGTGGACATGGGGATATTGGGGGTCGTACGCGCAGCGCAACGAAATCTCGTTCAACCGCATAACGGATATCGGCAAGGGCGAGATGGCCGATATGGGCGGCGTTTATACGCTCGGCGCGTCGTACGGCACGGTCATCACCAATAACGTGATAATGGATATAAATTCGATTTCCTACGGCGGCTGGGGCATGTACAACGATGAAGGGTCCGAAGGTGTTCTTTGGCAGAACAATCTCGTCGTAAACACTTCCACCGATTCGTATCATCAGCATTTCGGGCGAAGCAACAGCGTCGTGAACTGCATTATGGCCAACGCCCGCGGCGGTAAGATCTGCATTTCGCGCACCGAAGATCATCATCAGGTGACTTTCGAAAGGAATATCGTCTACTGGCCGTCGGGGCCGCTTTATGTCGGATGGAACGCGTTTAAAAACAATACGGCGAAAGTCCGCATGAACAACAACCTTTTCTGGTGCAGTTCAGGTTTGACGGAGCTTAACGGCAATACGATCGGCTTTGTCGGCGATCCGCTTTTTGTCGATCCGAAGAACGGCAACTGGCGTCTTAAAGAAAATTCCCCGGCTTTGAAACTCGGGTTTAAGCCATGGGATTATACGCTTTCGGGACGTAGGCGCGAATAAGTTATGTCTCGCAAGATCAAAAAGCTGCTTCTGTTGGCGGGTGAAGAGTCTGGGATTCTTTACGCCCGGCAGATAACCGAAGCCGTAAGGGCGCATTTTCCTTCGGTTGAAGTGCGTGGTTACGGCGACTGGGGCTTTGAGACTGGCGATCTCGCCGTAATGGGCTTCGGCGCCGTTTTGCGGAAGATATTTTATTTTCTTCGCGTAAAGCGCACGATGGAGCGCGCGATAGACGAATGGCGGCCTGATGTCGTATGTACGATAGATTATCCCGGCATGAATCTTAAGCTTGCCTCGTACGCTAAAAAGCGGGGCGCTTATACCGTTCATGTCGTGTGCCCTCAAGTGTGGGCGTGGAAAGCGGGCCGCATACCGAAGATCGAGGCGGCGTTAGATAAACTGTGCTGTTTCTTTCCGTTTGAACCGAAGCTTTTCAAGCCGGGTTTCGCCGAGTTTGTCGGGCATCCTCTCGCCGGTGAGTTTAAACATATAACATCGGGTGCGGAGGATAAAAGCGTCGACGAGGCGCAAAAGATCATAGCGCTTCTTCCCGGCAGCCGCATAGGGGAAATTGAGCATAATTTGCCCGTCATGCTTGATGCGGCGCGGATAGTCTTAAAAGAATCACGCGAAAAAGTGCGTTTTGTGATTCCCGCGGCCAACAAAGGCGCCGAAGGCGCGATCAACAAGCTCCTTTCGTCGCGCAATACGGACGATCTTGATCTTGAAATGATTTTTGGTGGTGCGCGTGAACTTCTGCAAAGGGCGTGTTGCGCAGTTGTCGCAAGCGGCACGGCTACGCTTGAGGCGGCTCTTTCCCGCTGTCCGACAGTGCTTGTGTATAAGGTGGGTGCGCTTTTGGCCTGGTTCGCCCGCAGGGTCATTAAGGGTATAAAACATGTAGGGCTCATAAATATCATAGCGGAGAAGTCCGGCATGTTCGCGCCAATGCCTGAGCTTTTGCAGGAAGCTTATACGCCTGAGGCGGTCGCGGCGATGTTAATCGATTGGCTGAACAGTAAAGATCGTCGGAACGAGGCGATTGAAAAGTTGGAGGCTACTCTTGAAAAATTAGGTGATGGAGGCTCGGCAATTGAACGCATAGCCAATATGCTCGTTCGATAGACGGCGTTTTGCCGCTCGCCATCCTGATATGACAGAAGAGACAAAAGTTAAAAAAAGGAAGGATGATCACAATGAACAGAAACTATCTTTTATCCATTGCGCTCGGCTTTGGATTTATGGTCTTTGCCGCCAAAGGGGCGGAGAGCGAATTTAAACTTCTCCCCGGCGAATATTGGTGGGGAGGCCATTCTTTCAACGGTGGCTCGATGCCTTATAGCGCCGAAAAAGATTTTGAAGATACTCTCATAAACGATAATGCCTGCAATCAGACATCGGGTCTGCTTCTTTCTTCGAAAGGCCGCTGGGTGTGGAATAATGAACCTTTTGCCTTTAAGTTTAAAAACGGCGTATTTTCCGCCAAGGATAACGGCAAGGGAAAGTTTATCATGGGCTCTTCTGCCGAGAAGACTTTGCGCGGCGCGTTTCTTGACGCTTCAAAGCGGTTTTTCCCGGCTGACGGAAAGATTCCGGATGAACTTCTTTTTACCGCCCCGCAATGGAATACATGGGTAGAGCTTACGTATAACCAGAATCAGCGTGATGTTCTCTCTTATGCCGAATCGATCATAAAGAACGGTTTTAAGCCGGGCGTTATTATGATCGACGATACATGGCAGCACTCGTACGGCGTTTGGGATTTCAATTATAAGCGATTTCCAGATCCCAAGGCGATGTGCGACAAGCTTCATAAAATGGGCTTTAAGGTCATGCTGTGGGTCTGCCCTTATGTCGGCTTGGACACATGGGAGGTTCGCCATGAACTCAAAACAAAGACAGAGTGCGGGTATCTGTGCGACGCAGAAGGTAATCCGCTTGTTATGCGCTGGTGGAACGGCCGCTCGGCGTGCGTCGATTTTACAAGTCCGCTCGGCGTAAAGTGGTTTTCGTCAAAGCTCGACTTCCTGCAGAAAGAATACGGAGTTGACGGATTTAAGTTTGATGCAGGGGATATGATTTCTTATCCGGCAAGTTTCAAGGCCCATACTTTGGAAGGCTCGACATCGCATGCACAGGCTAAGGCGTATGGTGAATTTGGCGTAAAGTATCCTCTTAATGAATATCGCACCGTCTGGCAGCTGGCGGGGCGCGCTCTGGCTCAGCGTCTTCAGGATAAGGCCAATTCCTGGAAGGATCTGAAGCAGTGCGTCACTGATATTCTTGCCTGCGGTGTAATGGGCTATTCGTTCTGCTGCCCTGATATGATAGGGGGCGGCCAGTGGACGGTTTTCCATGGAGACGCGATCAAGAATGTCAATTTTAAGATTGTCGCCCGATCGGCTCAAATGCAAGCTCTCATGCCGATGATGCAGTTTTCTTTAAATCCTTGGCGTGTGATGACAAAGAAGGAAGATAAGAAATATCTTGATGCCATTTCAAAGGCGGCTCTTATACGCTCCAAATACGCGGATAAGATTCTATCTCTGGCAAAGTCTTCGGCAAAAACGGGCGAGCCTATCGCCGCGCATATGGAATATGTGTTCCCTGGCATGGGTTATGCAAATGTCAATGATCAGTGGGTGCTTGGACGCGATATGATTGTTTCTCCGATTCTCACTCAGGATGACTCGAGAGAAGTTCGTCTGCCCTCAGGTTTATGGCGCGATGATTTAGGTCAATGTCATTTAGGCCCCGTTACGCTTAAGCTGAAGAATGTCTCAATCGATCGTTTGCCGTATTATGAGGTAGTGAAATGATTCAAGTTCTTTTCGCAGTGTTTTCTGTTTTGATGCTCGTCTCGACGCTTTGTGCAGACGAGCTTGCGCACACGCAGATATTGTCTGACGGCTGGAAGTTTCGTTTGGAAGAAGAAGCTGAGTGGCGTAATGTTAATGTTCCTCACGACTGGGGTGTGGAGAAGGGTTTTCTTAAAGCAGGCAGCTGTCCCGGCCAGGGTGATTTACCTTATGTCGGCAAGGGCTATTATCGCCGTGCGCTTGACGGTTTTACTCCCCCGAAAGGCGGGCGCACATATTTGACCTTAGATGGTGTTCAGTGCCGAAGCGTCGTAAAACTTAACGGAAAGGTTGTTGGCGGAAGACCTTTTGGGTATGCGAGCGAGACGATCGATATTACCGAGGCGCTGAAGGAGTCAGGTAATATCCTTGAAGTCGAAGCCGAGAATTTTCCTGAGTCGTCAAGGTGGTATCCCGGCTCTGGTATTTTTCGCGATGTGACCGTGCGAGTCTGCCCTAAAGATCATGTGAAA
>CAJGDE010000007.1 GCA_904502135.1 Kiritimatiellia bacterium
AAGGACTCTGTTCAAAATCCTGCGACGCGGGGATGCAAGCACCGGTGCCGGGGGAAGCGGCAAGCGCTTCTTCGGCTCGGCATTCAAAAGCACATTTAAAAGCTTCGTCCATTTTCTATCGAATCCTGCGAGAAGATCCATCGCGGCAGAGCGCTCCTCGTACCACACTCCAGTCAAAAGCCGAAATATAAGAATTCCCAATGCCCAGGCATCATCCGCCGGTGTAGCAGCCGCGCCGGCCTTAAGCTCCGGCGAAAGATAACCGGCGCTCCCCATGATCGGCGCGCGATCCTCGGCGAAAGTCGTCGTTACCGCAAGATACCGTCTGAGATCCGGCTTGACGATCCGGGAAACTCCAAAATCAGAAACTACAGCACGCCCCTGCGCATTAACAAGCACGTTCTCAAGCTTGATGTCGCGATGCACGACACCTTCTGCGTGAAGATATGTGAGCGCCGAACGCAAATCAGAATAGAGCGCAGCCACCGCCTGTTCGTCAAGAGCGCCCCGCCGACGTAAATCTTCCAATGTACAAGGCTTACCGTCCGAGCCCAAAACGACATCCATCGTAAAATATGGCGCACCGGTTGAGTCATCGAGCGCAAGGTCATGCACTTTCACAAGATTGGGATGATTAAGCCGCTTAAGAATCTTACCTTCGGCGATAAAGCGCTTTCGCAGAAAATCCGCATGCCCACCGATTGACGTAAAAATTTTAAGCGCCGATGATTTGCCGCCGGAAAGAGGGGTGACTTCGTAAACAGCTCCCATTCCGCCTGCGCCAAGAAGACGGACGACACGATATGAGCCGATAATATTTCCGAGCTTCAAGACATCTATGTCATCCAAGCCTCTCATCTAATATAACTTGCTGTTGACGGCATTGTTGAAATTCTGAAGCATTGTAAGATTTATCGACACTGCTATCCAATAGAACGGACAGCAACCTTTCTTTCAGTTGCCGTGTAAGATATCATAAACGAAAGATTGCCGTCAAGCACAAACCTAGACACCCCGGTTCGGGTTGGGAACAGAGCGACCGTAACGAAATTATGATATAATACATACGCCTTCATGCGTGACGGCAATATTCCACGATAACCTCTACGGAAAAAACTATGAACTACAAATACAACTGCCTCAATCCTATCGCCGAAGTGGGGCTCGGCAACCTTGATGACAAATACACCCGCACGGAAAACTTCGCCGAAGCTGATGCCGTTTTCGTGCGCAGCGCCAAGATGGATGATCTCGCCGTTTCCGAGAATCTTCTTGCGGTTGCTCGTGCAGGCGCGGGCGTAAACAACATCCCTCATGCTGAATACGCGAAAAAAGGAATTGTCGTATTCAACACTCCCGGCGCCAACGCAAACGGCGTTAAAGAACTCGTAATCGCCGGAATGCTTTTGGCCAGCCGTGATATCGTCGGCGGCATCGAGTGGGTAAAAGAAAACGTCAACGACCCCGCCATCAACAAGACGGCCGAAAAAGCAAAAAAGGCTTTCGCAGGAACTGAAATCCTCGGCAAGCGTCTTGGCGTAATCGGTCTTGGTGCAATCGGCCAGAAAGTCGCCAACGCCGCCGTTGAACTCGGCATGGAAGTTTACGGCTACGACCCATACCTTTCCATTGACGCGGCCTGGAATCTTGACCATGCCGTAAAACACTGCAAGAATGTCGAAGCGATCTACCGCGCATGCGATTTCATCACTATCCACGTGCCTGCGCTCGACTCCACAAAAGGCATGATCAACGCCGAGTCTATCGCCATGATGAAAACCGGTGTCATCATCATCAACGCCGCTCGCGATGCTCTCGTCAATGAAAAGGACATGCTTGAAGCGCTTGAATCCGGCAAGGTCCGCAAATATGTCACAGACTTCCCAAATTCGACTACAGCTGGAAAGAAAGGCTGCATCGTTATTCCGCACCTCGGCGCGTCAACAGCAGAAGCGGAAGACAACTGCGCTGTTATGGCTGTAAAGGAAATCCGCGACTTCCTCGAGAACGGCAACATCACCAATTCTGTCAACTACCCCGCCTGCTCGCTTGGAGTGGCGAACAAGGCTGGAAGAATTGCTATATGCCACAAGAACGAGGCGAACATGATCGGCACCTTCACATCAATCCTCGGCAATGCCAAAGTCAACATTGATGCCATAGCCAACAAGAGCCGCGGCGATTTCGCATATACGCTTATCGATGTCGACGCCAAGATCCCCGAAGAAGTCATAACTCAGCTCGCTAACAGCGAATCGGTGATCCGCGTACGTGTTATCAAATAAAACGATTTGATAATCCAAATAAAAGAACCGACGCTTTAACGCGTCGGTTCTTTTATTCCGTTTATTTTTCCGCCTTGGATTTCGATTGCGTAAATATCAGCAATACCGCCGCCACGGTAATGAATGAATCAGCCAGATTAAAACACGGAAAATGATGCGCTCCCCAATGGAAATCAAGCATATCCACAACATAACCGCGCACAACACGATCTATGAGATTGCCGATAATTCCCGAGTAGAGAAGTATCTCTGCAATGAAATTTATCTTGCCGACACCGAAAACGCTTTTACGCTTCCAGATAAGAAACGCTAGAGCCAACACACCAAATATCGCCAGCGGCCAAACCTGCCCCTGAAACATACCCCAGGCGCACCCTCGGTTTTCCACATACGCCAGATTAAAAAGGCCTGCTATGACAGTAACAGGCCCTGCCCCTCTTAAACTTAAATAACCGATGGCAAGTTCTTTTGTAACGGCGTCTATAAGAACAAGGTTTGAAACGAGGGCGAATGAAATCAAAAAGAGTTTCACTTCTGCCCGCGCTCCATCTCGCTCTGACACTCCATACAGGTGAGAACAAAAGGCTGATTCATAAGACGAGGCTTTCTGATGAGCTGACCGCAGGCGGTGCATACGCCATAAGAGCCGTCATCAATACGATGAAGAGCTTCTTCAATCTGCTGAATCATGCGATTCATATTCCCCATCTGACCCAAAGCCTGAAGACGCAGAGTCTGATTTGTGCCGTCGCCGCCGTCGGCCTCGTGATCCTCAGACTCGTTGAAACCTGTAGCCTTCATCGCATCAACGCCCTTCACGGCCTTGTCGCGCGCGGCCAAAAGGCGCTTTTTAAACTCTTTGAGATCCGCAGCCGGGAATTTCTCCGTCGTGCCCTTCTGGGTGCGTGACGTAGGCCTGCGCGAAAGCTTGATTTCATTCTGACGAATGTCATTATCTTTCTTCGCCGCATTTCTCTTCATCTCCTCGGCGATGGACATCGCGAACGCTATCGCCTTGGCCGTATCGACCTGCGGAGCCTCCGCCTGCTGAGTCTTTGAAATGACTGCGGCGCGACGGACATTCTTCTCGGCAGCGACCTTCAAAGGCTGAACTGAAACGACCTTCTTTTCTTCGGACTGAACTTTCGGCTGATCTGCCTTGACTTTGGCGGTCGGCTTTTTAACTACGGTCTTTTTCGCCGCCGCAGGCTTTTTCGCTACCGCAGGCTTTTTCGCCGGAAGTTTTTTCGAAACGCTCGCTTTTTTAGCCGTCTTAACGGATGATACGTTTTTCTTCATGTCTCAACCCTCCTCTGTATTATTGCTCGTCATTGTATCGGGCTTAAGATTGATGTCACATCAAATCGCCAAGCCTTCCGGAACTTTCATCCACTGAATAATGTCATCGGAAAGAGCCTTGATCTCCTTTACCGAAGCAAAGCTCACCCCGCCGTCGACATCAGGCAGTTCAAACGAATCCCCGACCTTCTTGCCCATGAGATTCATCGCTACGCGCGTCTTCGAAGAGATAATACCCATTTCAAGATCATTATCCCACTCGCCAAGAATAGACCATACTTTCTCGCCGTCTTTCGTTTCGACAACAACGGTAACTCCGGGCATCACTTCATCAAGAGTGGCGTCGGCAAATTCACCGGGCTTTACGGCCTCAAGATCAGCCTGCATGAGAGATTGCTTCTGCATAAGAGCGCGCTGCTCATCTTTAGCATACTGATACTCGGCGTTTTCGGAAAGATCGCCATAGCTCTTGGCGAACTCGATACGCTTGACGTTGGCGGGCATATCCTCGTTTATGAGCTTTAGGTATTCCTTCTTCTTGAGGGCAAAGCTGCGCGGCGAGGTTATGCGGGCATACTCTTTTTTCTTCTCGACCTTGACAAAGCGCGATTCCAAAGCGGGATCGATCTTCATCATTCTAACGACAATGGCGTGATGCGTCGACGCCTCCCAGGCGATGGAAGCCTGAAAACGCTCGAAAAAGAGCGCACGGTCACCTTCGTTAAGTCTTTCAAAAACTTTCTTCAGCCAATCGGTGTTGGCGAAAAGACGACGCACGATATTCTGCATCTTGAGCGTTTCGCCGCTCTGACGCCCTTCTCCAAGGGCTATGGCGTGGGTTAGAATCGTAATAAGAGAGGGCAACTGCTCCCACTGCTCGAAAAACTCGTACTTCCCTACAATAAGCGTCGTGAGAGTCGCGGGGGCTTTCGGCTGTTTCATGAAAGAGGCAAACGCCTCGCGACATTCATTCTCGGAACCGAAGTTTTCGGCGATTTCAGAAACCGCAGAGAAACAGAAATCGCCCAAAGCGGCGTACAGTTTAGCCTTGGCCTGAGCATCATGCGCCATAAAGCGCAAGAATGCTCCGATTTCTCTTGAAGGCAGCTGCGCAGCGGCGGCGACAAAACGTTTTCTCTCCCAAAGATAATCGCGCATCTCTTGAGCAGACGGAGTCGAGAAGCCGAGCGAAACGACTTCACAGGCAAGGCGCGCGTAAAGAGCGTCGTCAACCTTGCGCGCTGCTGTAACCGCGAAAGACAAGCGCTCCTTGAATTTCGCCTTCGTCTCTTCGTCGGCCGTCTTGAATCGGCCCTGCTGTACGTATTCGCGGACTGAAGAGAGAATGAGTTTTGGATCCGTCTCGTGCGAAAAAGCCGTAAGCCAGCCATCGCCGTAATCTTCGGCTGAAGCCTTAAGCCTGATCGGATCTGTGCGCTTTGCCGGGATTTCAACAAGCGCATCCTTGCGAAGCTCTGTGCGTGCAGCATCCCAAAACGCCTTCCAGTTGGCGCTCTTCACGAAATTGTTCTGCAGACAGATATCCTCAAGTTTTAAAATCGGCATATCGCCGTAACTCTTAAGAACAAGCTTTACAAACTCACCGGGGTGATTTTTCAAAACATCTTCGAAGTGCGCGGGGTCGGCCTGGCGCAAAACAAGGATATGCCCCTCGGGCGGCGACTCCAACATGTCCACAGCCGCAGAGTACGTGAACTGATGACCGCGCTTCGTGGTGAAATCTACGGTTATACGCTTATAAAAGTAATCAAGCTTCTTGACCGTCCCAAGCCCCCAGGCCTTGCTAAGAACCAATGAGCCGAGCTTAAACGAAAGAAGTTTCTCCAATGCCACGAGCGCCTTATCCAACGGAATCTCGCCGAAAAGCGCGCCATCGACGAACGAAAGAATGAGCCTATCGGATGTCGCGCTCTTGAGAGTTTCTTTAACGCCTGAGGACTGAAGCTTTTTAGCAAGCTCCTCCTGATTTTCTTTAATCAAAGTAAACGCGCCCAAAAAATCATGCTTTTCTACGCATTCATTCAATTGACTTGCCAACTTTTCTGTATTAGCCATTTTCTCTCCCTTTAAAATTCGGTAGCGGAAATTATACCAAAAAAGACGCTCTAGCGATAGTACACCCGATAATCAGAGGCAAGCTAAATTTATGATATAATACAAAGACTTATGAAAATCATCGAATGCGACTATTTTGTTGTCGGCTCCGGCATGGCCGGGCTGATGAGCGCCTTGCATTTGGCTTCTTACGGCAAGGTGATCGTTGCCTCCAAAGGCAAAGCTTCCGATTGCAACACAAACTTCGCACAAGGCGGGATCTGCTGCGTGATGGATCCCAGCGACACATTTGATAAACACGCACGCGACACCATGATCGCCGGTGCTTGGCTCGGAACAAGCAAAGTCGTCCATGAAATTTGCGAACACGCCCCCGAGGGCATTCAGGATCTAATCGATTGCGGAGTTAAATTCGCCAAAGACGAAAACGGCTCGTGGGATTTGACGCGCGAAGGCGGTCACAGCGCAAGACGCATTCTGCACGCTGGAGATATAACAGGCGAAAAATGCGAAGCGGCGATGCTTCGCTCAGCAAAACGCGCAAAGATAGACATTCGCGAACAGACGTTTGTTATCGACCTTATCATGTCGGAGAGAATCGGCATAAAAGGAGAAAACAGGTGCTTAGGCGCTTATGTTCTCGACAAAAAGACCGGCGAAATATATGCGATAAAATCTCCGAATACGATACTATCTACGGGCGGATGCGGAAAGGTCTATCTTTACACCTGCAATCCCGACTCCGCCACGGGCGACGGAATCGCCATCGCTTGGCGCGCAGGCGCAGAAATAGAAAATATGGAGTTCATCCAATTTCATCCCACGTGCCTGTACCACCCCAAGGCGAAACGCTTTCTCATCTCAGAAGCCGTACGCGGAGAAGGCGCGGTTCTGGTCGACAAGAACGCGAGGCAATTCATGAAAAAGTACGACCCGAGAGGATCTTTGGCTCCGCGCGACATCGTCGCCAGATCCATCGACTCCGAAATGAAGCGCACGGGGGACGACTGCGTTTTTCTCGACATAAGAAAAAAAGGCCGCGCATATCTGATGAAGCGCTTTCCGAACATCTACACGAAATGCATGGAGTTCGGTGTTGACATGGCCAAAGACCTCATACCTGTCGTGCCGGCGGCCCACTACACGTGCGGCGGAATTAAAGCGACAACCGACGGCAGGACATCCATACGCGGACTTTCCGCCATCGGAGAGTGCGCCTCCACCGGCCTTCACGGCGCAAATCGCCTCGCCTCCAATTCGCTTATGGAGGCTATGGTGACAGCGCGCCTTACAGCCGCAAGGTTAGGTCCTCACCCGGAAAAGAGCATCAAGTGCAAAATCCCGTCGTGGAAGACAGGAAGCGCCGTTCCTCCCGATGAAGCCGTTCTCGTCGCGCACATGTGGGATGAAATCCGCCGTCTCATGTGGGATTATGTCGGAATCGTTCGCACCGACAAGCGCCTTGAGCGCGCAGCCCACAGACTTAAAACTCTACGCGGCGAAATAAGAGATTACTACTTTAAATACCTTGTGACGCCCGATACGCTTGAACTTAGGAATTTGGCCGTATGCGCCGAACTTATCGTCAAATGCGCCAGAAAGAGAAAAGAATCGCGAGGTCTTCACTATACGCTCGATTATCCCAAGATGTCGAAAAAAGCAAAGCCTACGATAGTCAGCGCAGGCGCAAAGCCGCAACGATAATAACGATAAAACCCGCAAACGACAATACGTCCGGTATCTGCGAGAAAAACGCAAAGCCGAGGACTGCGGCAAAGATTATACTGGTATAATCAAAAATCGCGATCTCTTTGGGCGCGGCGAACCGGTACGCCAGCGTTATCCCGAATTGACCGACCGCCGCACACGCGCCTAAGCATATCATTATCACAACCTGAGCAAGATTCATCGGCGTAAAATTCATAATGGTGAGCGGAACGGAAGCTATACAGGAAAAGGCACTGAATAAAAGAACTATAAATGCGCCGTCTATTTTCAAAAGAGCGAGTTTTCTCAATGTGGTATATGCCGCCGCCGCAAAAATCCCGCCCAACAGCGCGATACAACGCGCGAGCGGATCGGATGAAGAGAAAACATCTATACCGGGACGCACGACAAGAAGCATCCCGACAAAAGCAATCATTATCGCTACGATCTGTCTCCACGCAGGTTTTTCTTTCAGAAAAAACCAGGCAAAAAGAACCGTGAAAAAAGGAGCTGTCTTGTTGAGTGCCTGACCGTCGGCGATGGGGATGACGCTCAGCGCGTAAAAATTGGCGAATATCCCCAAAGTGCCGAACACCGCCCTCATGAGAAGCAGCATTTTTGCATTTTTTATCGCTGAGACGTCAATACCGCGAGACGTTCGCAAAAATACGCACAGCGCAATTACAAAAGCTATCGCGTTGCGGAAAAAGCCCTTCTGAAAACAGGATACCGCCTCACCGCATTCATCGCAAAGCCTGACGAGCGCACCCATCACGGCAAAAGCAAAAGCGCTTGTTATAATCGCAAGAACACCTTTGGCCTTTTGCGTCATAACGCAGCAATCAACGCCCTTCAACAACATCGGCCACACGGGCAGCCGCATCGGGCATAGCCAAAGCAAGGATCTTTTCGCTCATCGAGGCGAGATACTGAGGTCTATCGTACTTATCCAACAGATAGCGGCTAAGCTGCCTAGCCGAAAGATTGGCCTGAATCCCCTCGTCAGCGGCGCCTTTTTTGGCAAATTCATCGGCATTGAAATGCTGATGGTTTCTCATCGATGTTGGAAGCGGTATTAAAAGCGCGCTCTTGCCGCAGGCGGCAAGCTCAAAGCATGTAGAGGCGCCAGCGCGCGCCACCACTATATCGGCGGAAGCAAAGGCGTTGGCCATTTCGCGCTCGAACGCGTGCACGCGGCTGGGCTGGCCGACGCTGGCGTATGAAGCGATGACGCGCCCTTCATCTGCTACTCCCGTCTGATGTATCACATATAGAGGACGCTTATTTTCACCAGCTCTTCTATCAAGCTCTTTCTTCATCATGATAATCGCGCTTGTCGTAAGCTCGTTGACGGCATGGGCACCCTGCGAGCCACCGGTTACAAAAATGACAAATGCGTTTGCCGGGATAAAATCAAACCGCTTTCCTTTCGTTATTCCATCCCTGATTGGAAGCCCCGTTTTCACCGTTTCGCAATCTTTAAGCCTTGAAGCCGTAAAATCGAAACTGATGGCGACTTTCTGCGCAAAGCGCGACAAAAGTTCGACGGCACGCCCGGGAACGGTGTTAGCCTCATGAAGATAAACTTTAACGCCACAGAGCCTTGCGGCCAGAACAGGCGGAAAACTCGAGTAGCTACCCATAGCTAAGAGCGCGTCGGGCTTTTGTTTACGCATCTGCGAGCGACATCTGATTATTGAGCGTATTATCGATAATACGTTTTTCAACGATAACTGTTTTGCCAATGTCGCAAAAGACTCTCCCTGCCAGGCTGTCATAACACTCGACTCTATGTCTCTGCCAGAAACCCAGACCGTGACGTCATGGCCGCGACGTTTAAGTTCTTCCGCTACGGCAAGCCCCGGAAACGCGTGGCCTCCCGTCCCTCCGCAGGCTACAATAATCTTCATTACCAATCCCTCTCATTGGGCGGCAAAGGCGCTTTTCTCATCCGCGCCTTCTTTTCCGCCTCGTGTTCGTCATTGCGCTCTTGCGCTTTCTTAAGAAGAGCCTCTATCTCTTTTTCATCCTTGCTTTCTTCTTTTTCTTCAGAAGACTTTTCCTCTTCCTCTTCTTTATCTTCCTGATTCTCTTCATCCTGCTTCTGATCGCCTAAATCGTCATTCTTCTCATCATTCTGCTTAGGCGCCTTATCATCATCGCCGTTTTTATTCTTTTCCCCGCTATTTTTATCTTTATTATCGTTGTTTTGCCCTTGCTGATTATTAGACCCAGACCCACCGCCATCCTTAGGCAGAAGATCCCTAATCTTTATGATAATATCAATCGCTTCTTCCTGTTTAGGAGGGAGATTTTTTGACACGCATTCAATCTGTATTTTTTCAAGTTCCGTCGCAAGAGATGAAATCTGCGCCTGAGCCTCAGCGGTGAAAGGAGGCTTATTAGTATCAGCCAAAGCCTGTTCTTCATACGCTTTGGCCCAGGCCGGAAATTTCGCCCTGAATGCGCGCGTATAATCAAGCGCTTCCGACTGCCATTGCCTGTCGTTAAATACTTCAACATCAAGCCATGCGTTGGATTGGGCGACCAAATCTTCGGCTATAGCAGAAGGAGGCATAGCAACCAATTTGAAAAATCTCGTAAAATCATGCTCGCTCTGAGATGCAGATTCGAACGCGCCCTCCTCGATATCGCCCAAACGCCGAGCTGCCTCAAGAGTGTGCTTTTCAGCCTCGTCAACCTGCATCTGCATCGTAGCGGCCTGTTCTTCATTCGTTACGGCGTTTTGAAGAAACCGCCTTGCAACAATCCATGTATCGGCGGCTTTTGACGCTTCGCTCGAAAGGCGATCCGCCATCTCCACTCTCCTTTGCGGCGCATTGGTCGTATACGTGGCGCTTGATACCATAATTTCACGCATCTTTCGCATAGCGCTTTCAAGAAGAGACGAAGGGTCTTTACCTTCTGACGACTTAAGGACCTGCTCTACGCGCTTGGACTCTTTCAACTCCAAAAGACCGTCAACGGCCCGCGTGAAATTCCGGTTGACTCTATCGTCTTTCGGGTTCGCGCGAAGAGCTATCTGCGCAGAAAGAGCGGCGTTTTCCCTATCTCCTGTTTCAAACTCGATTTTTGCGACAACCTCCGCGGCGCGAGACGCGTAATCTTTAGAAAGCGTCAACGGTTTTAATTTGCTCAAGGCGTTCGTCACATCACCTTTTCGGTATAATTCAACGCCTTCATTCCATATCTCAACATCGCTTTTATTCGCATCCGCGCAAAATGCCGAAGAAAAACGCCCTATCGCCAACAGAGCGGCAAATATGAGCGTGAAGAATTTCGTTTCTATGCGATTCTTAGACATCAACGGGACATTTCGAAATCTTACTTTATTTCAGGAGATGGAGGCAGGCGCCCTTCAAGGGCATCAAAAGCGATCATTCTAACTTCAGTATCAAAATCGCCCTTTGTTATCCACTTTAAATAATTCGGCTCATTGATCATTATCGACTTTAGACTTTCGCCTTTCTTCTTGCCGAAATTTATCGTCCACTCGCCGTTTTTCCAGCGGATTAAACCTTGTCTATCTGCGTTGAGCGGATCGTGAGGTGCAATCCATTCATCAATGGCTTCAACATCACGTGGGATATCCGAATATCTAAGAAGCTGAGCCTTAAGAACATCGAGAGTGGCATTCGTATCCGCCTCGGCGCCATGAGCCCCATTATGAACACGGTCACAGTAAAACATCAGCGCGGCGGAAAGGTCTCTCGGCTCTTTTTTGTGAAAGATTCTCTGAACGTCGACATGTTTTCTGCGAGAGGCGCCGAAATTGTAACCGGCACGAGCGAACTCCTCTTCAAGACAGGGAATATCAAACCTGTCAGCATTAAAGCCTGAAATATCAGCATCTTTGAAAAATTCAAAAATCTCATCGGCGCTGTCAACGAAAGTAGGACAATCTTTTACGTCCTCATCGCTGATGCCGTGAATTTCCGTCGTCTCTTCTGGAATATGAATTGTCGGATTTAAAAGCCAGCACTTGCTCACCTCGGAGCCGTCGGGCATAACCTTAATCGCCGCAAGTTCGACAATACGATCCTTGCGGGGAGAAACGCCGGTAGATTCAATGTCAAATATGACTAAAGGTCTTTTAAGTTCTATTGGAAACATGGTTATATTATACCATAAACCATTGCGCTTGGTGGTAAGCGGTTATGTCGCCTAGGGTGCTATTCTATCCTCAAACCTTCATCATCTATGTCAAAGGCATAGAAACGCGAATATTTCGAAGGCGGATTTTTCTCAAGGGTTTCTCTGATGTTTTTGGCCGCCGATGTGCTTTTCGCGAGAATATACATAAAGCCGCCACCGCCGGCGCCAGCAAGAGTCACAGCCGAAGTAAAAGGCTTGATGCGAGAAATTATCTCTTCTACGCGATCGTTCGTCGAGCCCGCGTCGAGAAGCTTTTTATCGCGCCAATAGTTGTTGACGCACTCTGCAAATGAATCAATGTCGCCGTCCGCTGCAGCTTTGGCCGCTTCTTGCGCGCCCTTCTTCATCGCATTTATAAGAATATTGGCGAAGTTGTGAGGGTTCTCTTCATAGAATGACAAAACGCGCCTTAAGACATTGCGAGCCATACGCTTTTGACCTGTAAAATAAAGAAGCGAACGCGACCTCAAAGCGTCGTAGAATTTCTTGCCGCAAAGTACGCGGCTTATTTGAACTCGCTGCTCTTCGCCCTTCTTTGTCGTCATGAGCTTCATTCCGGCTGTAAGCCCCGCAAACTGATCTTCCCAGCCGCCGCCCGTACGCATCTCCTGCTCAAGCTTAAGCGTAAGAGAGCCAACTTCATCAACATCGACACGCCCTAATATCGCCGCGATTGTAGCAGCGCCGAGAATCGAAGAAGTTCCCATGCCAGAGCCCTTGGGCAAATCCGCCGAAATGATTATATCAAGACCTTTCGAGCCGAACTTAAAGTCCGTTACCGTCAATGCGGATTTAACAAGCGCGCACCAATCATGGGGATCATGGTGATCGGCAATCTCGGAGGCTGACTTCAAAAGACGGCGCTTGCCAAGATCTTTAGAAACGATTTTTATGTACTTATCTTTGCGCTCACGCACCGTCACCTCGATTGGGCGCTTACCGTCAAGAGTTACGGCCGCTGCCAGCACCGCGCCGCCTTCTTTATTGCATATCGGAGGCGTATCGCTCCATCCGCCCGAAAAATCAATCCTCACGGGCGCAGTCACCTTTATCTCGCGGCGACGAAGCTTCGAAAGACGGCGATGATCGATGATTTTCATCTTCTCACCAAGATCATGCTTCTGCCAAAGGCCATCGGATTTGAAATTATCATCTATGTTATATTTAAGATGATACCAGTCGTCTTTCCCGATCGGAAGAGACGTAAGACACTCTCCCTTCTTAAGCACAACCGGCCCATACGAAAGAGGAACGTTTACGACAAGGTTATCTCCTTCAAGCTTCTTTATCGGCGCCTTGCAGGAATCAACGAGCCTGCCGCCAGAGCCTAAAAGAGTAAGCAATTCACGACTGGAGCCAACATGGAAAAACTCACACTCAGGAACGACAGAGACGGAAAACGGCGCAAACCCGTCAAGAAGCATCTTCGGAAACTCTTCATATATATCGCCTTCTATCGGAAGAGACAACATCTTCTTCGCCACTGCCCAGTCAAAATGCATAATGCCAGTATCTATAAGATGACGGCCGCTTTTCACCTGCGGCTTCTGGAGAAAGCCTTTTACCGGGCGAGGCGTAGAATCTTTATAACCATCAACAATATAAACGCCATGCCGCTGAGCCTGCCAAGGCCCGTCAGGATACGCAACCCCAGTCACTCCGGTAGAGGCGAACTTAACTTTCGAATAATCAAGCCTCGGTATAACATCGCCGCAGCATATCGTCACGCCAGGGACCGCAGGCAAAGTCTCCATCGCCTCAACGACATGATCCAAGAGGGGCCTTGCGTCCGGCATCGGAACAAAAACCTTGCCAAGCGCCGCGTACGCGGGCGTACGCTTGGCGTCACCGCCTGAATGACAAATAAGAACTCGCGCCTTATCGTCAAGATTTTTAATACGCTTTAATGCATTGACCGTCGCGCCGAGAGAACCCGCGCGCTTATCGCCGGGATCGGGAATAACTACATATCCCTTGCGAGACTCAAGCTGCGCTTTATACCCAGCGGCCTGCGCCTTGTTTGCGGCTGTAATAACGACAAGATCGAAATGCATGGTGAGGTTAGAATGTTAGAATGTTGGAATGTTTGAATGTTTAATCAAACTGATGGAAGAATAGAACGCGTGTGCGGTGAGGCGTAAAAGGCTGATTTCCTCCGGAGGCCTTACTGCTCGTTTCAGGCTTTTCCGGGTCGCGCCATACGAGAGCGACACCACGCGCGCCAAGCTGGGAACTACCGACGGCATCTCCGCTTGAACCGCCCACCGTCAGAGGCTCGGCTCTCACGAAAATCAAGAAAAGCTGCTGACGGTTCTGGAAACATTCGCGCCAATAAGAATAGAGGAACTTTCGATCTACACTATGCAAATCATTCTCCCCTAAGTCAATGCCGAACAATTTCTTTTCTTCTTTCTCGTAGTCCATCCATATCTCGTGATAAACTTCTTCACATGTCAACTTGGGATTTTCTAATATCCTCTTTCTAAATTCCTCATTAAAGAAGCGCGCCACTTCGACGACTACTTCTCTTTCTTCAGAGTTTTCGGCTCCATCAGACGAACCGAGATATGTAAAGGCGTATTTGCTCGGATCATTCTCGATAGATTCTACGGTTATTCTGTTCTTAAACGTGATATCGTTTGTTGAGGCGATAAAATAATCTGCCGGCGTTTCAGCTATCGCGCTCATCATCACACGAAGGTCGTCGGTTAGAGGATTTATCCTAAAATCGTTCTTACCTGAAATAACCTCAGTATCACCCAAAAAGTAGGGATATTCCTCATCAGCAAACGGAGAATACGATTTCCAAAACCATTTTTCACAGGCGCAATCTTGCCAAGAGTTGCGATTTTTCATAGACGCGCCGTTAAAAGAGTCTCTATAGCCTGCAAATTCAAAACTCGTATCCCAAGACTTGACCATCGGAATAAACGCAAGCTCGCCCATAGATTGAAGATATTCTCTATCTGATGAGAACATATAAATGTCGCTATCTCGCCCGCCATTTCCAAGCAAACCTTTTATTTCGTCAAACCATATCTGTGGTGTCATAAAATCATTCATCTTCTTGCAATACCAGTTTTCAGGCGCCCAATTGTATTTTGGATCAGAGCAGAAAACGTTATCCCACTGAAGTTCGATCTTTTCACCGGATTTAAGAACGGCGGCAATGGAATCAGCGCTTTCGGAATCGATAGAATACTTAAACTCTTTAGTCGAGCGGAACTCTAAAATTGGGGAAACCAAATCATCCGTCTCACCCATCACCTGACGAATCTCCGTCATGCCGTCTGGCTCACCCAAGCCAAATTCCTTTTCGCTTGAGAAAGATGCGGGCACCATATCGACGGTCTCGCCTTCTTTGTTCATGACTCTCATCCATACGCCGATATGAAATACATAATTTTCATTCGGCAAACCGTTTACCTGATGCTTAGGGTCTCCATTCCAGCTTCCGCCGCTTACTTCAGGGAATGAAGCTTCAGCATCGGCTGAAGTCCACCAATTCGCGATAACCGATTTATCGTACGGCTTAAGAGCGTTTGCCTCATCACGAACCCCGTCAAGAGAATAATATGCGTTTTCTGTATTCGGCATGCGATCATCTAAACTGTTTTCCTTGGCATGCCATTCTTCAACATGCCAGAAAACAGGCATCTCGAGAGAACCTAAATCAATGTTTTCGGTAACCTGCCTCAAGGAAGAAAGCTCACTCTTGTCGTCAGCGCCCGAGGCGATCTGGACATTTTTACACCTAAGTGAAATAACGCCGTTATCGACGGTTGGAGAATCACCGGCCGCTTCCCAGGAATTTTTGCTTACGTTGGCGAATGTGGAATCGGCGCTGAAACGACTTTGCAAATCAGGCTCTCCGCACCAAATTTTAACAAGAATATCGGCGGTGAAGCCGTCTTGATCATAGCCTTTTTCCTTAAGCTTCTTGAACGGCTGCGCGACGACACCGAAAAGATCGATTCTGCCGTTTAATGAAACCGTGCACTTCTTGGCCTCTCTCATAAGCACGATCGCAGGCGTGCCATCCTCCTTTTGAGGAGTAATCACTTTCACCTTACCTTTATATTTAGCGTCCTGAGCTATTTTAAACTCCGGGGCGAGCGACTGGGTGTTTAACCCTATGCCGCAAACCATGGGAACCGCTTCAACTGTTGGAATACAAAGGGAGCAGGGTCTGCTGTCCTTATCAAGATAATCGTACAAAACAGCCATTCCCACGCCACCGATATACGGGCTCAACTCATCAGAAAGAATGTTTTTAGAAAGAAATTCATTAATCTTAAGCCCCCCATTCATCTCGAATCTGTCAAAGGGCTGATTTTCCGTAAGATCTATAGTCTTTGTTACAGCCTTTTTAGTAACGGGATTTTTCTTCGTCTTTGATTGAGGAAACCACGTGTCGGTAATAAAAAGGCTCTTCGCCATATTGTTATTTTCCGCCCCTTGGAAAAAATCGGCATTGTTACCGCGCTTAAGATAATTGAAAAACTCGGAATAATTCTTATCTCTCATCGCGCGGTTGAAATCAGCGAGCGAGGCATAGTAATCTTGCGGGCCATCGCCGGTTAACCCTTCTTCAATCGCTTTATCTACTTCTTCAAGATCGGAATAAGGAATATCGCCGCTTTCTTTCATGAAAATGGGCGCCATGGAAATTCTTTCGTTTGGCGCAGATGTGCGGCGATACGAAAGCCTCACCTTATTAATGTCAAAGCAGTCAGAAACATTAACCGCCGTATACGCGTAGCGCCCGGCCTCGTATGCCAAGTTCTGCCATATAGCCGTTTGTGTCTTTCTTGAGTTTACGCGCACATCATTGATTAGCGCAGGCGGAAGATAAGCTAAAGCCTCTAAAGACAATGTTGAAATTGTCTGACGTCGTTCTTGATTTACATCAATAAGACCATTCGGAGTAAAAACGCGGCCTGTCCATAAGTTATTTGTATGCCCTGAGCCTGTCGGACTACTATCACCGAGACCGGGATAGGGATTATCGAATATACCGATAGGAACTGATGTGCCGTCAAGCGAAAGCTTATATCCGCCGTCGATTTGAGCAATGGCGTTCGCTAAAGCAGAGCGCAAAAGATAGCGAGAGGAAACTTGCCTACGAAGATGACCTGACGGAGCGCGGCTTTGGCGCATAAAAACCGCAAAACTGACGGCGCTTACAATCATAAAGGCCGTCATACCAAGAACTATTAAAAGCGCGCTGCCTTTTCTCATTTTTAAAGTTGACTTTGACATGGTTATTTCGACTCCCTCCACTTTGGAACCATGCTTGAACGCTCTTCTTCCGTTAAGGCGTTAAAATTAGGCGGCATTGATCCTGTTGAAAAGTTAAGTCCGTTCTTTTCCTCGTCCGTTCCGCCGCCTTGCAGCTGATCGGATTTCATGACCTTCATCTGATAAGCTCTCCCCCACGGATCGCGAAAAGCGCCTCTTACGATCGACGCGTTAAATAAAACAGGTGTCCTCTTGCCGTTAGCCGCAGGAGCACCGCCCAGAACAATCGCGAGCGACGATTCGTCGCAGTCGGTCCAATCCGTCTCTGCGGAAGAAAGCGAATGATCCGGCGCATACTGCTCGTATGCGAGAATCGCGTTTGTAAGTTCTCTCGTCTCTTGCGTCGCTTTGGCGATCCGTGAGCGCGTACGCGCACGGGAAACAGCCGAAACCATTGATGCGGTCAAAACCGCAATCATAGACATTACGACAAGAAGTTCAACTAATGTAAAAGCTTTTTTCATGTCAATCGATTTGATCTGGCCATGTTGTTATATCATCTGCAGTATCAGCCACTCCGTCGGGTCCGACACTTCTAACGCCAACATTATAGAGATTTGCCCCCTGCCCCGTGCCGAAACCGGCAGCGATATCAAGTTTCGCACCGGTCTTCATTTGATTGGGCTGAAAGGCATTTCTATAACGACTGTACATATCGCTATAGTCTGTCGCTTTCGCGACCGCTCTTGCAGCAGACCTTATATCGCCAGACTCAGGATCCCACAACGAGACTATTCTAAACTCACCCCCGGCCGCATTTGGCAAAAAATCGCCCTGTATGTCATGAAAGCCGCCGATATGCGTTCTTACTTCATCAAGCTGGGAAACGCCAGCTACACCCGTTCGCCAAGCTATGGCAGATGAATTGAAAAGCATGGTAAGAGCCGTCGCGAGCATCCCGAGAAGGAGACTTGCAACCATCATTTCTAACAAAGTAAAGCCACTTCGATTCATTTCGCCCCTCCTGAAGAAGAGTTTTCATTCGGATCGCCCTGATATCTTACTTCTATTACGCTTACTGGCTGAGACATAAGACCCTGAGAGCGGCGAGCCACGCGAAAGGCCAATTGAATAACGCTGCCGTTTCTTGTCACAACAAGGCCGTACTTGAAATCACCGAGATTCGGTTTTGAAACTCCTACAGGCGTTTTACCAGCAACAGTACTGAAAACACTATCGGCAATGCCGTTACAATTATTTATGACTCTATACGACTTGCCGCCGTCTTCTTCTTGGACATAGGCTTCCCAGCCGCCGTTAGGTTCAATATCGATACTTTCCCACTGCGACCATTTCATATCCATAGCGGAAAGCGCTTGTACGAGCGGGGCTAAATAAGTATCGGCCAATGAAACGGACGCTACATCCTCTACACTCTGACGATTCTCTCTATAACCAAGCGCGTAAAGTCCGCACATGGAAAGAACGCCGACTGACATAATGAAAATCGCTAAATTAACCTCTACGAGAGTGAAGGCTTTTTTCATACACCATCCTCCTCATTGGCTGAAGCTTCCCCGACATCGCGAACATTTCCACCGACGCCGCCGGAGCCGTCTGAAACGGAAAATCCAATAGAAAGCTTTTGGCTTTCATCTATTTTTTCTGGATTAAAATAAATTGTCTTTGAAGCGCCAGCACCGATCTGACTTGAGATGGGACAGTCTCTAAAAACAAAACCGTGAGGAAGTTGGATTTCACTGAACTCAAATCCGTACGCGTCCCCCACCTTCCAGGTGGCAGTAGCCTTATCCTGAAGAACATAAGCGCTTATAAGAAAAACATTCGTGCCATTTACCCAAGTAACGCTTCCGTTAGCGTTTCCCTTAAGCATCATCGGCTGATATTCTTCTTCCAAAAAAGGAGTATCGGCGACGATAGAGTACTTTCCTGTTTCGCTCTTGTTGCCGAATTTATAAAGGCGCATTCCTCCGCATTGTTTCGGATCAGAAAGACGGTTCGGTTCGTAAATGAGCTCGTCAACCTCTGAGACGCCCTTGTTTATGTATGACATTTCAAGATCGGCAAATTCATCATACAGCAAATCTCCCTGTGTTTTCGTAATGCGCCCAGATCTCTTGATCGAAGTCATGACCCCCACAACGATCGCATTTTCATCATCGCTCGGCAATTTCAGCGTCTTGTTGTAATATACGACAGCGGTGGGAGCTCTGTCGATGAGAGCTCTTTCTTTCGCGGATCTCAGCGCCGCCGACGCCGCAGCAAGGGCGCCTCGCTCTTTCATGCCGCGCGTAAGCGCCGAGTAGCCGCTCGCAGAGGCTACGCCGAGAAAGGCCATGATCGACACGACCATCAAAAGTTCAATAAGTGTAAAGCCTTTTTTCATTAACTTTTCTTATTTTGTTACGGTGCATGAATCTGTTCGTGAATTATATTTAATCCAAAAACGGCGGAAACGCCCGTTGACTTTCCCCGGATAGCCGAAAGCCATCTGCGCGAACGGTATTTTATATTTTGAATCTTTCTTGACAGCCTCTGAAAAATCAATGCCGCGAATGCAGTTCTGATTGCCGCAGTAACCGCTTTCGCTTTGGTCTTTGTGATTATCCATACAGCCGCGACCTGAATTTTTGATCTTATTGGCGTCTGCCACAAAAAGCGCCGAAGCGTCTACAAGCATTGAACGCGTGCCGCTGCCCTTGCCGAAGCCCTTGCCGACGACTTCGCGGAATATCTGATCCGTTTCGGTAGCGGAGAACGTATACGTATCTTCTATCTGATCGACTTTCGTTTCTATGACACTGGGCCACTTTCCTTCTTGAGCGTAATACGCGGCAAGGCCCTGATTAAGAGCGCTTTGCATGGCAGCGGCTCTTTTTTCACGCGAGCTCTTCATCGCTCCGCTTGCGGAAACAACAACGATAGACATCAATATCACAAGAATTGCGGCTACCGCCATAAGTTCAACTATAGTAAAACCTTTTTTCATCTCTCCTGCCCTTTCGACCAGCTCTTAACGTCATCTTTAGTGCCGAACTTTCCGTCTCTTCCGCAGCACCAAACGGCGGCGGAATCGCGAATTTCCACAGACCGTGAATTTTCGTAATTGACCTTTACGATTCCGTCAAAATCGTCATCAATCGAAAAGCGTAGCCTATGATCTCTGATTGTGCCGCCAGTAGGAACTTTTTCAGAATCGGAAACCGCGCCTGAGGCAGCCTTACTCTTAATGACATCACTCGCCCATGGAGATACGATACCGCACTGATCAAGCCCTGTTAAACGATACTGCTTCTCACCCGTAGATTTATCGGTAGTCGTTTTATATGTAAGGCTGAGCACCCCTTTGCGGGCCAGCGCCGCGCCCACCCTATCCGTCATCTCGCCGTTGCCACTTGAGCCTTCTGCCGCAACTGCTCTTGGCCAAGCCTCGTCTTTCTGCATCACGGCAATGAGAGCTGTTTTCACATTCATAACGAGCTCTGTAGCCCTAGCTTTCTGCGCGCTTGCGATCGCGCCTTTATATGCGCCAATTCCAGCTCCTGACAATACCGCGATAATGCCGATTACAACGAGCATTTCAACGAGTGTAAAACCTGCTTTATGTCTATTGACCGTTTTCATACATTAATTGGATAACTGTGTTATATCATCTGAAAGCCACGAAGAAGCAATGCGCTTGTCGTTTTCGTTAAGATTTTCAAGGGGAACCCACGGAGGAAAAGTTCTGCCGTTAGGACCTGCGCTCCAAAGCGTATAACTTTGGTGTGGCGGCTTTGAATAATAATACAGTTCACGGCCCCACCCGTCAACGCAGGTTATTTCATCTAAAACATACTGGTTAGATCCACCCGTCTTGCTCGGGGAAAATATTGGAGGATAGGGATTCTGAAGGCAAAGCGGGCTTCGAGCACCTTCACCCTTCAATTGAATACCAAAGCAGGAAACGGCCGTTTGACATGAAAGAAGATTTTCTAAGTTCGGCATCCATCTGGCGGTTACAGCCTGGTTTGGTATAAGCTGAATCTGCCAGCGTTTATCTTCACTTTGCACTTCTGCCGCCAACGATTGCCAATCAGGATAGACGCTACCGTCTTTAAATCTGCAGGGCTTCGTATTGTTAGCCTCCCACTGCTCGACGTCATCATACGGATTGCTGGAAGATCTATAGCGCATCATGATTAAATACCGAGGCAAAAGATAACTCATAAGGCCGAAGCGGTAAAGCTGAACTTCGCTCCAGTCTTTTTCATCCTTAAGACCACCGACCTTTCCGATGGCATCTGCAGAAAAACCATGCGCGAGAGCGGGATTGTCGCGATAGTCTTTATATTCATCGCCGTCTTTGCTGTGAAGCTCCCTAAGCCCCTCGGACAGCGATTCAATATATTGCTGCATTCCCCCGGACGAGGCGAACGGAAAGTTCATAGCTACCGGTTGACTGCGGCAGGCGGCCTGAACGCGGGGCCAATCAAGGCCTGAGTTTACCTCTTCGTCAGTTTGAATGCCGTTAATATTAACTTCAAGATTGTAGTTTCGGCTACCGTGAAGCGTAACAGGAGGATAGCTGCCGAACGCGGCATAATAACCGGAGAGGCAGTTTTCTATCTTCTGAATCGTCATAATGGTCCTGCTTCTCGCCTCTGTTTCGGAGCCGACCGAACTTAAGCGGAAAACTAAGCCCATCAAGGTGACGAACACCAAGACGACAATAAGAAGTTCTACTAAAGTAAAAGCTTTTTTCACCCTTACGCTCCCGCTCCGGAAACGGAGCTGATAATCTTAATCATCGGCAAGAACATAGCGATAACGATCGTACCTACGACAACGGCAAGTACGATGATAAGCGCAGGCTCGATAGCGGCCGTCATACCGGCTACGGCATTGTCGACTTCATCGTCATACGTATTTGCAATTCGCGTAAGCATATCAGCTAATGCGCCCGTCTCTTCACCGACCTCGACCATCGATACGACCATCGGCGGGAAGACCGTGCACTGTGAAAGCGGCTGTGTCATCGACTCACCTTCCTTGACGGCATCATGAACTGATTGAATCGCGTCAGAGACTACGCGGTTTCCTGTCGTGTCGCGCACGATCACGAGCGATTGGAGAATCGGCACGCCCGAAGAAAGAAGCGTTCCCAACGTACGCGTCATGCGGGAGACGGCTGAGCGTCTGGCAAGAGTGCCAGTAACCGGCATCTTAAGTTTAAGCATATCAAAGAAATGAGCGCCCTGCTCAGTCTTGCCGATAACTTTCATTATAACTACAATCGCAAAAATAGCGCCCGCCACCTGAAGGCCGTTGTTCTGAACAAATTCAGAAGCTTGAATAACAGCCTCGGTAATCGCAGGCAGAGCAGCCCCGCCAAGCATGTCGTTAAAGACCTGCTTGAATTTAGGAATAACCATAACAAGCAAGAACGCCGTAATACCGACTGCCGCGACCAAGACGACGATAGGATATATCATCGCGCCCTTTACTTTGTTTTTGATTTTCTCAGACTTTTCGGCAAACTCGGCCAATCGGCCGAGAACAACTTCAAGTACACCGCCCGCTTCACCGGCTTTAACCATGTTAACATAGAGTTTGTCGAAGATTTTCGGATACTGCGTGAGAGACTCCGAGAACGTTCCGCCAGCTGCGATGTTTTCAGAAATGCCGCTAAGAGCGTCTAAAAGCTGCGGGTTCTTCATCTGACGCTTAAGTACATCAAGCCCTCGCATAAGAGGAAGACCTGCATTTACGAGAGTAGCGAGCTGACGGGTGAACTGAGTAAGATCTTTTGTCTTCACCTTGCCCTGCATCCACTTGGGCAGCTTGATGTTGATCTTAATCTCTTTATTAAGCATTCCGCCCTTCTTTTGCGCCTGAGCGCCAGAGCCGGGAGCGCGTCTATTCTGAGGAGCCTTGCGCTGGGGCTGCTGCTCACGCGGAGCGCTCTTTACTTCACCAAGAGCCGTGGGTAAAAGTCCCTGTGCGCGAACAGCGTCGATCGCGGAATTGCGATCACCTGCTTCAACCGTACCGCGCGTTTCATTGCCAGCCGAATCTTTAGCTATATATTGGAAAGTCGCCATATCTGTTAAAACCTTATAAAATGTTTTTTTGAATTATATCAAATAATCACTTATCGCCGCAATATCAACACTCTTCTTTCGATGAGCAGCAGTAGATGATGTGGGCTTGCAAAACGGCAAGAAGCGCAAAAAGCGCCATCATCATTTCGCCTCCCTCTTCAAAAGCCGTGAAAAGAGAAAGAATACATGAAGGAATTTCGCTTTTAGGTATCCCCGTGGCATCACGATACCAAGCGGGCAGACGATCGAAAATCGCCGCCATCGCGCCCGAGGCAAGAAAGCACCCGAACGTCCAGGCTACCGGATGAAGCTTAAAGACAGCCTTAACAAGCGTTATACTATAGTATGCGGCAAGAGCGATAAAAACGCCGAACATTGAAATGAAATATGTTATAACAATGAGCTTTGCGCCAAGCGGGATTCCCGCGCCCGTCAAAAAGCGCATCTTAAAGGGAGTTCCTTTGAAATTCGCGACAACATCGGGATAAAACGCTGAAAGAATTTCTATGTGAAGATCAAGCTGCTTTAAAATCGCAACGACCACTACAATTGAAAGAGACGAGGCGAGCAGTACCTTCCTTTTGATCGAACCTGAAAACGGGCAGGCTATCCACACCATCGGCACAATAAGCGCGTAAAGCGGCAGCGTCATAAGTTCAAAAGGCGAGCGCCCGTTCGCATCGAAAGCGGCTCTGAGATTTTCAGGCGACATCGACGCCCATACGAGAAGAAGAACCGCCACCGACACGAGAAAAAGAACGGGTGAGAGTAGCCAGGATTTTTTTGAAGTAAGCATATTCATTTTACGACCTCGTTTACGATTGACTTAAGTTGCTGTTCTATAACAGACATTGAAAGATGTTTTTCAAAGAACTCACGGGCACTTACGAAATACTCCTCACGTCGGTCCCAATCGCGCTTGTACTCCTTAACCGCATCAACTATTGCCTTGGCATCGCCCGGTGGGATGAATTTTATCGCCTCACAGCTCTTCGCCTCCGGCGGATAGCCTGTACAATATTCATTGATTGTTGGTCTGCGGCAAGCCATGCACTCATAAACCTTGTTCCCTATTACACGAGCTGCTTTAGCAGTAGTTCCGAAAACGCCAAGAACGACATCGTGATCGCAAATAACGCGCGGAACTTGAGTGTAAGGCACTTTGTCTAAGAATGTGATATTTTTTATTCCCGCAGCTTTCGCCTCGGTTGCGGCTTTATACGCCCCCCATCCGAGAAAATCCCAGTGAATCCCGTCGTTTTCCGTCATTCGCGCCGCTTCAACTATATATTCTGTGCCGTGGAGAGGCAAATATGCGCCATGATAAAGAACGCGGAAATCGCCCTTAGAACGCGGTTTTTCCTCCTGGGGTTTAAAAACCTCTTCGTCCGTTCCCGTCAAAAGAACGCGAAGCTTTTCACGCGGCACGTCAAGATATTCTGCGCAAAAATCGACATGGCAGCTCGTATCCCAACAGACGAGATCAGGCATCGCCATCAACTTCTTTTCGTGGGCGAGAAGTTTTTTTGCGCGGCGCTCTTGGGCCTTCCACTTCTTCTGCTCAAGAACCTTTTTGTCCCAAGCGGATATCATGGGATCAAATATTACCGGAATGCCGCGCTTTTTCGCCCAACGGCAGGCGGCGGCCACGTCACGCTGCCGCGCCACAGGCACCCACACGAGATCAGGCTTTTGGCGCTTATGGAGACCTCTAAAGAAAGCTTCGACATCTCCGAAGCGAGGCCAAAACTTGACGAAAAAGAAATCTACTCGCCATCCAAGTTTTTTGAACAGCGAAATGTAAACGCGATTGCGTGAATATCCTGGGTCAAAGCGCCCCCACCATAATACGTTTTTCATAACTGAGATTATATCATATTATTTTGTTGCGGCGCTTCTTTACCCCAAGAGCGCCTATAAGAATCAAAAGAGTGTATATTTCAAGACGACCGGCGAGCATGGCGAACATATACCACCACTTGAGAAACATGGGGATTGAGCCGTAATTCGCCTGCGGACCGAAGTCTCCGAACGCAGGACCTATGTTGCCGACCATACTAAGCGCGACAGAAAACGATGTAAACGGGCCAAGCCCCGCAAGCGCCCCGAAAAACGCGGTAACCGCAACGAGGGCGAAATATGCGAAGAAAAATGCGGCAACGATCGGAACAAACACTTCTCTACCTGACGTTCCGTTAAGGCGCAGCGTAAAGACGCCGTACGGATGGATGAGACGGCGCATTTCGTTTACGAACTGCTTTGCGAGAATAATCCAGCGCACAATCTTAACGCCGCCGGAAGTAGACCCTGAACAGGCACCGGTAAAACACAATAGCAAAAGCACCATCTGGCTTGCTGGCAGCCACGTCGTATAATCAGAAACCATGAACCCCGATGTTGAAATTATCGAAACGACCCCGAAGGATGCATCTCTAAGACCAAGAGCCTCCGGTCTTCCGCCGACAGACTCAATAAGCCATACCGCCAGAGACGATACCGCGACGATAAGAATGAAAGCGCGCAGCTCGCTGTTCGCCAGAACCTCGGGAAAGCGGCGCGTGAAAAGACGTCCGTAAAGTATGAAACTTATTGAAGAGAGAAACATGAAAACGGTGCAGACCCATGTGACATCAGGATTGTTAAAAGCGCCGACGCTTGCATTGTACATTGAAAAGCCGCCGGTGGCAAGCGTCGAAAACGCCAACGCCAATGAATCTATGTAATCAAGCCCCATGCGCCAAAGAATGATAGCCATCAGCGCCGTAAGCCCGCAATATACGAACCAAAGGAGTTTGGCCGTCGTGGTGATTGAAGAGGTGAATTTATCTTTATCGGGCCCCGTGGCTTCAGCCTTGATAAGCCTAAAGCCTCCTGCGCCGAGAAGAGGAATCATGGCTACGGCAAGAGCGACAACGCCCATACCGCCAAGCCAATGCGTCTGACAGCGCCACAGATTTACGCTTCGCGGCAGAGTTTCGACATCTGAGAGTATAGTCGCGCCCGTCGTGGTAAAGCCGCTTATGCTTTCAAATACGGCATCGGTGAGAGAATTGAATTCACCGCTGAAATAAAGAGGCACTGCTCCGAAAAGGCATATTACGAGCCAAAGAACCCCTACTACTCCGAACGCTTCCTGAATGCCTAAAACGCTGGGCTTGCCGCGAGCGCGAATCATGAACATCAGCGAGAATGCCCACGCTACGACCATGGGAAAAGCAAATACGCCGATCATCTTCTCTTCGCCCTCTAAATAAGCTACCATAAGAGGCAACGCGAGAGCTGTGCCGACTATGCCAAGAACGTATGTGAGAATCCTAAGAACCGTATAGGTCATGACAGGCCTTCATTCTTACCTGTGAACATTTTCGTTATGCGGCTATTGCCTGAAGGCATGATTACGACAACCTGAGCGCCTGGGCTTAAGACCGTGGAGCCCTTGGGTATTTCACTACTATGCGAAAGCGGGTCTTTCACAAGAAGAACGAGAGCCCCCTCCAAATCGGAAATATCCTTTAGGCACTTGCCCGCGACCTTGCTGTTTTCGGCGACCTCGAATGAGACGATCTCAAATTTACGCTCCGCCACCGAATGTACTGATTTCACGTTGCGCCCTCTGAGATGGCTTATGATCGCGTCGATAACCACATCTCTCATCGGAACGGTAACGTCAACGCCGAGTTTTTCGGCTATCTCGTCAAACGCGGAATCGGACGTAAGGGCTATGACTTTAGACACCCCCTTAAGTTTCATATACGCCGAAATCATAAGGTTGCGCTCGTAATTCCCTGAAGCTGCCACCATAAGATCGCTCTCGCACACGCCCTCGTTCTGCAAGAGACCGTCATCGGTGATGTCGCCGTTTAAAATCCGCGCTTTTGGAAACTTCTGCGCCAATTCCTGGCAACGGCGAATATCGCGATCGATAACCGTGAGCGTGCGCTTTTTCGAGCGGCCGAAACTCATAAGCGTATACCAGAACTCTTTTGAATCATCCATTTGGGAGGCAACCGTAAGAGCGCTTATGTTATCGGCGCCGAAAATCGCAACTTTGTTGAAACTTGTCGATGATATGCCGGTAAAATCAAGGACTTTTTCAACATTCTCTTTTTGTATAAGCACCCCTATCCTGTCACCCGCGTTTAAAACGCTCTCTCCGTTCGGAACAAAAGTTTCAGACCCGCTTTCTATGTACGCAACAAGATAAGACCAGCCTTCGAGAGAAGCGACGGTTTTAAGGTCAAGGCCGGCGATCGGGCTCTTTTCCCCCACAGGCAGCTCCACCATCGCATAACCATCACCGATTTCTATGGAAGTGCCCACAGCCCCTATCTCCATGGCCCGCATGATCGATGTAGCGGCCTCAACATCGGGATTTACTATGTGGTCGATGCCAAAGATCGGGCGGCTTGCATTTTCACAAGACCGTGAAGAGGCCCGTTGAAGAACTTTAATCGTTCTCCTGTAACGATCATAGTCTCTTACGCGCGCGATCTTCATCACATTGGGATAAAGAACATCGACCATCGAGGAAATCAGCATATTCGTCTCGTCGTCGCCGGTGAGCGTGACTAAGGCATCTGCCGATGATATGCCGGCTTTTTCGAGAATTTCAAGATTGCTGCCGTCAGCCTCTATGACAGTGCAATCGAACTGATCCGCGGCCGAGCGGGCACGTTCTGGATTTTGATCGATGAGCACGACGCTGTTGCGCTCTTCGATTAGCGCCTTTGTAAGCAGAGCCCCAGTAAAACCCGCACCTATGATTATTATTTTCACTTTTCAGAACCTCGCGAAATCGGCGTGAATTTTCCCATTACCATCTTAGAGACCAATATGTACAATACGCCCAAGACGACAGCTGCGGCTATTATCAGCGGAAGATTCTCCATAGAAGCGTCTTTGCCCTTTTTAACAAGCTCAAGGTATGTGATATCTAATGAATTTCTGCCGATGGCAAAACCCGCGAAAGCAAGAACCGCCGTCCATATACCGGCGCCGAGAGCCGTGAAAACGGTAAAAGGAACAAGAGGCATACGCGAAATACCGGCGGGAATCGAGATCAATTGACGAATGACCGGCACTAAACGGCAAACGAATGTCGTAACGGCACCATACTGGTTAAAAACTTCACACGCACGATCAAGCGCCTCTTTCTTTATGAAAAACCACTTCCCGTATTTCTCTAAGAAAGGCTTTCCGAGAGATAGCGCGAGTACATAATTTATGTATGCCCCAGCAATAGAGCCAAGCAACCCGGAGATAATGGCCAATATGAGCGCAACTACCGGCGAGGAGCCCATCATTTCACCTCGCGCGGCGAGAAAACCGGCAGGAATCATGACGACTTCACTCGGAAATGGAATGAAGCTTGATTCGATCGTCATGAACACAAACACGAACAAAAGCCCCCATACAGGAGCGTAAACAGCAATCTGATCAAGAAATCCAGCAAATGTCTCAAGCATAAAATCTCCTTATCGACTCTACTCTTATTACCATGATAAAGACCCAAGCGCATCTTTCATGAGGCTGGAAGCGTGCTTTTCTCTAAGATCGCTTGACTGCGAACCTAAAACTATCACTATCGCCCTTTTGCCGCAGCGCTTGCCGGTTAGAATAATTGAACTTCCTCCGGCGTTTATGTACCCAGTTTTAAGGCCGTCGACAGCTTCCGTGCCGTCAGGATTGATTATTTTGAATTTATCCATCCTGAGAATGCGATTATGGTTGAGCATTTGGAGAGTCTTGCCGTCGCCCAATGTGACGCTTGCCGTCTTTGAAGATGTGTATTTGAATATTTCCGGGTGCTTTATTATTTCAAGCGCAAGCTTCAGCTGATCCCGGGCCGTGGTTCTATTGAACCTTTTCCCGTATTTTGGCGCGGGAAGACCATTGGGGTTGAAATACTCAGTATTCGTCATCCCAAGCTCTTTGGCTCTTGTGTTCATCTTTTCGACAAAAGCCTCAAGGCTGCCAGATGATTTTACGCCAAGAGCTATCGCGGCGTCATTTGCGCTTCTGACCATAAGAGCCATCAGAAGGTCATCCACGCTCATTGATTGGCCCACTTTTATGCCGACCCAACTCGGCTCGCATTTATACACATCCTCTATCGCAACGACTCTGTCGCTCAGATTGTATTTCCGCGCCTTTACATCCTCAAGGACCAATAGCGCCGTCATTACTTTGGTCACACTCGCTGGATAGGCGATATTATCCGCTCCGTCGGAAAAGATAATATCGCCCGTCTGGGCATCAGCAGAGAGCGCGCCGACGTATGGATCGCGCCGATATGCGCTCTGAGGCGCACTTTTAACGTCGGCTGTTTTTTTTTGAACCGCCTTTTTCGCCGGCACGGCGGCGAAAAGCACGAGGGCCGACAAAAAATAGGCGTATATCATGTTACTTCACCGTTGAACGGGTGACCTTCTGCAAGGCCTTCCACAAAAGTGCGGAATTTTCAGCGTCAAGAACAAGCTTGCGATTGGCTTCTTTCGAAAACGCCTGCATAAGGCCCGACATAAGCCTTAAATAGAACGCCGACACCGCCACAGGAATCGCCGAAAGGAATATGAAGTGGACTTTCTCGCCGTCCCAATCGATACCTTCGCGGGAAACACCCATCGCCAAAGTCAAAGCGCCGCCTTCAACACCGCGCACATGCGGGAAGGCAAACCCTTCTCCAACGGCCGTCGAAAGCACGCCTTCGCGTTCGAGCGCTGCGGCTACGAGACTGTCGGCGTTGGTTATGAACTTCGCCTCCTCCATGGTCTTGGCGAGCTTCTCGATCGCCTCTTCACGCGTCTTAGCGTCAAGATCCGCAATCATGAGCTCTTCTGCGCTGAAACGCGAAATTCCAATTTTGGGATTTTCACGATCTCCCGGTTCCGCGACATTGCGTGCAGCGTCGTCGTCAATCGCAAAAAGAATGCGTCCGCAGCTTGAGCATGTCACAAGGTGCTGCGCGAGTCTAACCTGCTGACCTTGAGCGATCGGAACCTGCATGCCGCAGACGGCGCAGCAGTTGTTGGACATTGCAGATACTACGATATGGCTTTTCTTGTAAAGTCTAGAGTAAAGGCCCGCGACCTGGGGCTCAAGCTTACGCTGCAATTCATCGATGGCATCGTTAAGCTGATCGAGATGACTGCCGTCGCCCGTCTGATGATGTTCATCGCGGGTAAGAACGAGTTCCTGCAGTTGACGGAGTGTGTTTATTTGACTTTTCATCGTTTTCCTTCTGTGAATGAGCGGATTTTATCTAATGTTTCCGCGGAGAGAATGTGTTCCATTAAGCACGCGTCTTTATCGGCGTTTTTTTCTGAAACGCCCAACTTTAAAAGAAACGTGCGCAAAAGCGTGTGTCTGTCGCGTACGAGCTTGGCTAACTGAGCGCCTTTTGACGTGATTTCGATATTCGAATAAGGCTCCTGCGTAACCAACTGCAGCTTTTTCAACTCATGAATTGCTTTGACAACAGAAGGCATCTTTACAGAAAGCATCTTCGCTATGTCTCTGACCAAAGCGGGCTTGCCGTTTTCGATTAGAACATATACGGCTTCAAGATAATCTTCAAGGCTCTGTGTCATTTCTTGCATAATCACTTGCCGAAGGGACTGGTCTTTTTCATGAGATGCGCAAATTTAATCGCTTCGAGCGAATCTTCAATCTGCAGCGGGAACGGCTTGGCCGTGCGTACAGTATCGTAAACGCATTTCCAAAAAGCCGTGATTCCCGTAAGCGTTCCCTGCGGCAGAGTTACCGGTATCTGCACAACGGGAAAATCTTCATGAAGATCGATAAGTGGAGGCGTGCGCACGGAAGAGCGCCTGCGAGGGAATTTATAATCGGGATCGATAATGTTTAAAACTCCCTGATGGGCGCCGGGCTCGACTTTGAAAGTGCCTCGCTCCGCACGTATGATAAACGAGGGTGACCTATCGCACGGCAGCACTCCGCCGTTGAACTCGATATCTGCGGAAATCACATCGCGCGTCTTGAGATTCAAATGCGCATAATCTTCCGCATCACCCAATGACGCCACGCGCTTAAGTTCACTCCACATCTGAATCGGAGGAGAAGGCAAAAGCTTTAGAGCCTGCAGAATAAGATCTGTCATCGCGTAATACGACGCTCCTCCGCCGAGACGTTTTACCACCTGCCAATCGTCTCTTCTTATATAATCCTCTTTACGGATTATTATCTGGTATATCTGACCCAAACGCTCATCCGACAACATTTGTCTGGCGAGCATGAAATCCGGCTCGAAATAGCCGCGCTGCATTATGATGAGGCGGTTTTTAGATTTTGTCGCCTGGCCTTTGAGAGGCATCGCGTCCTCGACCGAAAGAGCCACCGGATTTTCGACAAGTGTCCAAAAGCCTTTTTTGAGAGAAAGCATCGCATGGGCGAGATGATCTTTAGTGCAGGTGGCGATATCCACCAGATCTATCTCATGCTCATCAAGCATATCGGAAAACTGGCGGAACATCTTGCAGTCAGGATAATCCTTCATCACGATATCGCGACGTTCCTTTTCAAGATCACAGGCACAAACAACTTTAAACAATGCGGGATGCGCCTTGAATATGGGATAGTGATCTTCGAACATTGAGCGCCCAAGTCCCATAAGGGCTACTTTTAGCGGTGGTCTATGGTGTTCGGCTGTCATTTTTTCACGATCTCCGTTATTGCTGAAAGAAACTGCGCCACATCGGTAAACTGACGGTATACGCTGGCAAAGCGAATATACGCGACTTCATCAATCTTATGAAGTTCCTCCATCACCTTCTGCGCTATCTGATCGGCAGGAACCTCTTCTCCATCGAGACTCGCAACGACGCAATCGATCATCGTGCGGATCTGCTCGTCGGAAACGGGGCGCTTTCCGCAGGCGCGGCGTATGGACTTATCTACTTTGGAGCGGTCAAAACTCTCGCGCCTGCCGTCGCGCTTGACGACAAGAACCTCATCACGGTCGATCTCTTCATATGTCGTAAAGCGATAGCCGCATTTCAAGCACTCTCTGCGGCGGCGAATCGCGGCCCCCTCGCGAGCGCTTCGCGAGTCTAGCACTTTATCGTCGTCAACTGAACATTTAGGACACTTCATTTTCCGTTACCGCACATTGTGCAATGTCTGCAATCGAGATTGATGGGAGATGGCGCGATTAGACCACGCCTGCGGGCGTTCCATTCTTCAAAGCGGTTAATGACGGCGATCAAAAGCCCGAGCGTGATAAAGCCGCCTGCTGGGAGAATTGCAAGTGTCATGGGGCCAGGATTTATATTCTTAAAAGCGATATCACCCCAGACGGTAAGAGTTCCCGCGCCGACGATTTCTCGTACGCTCGCCACGATCGCAAGCGCAAGAGTAAAACCCATGCCAGAACCGAGCCCGTCAGCAAATGACGCGACAACACCGTTTTTGCAGGCGAACGCTTCGGCGCGGCCGAGGATGACGCAGTTGACCACGATCAAGGGAATGAAAATACCAAGAGACGCCGAAAGCTCCGGCAGGTAAGCCTGCATTAGAAGATCTGTCGCCGTGACGAACGTAGCGATAATCACGATGTAGCAAGGTATGTGAACCGCATCGGGAATCACTTTCCTCAAAAGCGAAACGAGAACATTTGAACATATAAGAACAAACGTCGCGGCCATTCCCATACCGAGAGCATTCTCGAGACTGGTTGTAACCGCCAATGTCGGACACAGTCCAAGCACAAGCCTGAACGTCGGATTGTTTTTGAATATCCCGTACCAAAAAACTAAGAATGTTTTCATATCCATTATTATACAAAATCCGTTCCCCTTGTTGCAAGAGGGGGTAAGCGGTAAGTCGGCTGTACAACTGCTGTGTAATGTCCAGAAGTAAATGCAAGAATTACTTGCGTTTACTCCTAAAGTTTATTAGGTGAGATTGATATCCATGATAATTCCTACTATTCCTTCCTAGGAAGGATACTTGCGTTTACTTTTGGACAACAACTTTCGCTAT
>CAJGDE010000008.1 GCA_904502135.1 Kiritimatiellia bacterium
AGGAGTTTCCTCTTTGCGTGCGCACGAACCGAACACCCAAAGCTTTTCGGCTTTGTGCGCCCTTGCGACAGCGTAAATCTCATCGCGCTTCGCCCGTATCTCGTCAAGCATACACATACTGATATTTCATCCTTAATTTGCCGTTATTATACTCCTTTTGGCCGCATTGCGCAAGTCGCGCCCTCCGACTTATCTTTAAATTTCGCCGCGGATCGTAAAAATTCGCGAAATAAGCTCAATCATCTGGAGTTAGGAGTCAGGAGTTAGGGATTAGGGGGCAGGGGTTAGTGGTTAGTCGTTAGTCACTAGTCGTTAGTGGTTGGTCGTTAGCGGTTAGTGCCCCGCTCGCGCTTTGCGCGTGAATGTTCATGGAGATAACGTTTTTGACAGGATTTACAGGATTAACGGGATTTTATTACCACTATAATCTTGTAAATCTTGTTAATCCTGTCTGAAGTTATAGGCAAGCGGTTAGTCGTAGAAAGGAAGTAAGAAATGTTTGAATGTTAGAATGTTAGAATGTTAGAATGTTCGAATGTTTGAATAAAATAAACACTCTTCCCTTTTCCCTATTCCCTGTTCCCTCTAAACTCTAAACTCTAAACTTTCTAAACCTCCCAAACCTCCTAAACCCCCATTCCAACATTCCAACATTCAAACATTCTAACATTCTAACATTCCAACATTCTTACTTAAACTCAGTTCGCTCTGTAGGCGCGAGAACCTTGATAGGCTCATCATTACCAAAAGCCTCAATGTTGACAAATGAACTGTCGCAGACGGGCGCATTAATGTAAACCGCAGCGCCTCCCGCCGATTTCACGTTCTTTACATTGATATTATTCATCTCGCCCATTTGCACAGGGCGAACCCTGCTGTAATGAGCATCGCCTATACGTATAACCGATTTCGAGCGCTTTAAATTATTTTCTTTCGTTTCGGTTATATTTTCAATGACAATGTGATGAATCTTAATTCCGTCGGCGCAAAGAAGACGCACGATGCTGTGGCCTCCAGAGCACTTCGTGCGGATGTTCCTTATTGTGACGTTGTAGATATCGTCTGCCTCGCCCAAATAATAATTCCCGCCAATCTGCATACCGCATTTTCTCATGACTCCAGGCGCATCGCGAAGAGCCGTCAGCGCTACCGTATCATCGCCCGTCATACCAGAAATATTTTCAATGAGAATGTCGTGACATCCCTTGCGAAGATCTATGCCGTCTTGATTGTACATGGCATTGCTTGAATTAAAATGTATATCGTGCAGATAACCATCACTGCAGCGCTCCTGCGATATCGCCCAGCATTGCGTCTCATCCATAGAAAAGCCGCCTATTTCATACTTTACGACATCACAAAGCAAAATTCCCACAGAGCGCCATCCGTTCGGATCTCCCGACCGGCGCGGAAGATAATGATTGCGCTTGCCTCCGCTCAATGAAGCTCCGTTTCTCCCTAAAATCCGGATGTTGCGATTCGTTCTGCAATTTCCCTCCTCAGCCCCCATGTTGCGTATGATATTATCCTGAACTCTGTCCGCGAGCTCTATCCGGCAGCCGTCCATCACAAACGTGAAATCATCCGGTAGCAGTATGGCTCTCGTCAAGCGCCAGACGCCGTCCGCAGACAAAGCGTTACGCCCGAGAATCAGCTCTTTAGAGCCGTCTTTGCAAGCCGCGCGTATGCGATTTTCGATTTCATCGGAATCTCGTGCGCACGGAGACTTCAAATGCTCATCAGCAAAGTCCATAAACTTCTGCCAGTCGTCATTGCGCAGTTTATGCGGCCCTTCATGACAATGATATCCGACGCGCTCAGGCACTTTATAAGCTTTGTAAATGTCGCGCGAGGCATCCGCAGCCGCCTCTTCCGCCTTCGGCCCAGCCCATGAATCCTCACTTCCGCTTGCAACGTAAAGAAGGCGAGGCGCGATAAGACGCATAAGATCGTCAGCATCACACTCAACTTCAGCATCGCGGTCGATCCACGATGTCATCGCCGGGCAAAACCAGTTCGGAAAATGCTTGAGGATGTCCTTAAACTTCTCCGCCTTGGGGTCCTTGGCTCTTCCAAGGCGGGCTCCGCCGCAGCCAGAGCCGTTTGATATCACCATCGCAAAACGTTCATCCTGCGCTCCCGTCCAAAGCGCTGTCTTGCCGCCTCTACTGTGACCGAGGACGGCTACGCGCGTAGCGTCAAGTTCGGGTCGGGTCTCGATCCAATCCATCACCCGGCTGTTGCCCCAGGCCCACGCACCGATCGTACCCCACGAATTGGGCTTGCGCGAAACGTTCAGATTATTTTTATCTCCCGTCGCCACATATGAAATGATCCCGAGAGGCCAGCGCTCGAGAGAAGACCACACGTCGACGTTAGGACATACGTCATTGCCGTTCCATCTTACATAGGCGTAACCACGTGACGTGATCATGTTCGTCGGAATGTTCGCATATTCCTCCTGCGGAAAATCTGGCGCTTTTCTTCCTCCGCGATGATCCATAAACAAAAACACCGGCACCGGGTTTTCCGCGCTCGCCCCTTTGGGCAGACAAAGCGTTATGTTGATCTTAAGCCCCGCCTTTTCAAAAACGACGGCTCTGTCTTCAATCTTCTGATCGTCAAGTTTTCCTATGGGAGTTACGCCGAACTGATTATCCTCAAACCACTTCAGCGTCTTGGCGCGTTTGCCGAGTTCCCACTCCTTGACGACTTTGGAAATCCCCTGCCAATGTCGCTTGGGAGTGTTTTCTCCCGAACCGGCACGAACGGAAACGGCGGGCGAGGGAGTTGTCGAAGACAAAGAAACTTGCACGGCCATTGCCATGAAAACGGATACTGCAACAGATGTTTTCATATTAGGATATTCCTTATTTTCTTAAACCTCAGGTTTTATCGCGGCATGCTCCCTAAGAGCGGCGCAGACGTCAAACGAATCGGGGTTGACCCAATCGAACGGAAATGTGCGGCACTTGTCCGGCTTTACTTCATGTATCATACAGCGGTTGTCCGGCGTAAGATAAACGCAAGAGCCGTCTTCGCGGCTCTTGAGGATAAGCCCCTTGCGGTCGGGAGAGACCTCCGTCTCGTTTTCAATAAAAGCCGCCTCGCTCATGTGAAGCGAGACTGCTATGCGCGAAATCTCCGCGTCGGAAACCCGCACTATACCATCCTTTATGCGGCAGCATGCTCCGCACTGACGGCAGACAAAACTATCCTTAGCGACCAATTGCCTTACGGTAACGGGCGATAAGCTGATTTGTCGAGCTATCGTGCTTCATTGAGGGCTTCTCGGCGACAAGATCAGAAAGAACGCCCTTAGCGAGAACCTTGCCAAGCTGAACGCCCCACTGGTCGAAGCTGTAGATGTTCCAGATTATGCCCTGCACAAAAACCTTGTGTTCGTACAAAGCGACGAGAGCGCCGAAAGTTTCAGGCGTGAGCTGATCGGTAAGAAGAGTGTTTGTTGGGCGGTTCCCCTCGAATGTCTTGAACGCCACAAGCTCCTCGGGGACTCCCTCGGCGCGGCATTCGTCGGCGGTCTTTCCGAAAGCGAGAGCCTCTGTCTGCGCAAAGAAGTTCGCCATCAATTTATCGTGAAGATCGCTTATCGGATTGTGCGTCTTCGAGCAACCGATAAAATCGCAGGGGATAAGGCGGGTGCCCTGGTGGATAAGCTGATAGAACGCGTGCTGACCGTTTGTGCCAGGCTCGCCCCATTCAATCGGCCCGGTAGCGTACTCGACTTCATTGCCGTCGCGATCGACGCTCTTGCCGTTAGACTCCATGTCCATCTGCTGGAGATACGCAGGGAAGCGGGAAAGATATTGGTCATACGGCAAAACGCAGTAGCTCTCCGCCCCGTAGCCGTTGGAATAGAGAATGCCGAGAAGCGCGAGAATAACGGGCATATTCTTCTCAAACTTCGCTGTGCGGAAGTGCTTATCCATCTTCCAATAGCCCTTGAGCATCTTGTCGTAATTCTTGCGACCGATAGCTATCATGAGCGATAGTCCAATAGCCGAAGGAAGAGAATATCTGCCTCCGACCCAATCCCAGAAACCAAACATGTTTTTAACATCAATGCCGAAAGCTGAAACTTCATCGGCGGCCGTGGACACGGCGACAAAGTGCTTGGCGACAGCGTCCTTGGAGCCGAGCTTTTCGATAAGCCATGCGCGAGCCGCTTCAGCGTTCGACATCGTCTCCTGCGTTGTGAACGTTTTCGAGGCGACGATAAAGAGAGTCTCCTGAGCCTTCACTTCGCGCAGCGCCTCAGCCAAATGGGTCGAATCGACATTTGAAACAAAATAGAATTTAAGGTTGCGCTTGGCATAAGGCGTAAGCGCGATATTCGCCATGACGGGGCCTAAGTCGCTGCCGCCGATACCGATATTGACGATGTATTTAATCTTCTTGCCGGTATAACCTTTCCACTGGCCTTTTCTGACCGAATCGGAAAATTCTCCCATCGCGTCGAGAACTTTGCGCACTTCGGGAATAACGTCCTTTCCGTCCACAAGAACTTTGGCGTCCTTGTCGCAGTTGCGAAGAGCTGTATGAAGAACGGCTCTATTTTCCGTGACGTTTATCTTCGCCCCGGTAAACATTTTTTCAATCTCTTCTTTAAGATCTGACGCCTCCGCCATCTTGACGAGAGCTTTCATTACCGACTTGTCGATTCTGTTCTTCGAATAATCGAGCATCCATCCCGCGGCTTCCACCGTAAACTTCTCAGCGCGGCCGGGGTCTTCAGCGAAGAGTTCCTTGATCGTCTTGCGGCTTGAAGCTACCATCGCCTCATCAAGAGCCGCCCACTTCATATCGTTGTTCATTTTCTTAATATCCCTTTGAATTGTTGTTAAAGTATTCCGTCGGTGGCTTCGGAAATCTTCTTCTCCAAAGCCGCCTTTGCCATCGAAAACTCCTCGCTTTCGAACGGCTTGTCGTTCCAGTCGATGAAAGCCTGCTGAAGGTCAAGGAAGAACTTTCTCGTCGCGTCCTTTTCAGGGAACTCGAAATCTCCGAGAAGAACCTTCTCCAGCACATCGAACATTATCTTCTGACGTTCAACGCTTGTCGAGGCGTCAGCCTCCGAAAACGCATTCTGCTGAAGATATACCGCGTCGAGAAACTCCGCCTTAAGATAAGTCGTAAAATCGCCAAGCGACGTACCTTCCTCGCCAACGACCTTCATCATCTGGCCGATTTCGCTGCCCTTTCTCAAGATGGCGCGCGCGGCCTCTACACGAGGCTGCTCAATGACGGAATTGTAGTGGCTCCAGCTGTCGAGCGGGTCAATCGCAGGATAGCGCCTCGCGTCGGAGCGGGCGCGAGAAAGCCCGTGAAAACCGCCCACGACCTTGAGCGTGGCCTGCGTAACGGGCTCGTCGAAATTGCCGCCAGCGGGAGAGACCGTTCCGCCGATCGTCAAAGACCCGACCGAGCCGTCTCTCATTCTAACTCGCCCTGCTCGCTCGTAAAACGCTGCTATGCGCGACTCAAGATACGCCGGAAACGCCTCATCGCCGGGAATCTCCTCAAGACGCCCCGAAAGTTCGCGCATCGCTTGCGCCCAACGCGAAGTAGAATCGGCGAGCACCAGCACATTGAGCCCCATCTGACGGAAATATTCCGCAAGCGTCACGGCCGTATAAACTGAAGCCTCACGCGACGCAACAGGCATTGATGATGTGTTGCAGATTATGATCGTGCGCTTCATGAGCGATTGACCGGTCTTGGGATCGGTGATTTCGGGAAACTCCTTCAAAGTCTCCACCACTTCGCCCGCACGCTCGCCGCAAGCCGCAGAAATGACTATATCGACCTTGGCGTATCTGGCGGTAGTCTGCTGAAGAACGGTTTTACCCGCGCCGAAAGGTCCGGGAATGCAGTAAGTTCCTCCGACGGCCACCGGGAAGAACGTATCAATCGTGCGCACGGTCGTCGGAAGAGTTTCCGTCGGAGCCAAACGCTCGGCGAAACATTTAACCGGCACTTTCACCGGCCAGCGCTGCATCATCTGAACATTCTTTTCATTGCCGTTTTCATCAACCAGCGTAGCGATATCTTCAACGACCGTATAGTCGCCTTCGGGAGCTATCGACTTGAGTTTCCAAACTCCGCGCAACGCAAACGGCGCCATGATCTTATGCCCGGGCATCGTTTTATTGTCGAAAATGCCTTCAGTAACCCATCCTAGAACATCGCCTGCCTGAATCCGCGAGCCTATTTCCGCTGTCGGATGAAAATCCCACTTTTTATCGCGCGGCAGCCCCGGCAGATATATGCCGCGCTGAAGGAAGAATGACGCATCCTTTGATATTTTAGCCGCCTCATTCGCAAGATCCGCAAGCGGATTTTGAAGCCCGTCGTATACCTGGGCGAGCATACCAGGGCCAAGCTCCGCCGCAAGAAGTTCACCCGAGAACTCGACCTTGTCGCCGATAGCCAAATCTGTTGTCGCGTCAAAAACCTGCATATCGCAACGCCCCGAGCGAACGCGCACGATTTCAGCCATCAGTCTTTTGCCATCTACATGGGCGTAGCCCACTTCATTTTGGGCGACAGCTCCCTCGAAGCTGACGGTAATCATATTGCCGTTGACCCCGATGATTTTTCCTGTGGTTGTCATATAAAAGCCTTCCTTCGGAATTTAGAACTTTTAAAGTTTTACTTCTGCCTCTGATGTTACCGCCTCAAGAACCTTCTCGCCCTTCTCTTTTGAAAGGGACGCTCTTTTGATGGCTATCTTAAGTCTGATGGCATAAGCATAAAGAGAGCCCTTGCCTAAAGGCGATGTGATATCAATAAGCTCGCCGGCCGCATCCCACCAGACGCGGTCTAAAAGCTCTTCGCGCCGCATCACACTCTTCTCCTGGAAGCACGCGAGAACGCGGTTTTTCCAATAAAGAGACAAAGTGTCCGACGGGCGGAAATATTTGGCCTCTCCCCCTCTGGCCTCAACAAGAGCGTTTCTTAGCTGCGCATCAAGATCAAGCCATCTCTTGGGCATTTTCAACGCCTCGCCGCCGGTAATTTCGGCGAACTGCTCCATTGTGAGCTGAGGCGCCGAGCCAAACTCAAGCGCCGGCAGGCTTGATACTATGTAGTCTATCGTCATTTAATGAGTTTGGCGAGTTCCGGTCTTAAACGCTTTGCAAGCTCAAGAGACAAAACTTCGCCTCTGTAAGAATGCTCCAAACGGCCGGCATCCAACCTGACGGTAAAGCCGCTGCCGATACTTTCGTCAATCGTAACCGTGAAGGAAGGATTTTCCGCCAAGAGAGCGACAAGGGTCTTTGCGAGCTTCTCGCCGCAGACAAACTCTCCCTTGCCGGAGATTTCCTCTATAGCTCTTTTTACGAGCTGAGTAACGCACTCTTCATCCGCAAGAGCCTTCTCGACATTCGCGACAAGAAGTTTTTCGAGTTTGGCGCTAAGAGCCTTCTCCACGTTAAGAACCGTATCGCGAGATGCCTGGGAAATCGTCTCCTCAGCGCGCTTTACATAATCGGACGCATCATCCTTTGCGTCGTTTCTTATCTTAAGCGCCTCTTCGCGGGCGGCCTTTACGATCGCGTCCGCCTTCTCCTGGGCCTGAGAAAGAATCTCCTTGGCCTTGGCTTCGGCCTTCTCTACGCCCTCACGGTTGATCTTTTCCAAAAGACTCTGCAAATCTTCCATCTTTAGACTCCTTAGTTTAAAGCGCCTTTACAATGCCGTCGAAAAATTCGTCGTATGTTTCAAACGCCTGAAGATCGGGATTATCAAGTTTTATCGACTCCGGCGCACGGAAGAGAAACCCTGCCTTGGAAGCGCGGATCATCGCAAGATCATTGAAGCTGTCTCCTGCGGCAATCGTCTCGAACCCGCATGACTGAAGAGCCTTCACAGTCGTAAGCTTCGACTTTTCGCAGCGCATCTTCCACCCGGTAATTTTTCCCCCTTCGCCGACTTCGAGAGAATTGCACATAAGCGTGGGCAGCCCGAGCTTTTTCATCAAGGGCTTTGCAAATTCACTGAACGTATCGGAAATAATGACCGTCTGGACACGATCTCTGAGTTTATCAAGAAACTCCTTCGCCCCTTCAAGCGGCTGAATCTTCTCGATGACGGCCTGTATCTCTTCAAGCCCAAGCGAATGCTTTTCCAAAAGGTCGAGCCTGTAGCGCATGAGCTTGTCGTAATCTGGCTCATCACGCGTTGTGCGGGAAAACTCCGGTATCCCGGTTTCATTGGCGAATGCAATCCATATCTCCGGGACAAGCACGCCTTCAAGATCAAGACAGACGATATTCATTTTAGTACACCTTAACGTAAGTCTCCTTGCGCAGACGACTCATCCACGCATCATACATTTTTTTTGCTTTCTTTTCAATAACCGCTCGTTCAATGTCATCGTACGCTTCCAAAAAAGATCTCTTCACGCCTCCTGTTTCATCCTCTTTGCGAAGAAGAAAATTCCAGCCGTCGATTTCCACCCACTGACCGATGGTACCTCTGGGCATGGCCGCGATTTCCTTGCAAACGGCGCTGTTGAAAACCTCCTCGCATTTTACATCTTTCCAAAGGCCGCCCTCGGCCGCGTGACTGTCGGCCGAATAGCGCTTGGCAAGCTGCGCGAAATCGATGTCTCTGAGCATCGCCCTTATTTCATCGCGCTTTGAAGCGTCCTCGGGCTTAAGCAGAATGACTGAAACAGTCACTCTCTTCTCTGCGGAATATTTTGAGGGATTCTCCTCGTATTCTTTTCTCATTTCCGAGGGGCTCGCCTGAGCGTTTTTATCAATGACGTTCCAGCGCATGGCGGCGACAATCATATCCTCTTTCATTTTCGCCGCCCATTCCGGATATGAAATCTTCTGCATGGCCAACGTGGCCATGAGTTTGTTGCGGTCGCCGCCGAAAGCTTTCTTGATGATCTCGCGTATGCGGTTTTCGATGACCCAGTTCTGCATCGTCATCTTCGACTCAAGGGCCGCTTTCAATATGAGCTTGTGGTCGATCATCGCTTCAAGGACTTCGGCGTATTTTTCTGCGCCTTCCCCCCTGCGCTGCATTTCATTGACAACGTCGCTTTTTAAAATCGTCTCTGTTCCGATTTTAGCCGCAAGCGCATCAACCTCAAGCGCCGCCGCCCTAAAGAAGGCGGCGACGGCGAGAAACATAACGAAGAATCTATTCATCGTTTTCATTAAAGCATCGCGGCAATAGCGGCGCCGACCATCGGCGCATCGTCAACCTGCGGAGTAATGACATAATGAATATTGCGGCGCTTGACGAGCATGTCGTCGAGCTCCTTCTTCACCGTATCGGCGAACGCGATCGCGCGCGTCTTGTAGTAGGTCGAGCCGTCGGCGTTGATCGCGATCGGCTCGGACGCGTCGGCGCCTTCGCCTGACTTGATGCAGAACGCGGCGAGATGGATCGCCGTCAAAACGGCCGCACGCTCAAACACAGGAATGCCGAGGCGGCGGGCCATCTTCGCATCGTCCGCATCGGCGAAAATCGTATCGAGCGGATTGTCGCGACCTTCCTTGCGGAACGAAGCGCAGAAGTTGTCGAAATCCATCGTCTCAAGAGAGCCGAGCCCGCCGATGAGAGAGGCGGCCTTCGCCGAGAAGAGACCTTCCTTGGCGGCAGCCTTGTAGACTTCGAGACCGACCGCGCCGAGATAGCCGCCCGCAATCATCTTTTCGAGAGGATTGTGCCCGGGGTCCATCTGCTTTGCATCCATCGCTTCGTCAAACTTCGAGCGCGAAAGCTTATCGAACGAACCGGACTCTGCGTTGATGATCATCGAGCCCGCACTGTCGAGACCGGGGACCTTCGTGATGTTGACGTTCTTTTCGACATAGGCCGTATTCGTGCCGGTGCCGAGAATAAAGCCGATGTACGAAGAATACGTCTTATCACCTTCGACAGCCTTCGCCGCGAGAAGTGTGGCGACAGTGTCGTTGACGATGGCGATTTCGCCGCCGCCCATGCGCTTTAAAAGCTCCTTGCCGACATACTGACCGACGATGGAAGGCGCACGGATGCCCTTCGTCCAGCAATTAAGCTTCGCATCGAGCTCGGGCGTGACATCGGCGTTGTAGGAGAAACACCAGCCGAACTTAGAAACCGTGGCCTTGTCTTTAACGCGGTTGAGTTCATCCGCAAAGGCCTGATAAAACTCTTCTTCTGTTACATCGCTCTTAGCTCCCGGCATCGGCTGATTCTTCTTATCTTCAATCGACGGCGGAATCGAAACAATCGCCGAGCGGAAGTTCGTGCCGCCCGCGTCAAGAACGGCGGCTTTCGAACCCTGAGGAATCTTGCCGTCAACACCGACGTACGCGGGAATCATTCTAAGCGAAGACTCTTCGCCCTTAAGTCCCTTTTCCATTTCGCTGAGGAATGTAGCAATCATCCCTTGGCGATCAATGTCGCTTGCCATTGTAAAACCATTCGCCTGCAGAAACTCTTCAGGTGTCATTTCAGTAATCCTTTCACTAGTTGAAGCCAATCTTCGTTTGAGAGCTCCTCCGCCCTCGCCGTAGATTGTATCAAATCTTTGAAAACGCTGCCAAGTTGCTTACGGCGATGCTCGAAGGCTTTCTTGGCCAAACTGTAAAAAAGTTCGCGTTCTTCGGCAGAAAGTCCAACATTTCTATCATGGCGGACAAGTTGCACTACACTCGAGCCTATCTCGGGGCGCGGCCAAAAGCAACTCGCCGATACCTTGCGCAGCACCTTCACATCATAATCAAGCTGCGCCCAAACGCCGGCTAAACCTCGTGTTTTCGACCCTTCCCGCGCCGCTAACCTGTCTGCAACTTCCGTCTGGACAAGAACCGTCATTATGGGAAAAGTTCTTTTCTTCACATACTCAAGAAGAATTCTCGTTCCCGCCTGATACGGAAGGTTGGAAACCATCGAAGTATAAGATTTATCAACCTCGTATTTAAGGGCATCGGCAGAGACGACAGTCAAATTTTCGGGATTTCCAAGCGATTCTTTAAGCCGGGAAGCGAGAACCGGATCTTTTTCTACGGCTGTAACGCGCGCGCCGCGACGAAGCATTTCCTCCGTCATGACACCAAGACCAGGGCCCACCTCCAAAACATCATCTCCGACAAGCCCAGCATCAACTATCGCTTCTAACTGATTACGGTCAATGAGAAAATTCTGCCCTAAGACCTTGTTGGGGTGGAACTCGTTTTCTATGCACCATGACTTTACCTGACTAGGGCTTGTTAAATTCATTTCCTGTCACCCTCTTTATCTATTGTCACCGCATCAACAACGCGGTCTATTACACTGACATATTTCCACTCGGGCTTATCGCTAGAGCCTGTCAACTTGAACTCCAGCAGCAATTTCGAAAACACCCACGTAATGGGACGCACGATTTTCGCCATTACGGATTTATCGCGCATAAATTGCGTCTGAACCGTAAAATCAAGCTTATCGTTGACAATATCAAATGAACCGTACATCTTCATGGAAAAAAGCCCGCCCTCAATATATATGCCGTCCGTTTTCAAAACCCCGTTTTCAATGACGTAATCTATCTTAGCGTCCGTCCTGTCCGTCACATACGCTACTCCCGGCACTTTATCGGCCAGTAGTTCTATAAGCCCGATAAAGCCTTTCATTCTCATCAGCTGGCCGTTCTTGATTTTTATATGACCAAAACCGTTCATAACCTCGTAATTGTTGGTCATCGATCTTGGAAAGCGGAACTGAAGCTGCCCCTGCATTAAACCGTAAACCTCATTATCAACATATTCCTCCGGGAAACCCGCTATTTTCAAAATATCCGCCACCGGCAACTCCGATTTGGCGTCAATATCAACGACATTATAAAAATTCGTGCCGGTTACCGTAATAACGCCAGAAAGATCCTTGTTCGCTACAGTCGTAGCCTGCACAGGCCCGATTACAGTTTTATAATTAAGGCAATCATTGCGAGTATAATTGTGAAGATGAATCTTGCCGTCGGCCTTTGCCATATGCACGGTATTATATCTGCACTGTGTCGGGTGAAGATCAAGCCAGAGATCCAAATCTGAATTCATTAAGTTAACCTGCCATCTGCAAGATGCCTTAACCGGCTCAAGGACATCCGTAAAACTATCCATATACGGCAACGCCACGGGTACGTCTATAACCTCAAGCATGGGCCTTATATGCGACTGTTTCGCAAAACCTTCGACTTCTCCGTGCACAAGCTGATTTTCGATATCGCAGACACAGTGGCCCGTTATCGACAAGTTCTCCTCTCTTTCAGGCCACTTGATGAAAATATCCTTTACCTCTATCTTCTTTTGCGACAACAGCACGTTCGCCTGCATATAATCGAACTTGACGCCAAGTATATTTGAAGAGTCCAGCCTGATGCTGAAAGGCTTCAAATCGCAAAAAGTAAAATCCACGTGATTATTGCGCTCTTTATTCTCCGGCGAATAATACCCCTCCGGCAATCGGGCATACACAAGACCAGAGGCGTTTAACCGGCGACGGATAACATCTATCGAAATCGAATCGGCCCTTACGATCGAACCGAACATGTTCGTGGCGTTTTTATCATAAAGCCTTAAGCCTTCGACAGAAACTCCGTATCTGAAACCGAGCGTAGCAGAATCTACCGCAACAACAAGATTCGTCGGCAGGTACTTTTCAATTGATTGTGTAATCCACTGACCTGGAATTTTTTGCTGTCTGAAAAAAAGAGAGCAAATAAAAACACAAAGAACGATGAACAACCATTTCACCGTTCCAGTTATAAATTTAAGAAATTTTTTAGTCCACTTCATAACACCCCGCTTGGCAGCCCCTAGGAGAGTCGAACTCCTCTTTCCTGGATGAGAACCAGATGTCCTAGCCGATAGACGAAGGGGCCGTGCGTTATTGGTGCACCCGGTGGGATTTGAACCCACACACCTTGCGGCACCAGAACCTGAATCTGGCGTGTATGCCAATTTCACCACGGGTGCTACAGGGGCAAATTATACCAAATTTTTATGATCTGCGTCAATACGCCATACAACCCTTTAGGCAGCGGCTGATTCGAGAGGAATTTTTGATATAATATTGGGCAACTTAACTCCCTGCGGACAGGATGCGTATCTCAACGCCTCGAGTTGAAAAAAAACAAACAAAATGAGGTTTGCAACGAAATGAATGCAGACAAAAAATTAATTATAATGCCTTGCCTTGACATGATTAACGCTCGCGTGGTCAAAGGCGTGAATTTTGTAAACATCAAAGACGCAGGCGATCCCGTGGAATGCTGCAAGGCCTATTGCAACGCAGGTGCAGACGAGCTTGCTATGTTGGATATCACCGCCACCGTCGAAGGCCGCGCGACAATGCTCGAGGTCGTAAGGAAAGTGGCCGATGCCGTAACCGTCCCGTTCACGATGGGCGGCGGAATTTCCTCCGTAAAAGCGGCCGAGGAGGTTCTTAATGCCGGCGCCGACAAATTCTCAACGTCTTCCGCCGTATTCCGTTCTCCCGACATGATCGGCGAAATGGTTAAGGAATTCGGGCAAGATAAAGTAACAGTCGCGATTGATGTCGCCCAAAATACGGCGATGCCTTCAGGGTATGAGGTATTCATCGACGGCGGACGCACCGCGACGGGAACGGACGCCATCGAATGGACCAAACGCGTAAATGACTATGGAGTGAAAACGATCCTCCCGACGTCAAAATCGACAGACGGCGCGCGCACAGGCTACGATCTTCCCCTTATAAGGAAAATCCGCGAAATTACAGACGCGAACATCGTCGCCTCCGGCGGCGCGGGAACATTAGAACACTTCGCCGAGGCGGCCGAGGCCGGCGCCAACATTCTGCTGGCGGCGAGCGTTTTTCACTTCAATATCATCCCTATTCCCGAGCTTAAGGAATTTCTTAAATCACGCGGCTTCAGCGTCTCGTAATTTAACGTGTCCAGACACTTGTGCCGGCTTCAAGCCTTGACGGGTTTATTTTATCTCCCGGCACCAACTTCCCCCGAGTCACATAATATGTGTCGGGGGAATTCCATTTATGCCCCGCCAGCTTTGACGCGGAAACGCCCTTTACGACGGAACCTCTAAGTTTCCAGCCGCCTGATTTAAGTTGCGCGATATTGGCAGGTTTGGACTTTGCCGTTTGAACCGAAGAGGTATGTCGCGGCGACGGTGTTTTCACAGGCGAGGAGATAGCGTGTTTCGGACTCGGTCTAGATGATGGAGGAGGCGACTTTGAAAATATTCCTCCCAACCAGCTTTTCTTTGCGGTCTGAGAATTTACCGGCGCGCCACCGACTTTGCCGACCATAGTATCGGTTCTGCCGTACAAGACCCCTTGAAGATACCTGTCTCCCTGAACAAGCCGCCCCGCACGCTGATCGGGATCGAAGGCCGGGCGCGATTTCAAATCAAGAAAGCGACGCACCGACGGCATCGCAAAAAGCATGGCGCAGCGCTTGCGTCCACGGTGTTTGCACCTATGCCATTTATTGGGCGCTCCGTAAGCGACATGGCAATGGCAGACGACGCGGTCGTCCGAAAGCCGGTACATCGACTTAAGTTCCTTGACCAAATCCCGTATCGCCGCCAGCTGCATCGTCCCCATAGGCTTATTGTGATAGCCGACACACTCAATGCCGATGGAGAATTTATCGACATCTTCCTTTCCACGCCACATCGAGCGCCCCGCATGGAACGCCTCTTTGTCACGGTCGATGATTCTGTATACGGAGCCTTCCTCCGTCACGCAATAATGAGCTTCGCCTCGATCAGAGAGTTTGTTAAGCGAACTTCGCGCTGGCGCCTCTGTAGTATGCAAAACAATAAGTTCAGTGGAAGAGCGTATTTTACGCTCCGGGTTTCGAGGACTGCGATAACGGTTGGAAGCCTCTATCGCGAAAAGTTCAAGCGGCAACAAAACAGCAGCGCCCAAAACGCATAAAAGCCATTTCGCAGCTCTCACTTTAAACTCCCCGTTCATTCTTTTGCATCCGAAGGGAGCAGACTTTCAACGCTTATTCCAGCGGCCGCGGCGAGAACCATGCCGTAATTGACGATTGGAACATCAACAGAATTTGATAGAGCTATGCGCCTTAAGACTTCGCGCCGAGATAACATGCATCCGCCGCATTGGACAATCAAAGAGACATCGGATTCAACATTAAAATCTCCGCCGCTTGAAAAAACGAACTGAAGCTTTTTTCCGCTGAGCTTTTCCAACGCGCGAGGTATTTTAACAGTTCCGATATCCTGACAATGACGGCGATGGGTGCAGCCTTCAGCGATAAGAACCTTATCATTGTCTTTCAATTCACCTATCCGCTCAAGACCTCGCACATACGCGGCAAGATCACCTTTCTGTCTGGCGAAGAGAACAGAGAAACCCGTAAGCCGCACTTGAGGCGGAATTTTGGGGGCGACCTCGGCAAACGCCTGAGAATCCGTGACGACCAGATCAAAAACGCCAAGATCCCCCTGCAGAGAAAACGGCTGCCTTACCTCAGCTATCGCCCCTATGTCGAGGCACTCGCGGATCGCCTGAACCTGCGGCAAAATGAGACGGCCCTTGGGAGCGGACTGATCGATGGGACAGACAAAAAGAACCCTATCCCCTTTTTTAACAAGCCCATCAAGAAGCCCGGGGATTTCATCCTCTATCTTGCATTCGGCGATATCTTTTTTCAATTTCTCGACATCATCACCGCGCCTGTAGCGAAAGACTTTCACATTCAAGCGGGAACACTCTTTCATAAAGCGCTCTTCATACCCGCTTGCATCGGAAAAGCCATCCTCAACCCAAACAGCGATGTCGCATGTAGAAAGAACAGAAAGCGTTTTCTTTACGCGCTTAAGCCCCAGCACTCCTATATCATCAAGCCCCGCCGTATCTATAAGCATGCACGCTCCGAGCTGAGAAATCTCCATCGCTTTCGACACCGGATCTGTGGTTGTTCCGGCAACATCGCTTACAATCGCTATATCCTGAGAGGAAAAAGCGTTAAGAAGCGTAGATTTACCTGCGTTGCGAAGTCCAAAAAAACCAATATGAACGCGGCCCGCTTTGGGTGTCGAATTCAAATCAGCCATTTTCATCACTCCATAACAAAACGATCTTCACCGAGAACAAGCGGCCGACCGCGAAGAAACGCCCCTCCGTCCATACGGGAGCCGCCCTCGACTTTAACGTCAACGATCAAAAGCGCCGTATCGTGACACTTCACTACAGGGCCGCGTTTTTCAAGTCTTATGACAGTTCCGGGCGGAGCTTCTTTTTCTGAAGGCGATAGCTTGGCTATTTCTCCGCGCATAATGACGAGGCGGCCCGTATTGCCTTTTTTCCTGAAACGCTGCGGAAGAAACGTATAACAGCACGGCCACGGATTATACGCTCTGATTCTGCGCTCAACCTCAATAACCGGTGAATCCCAATTGATAAGACCGTCAGTCTTTTTCAGTTTTCTGACATACGTCGCATGCTCGTGATCCTGAGCCGCTTCCGGCGGAAGCTGATTCGACGACATAAGCTTGAGCGCCTTTGCAAGCGTAACGCCGCCAGCTATCGCCAAATCGCGCATGAGATCGCCGCCCGTCGTATCGGGATAAATAGGCTCAAAACTCTGCAACATGATCGGCCCGTCATCAAGCCCTATTCCCATGCGCATTACACTTACGCCTGTCATTCTGTCGCCGGCCTCAAGAGCGGCTATTACGGGAGAAGCGCCCCGATATTTCGGCAAAAGTGAAAAATGGCAGTTGACGCAGCCGAAAAGCGGCATGTCCAAAAGCGATTTTTTAAGAATCTGCCCGTACGCGACAACGGCGATAACATCAGGCCTCCATGCGCGGATACGATCAAGCGCCGACTGATCGTTGACATTTTCAGGCTTTATTATTTCTTTCAGCCCGCTCTTTTCGGCAAATTCGGCGCAGGCGCAGGCGGTAAGAGTTTTCCCACGCCCGGCCGGACGATCCGGCTGAGTGACGACGCCGACCACCTCAAGAGAAGCTTCGCGCAATATTGCGCGAAGACACTCCGCTGAAGCGGCAGATGAACCCATAAAAACAATTCTCATGCCCATATTGTATCAAATAATCCCCCAGCACTTCACCCCCATTAATGGGCCTGCCAATAAAAACTTACTTCCAGCGCGCCTTGTAGATCTTGGCACCGGGAAGTTTTTTATAATCGCGAATCTTGCCGTCTTCGCAAATCTCGATCGTATCGGTCCACCATTTAGTGCGGGCTGTAGTCACAAGATCCTTGCCGTCTTTGCGAGGGTCATAGGCCTTTACGTCTTTCTTGATGATGGAACGATCATCGAGAAAGACGCGCTTATCCATATCAAAGAACATCACCTTCTCGTGCGTCGTCAAAGCGAGAATGCGCGTCCCCGGCACCGGCCTTAAATCATGACCGTAGGTTACGCCCTTTTCGACAAGAGAATACGCATCTAACCGCTCCAAGAGAAACTTTCCGTCGGGCGCGCGCGAAATGGCGCAGGGCGTAAGCGAAGGCGTATCAAGGACCCAAAGAATGCCGGTCTTAGAATCCCAGTGAAGCCCATGAGGATTGTCGAACCAGAAAGCCGTAGAGTTCTGATCTTTGGGAGAAAGCGCCTTGTCGCCTTTTATGTCAAAAAGGTAAAGAAGCCCGGCGAAGTATTTTCCGCCTGTAGCAACTACCGCCACAACGTCATCGCCTACAAGCTCGATAGAGTGCGACATCATCTTATTAACGCCCCACGCTGTCGCCTTGCACGTATTGTAATCTATGACCGCCCAGCATCCGCTGCATGCGGCGACAAGAACCGACTTACCGTCTGCGGTAAACTTGCATTCAGCCAAATTACCGAGAAACATCTTGCGCTTGGAGGCGGGAATAACCGGATCGCGAGGCCCCGACCACGTCCACTTAGGCTCGCCGAGGCTATCGCCCGGAAGCGACGCGTCATATACTCTTATCGCCTGATCCCCGGCCTGATCGCAAACGATAATATCTGCAGCGGAAAGAGCGGTTACGCCAAAAACCGCGGCAAAGACAAATAAACAGCTTTTCATGGTTTACTCCTTAAACGGTACATCATCACTGAACCCAGCGGGCGCGGCGAATAGAAACGCCCTTAAGTTTTTTAAACGGAACAAACTTGCGCCCCCACAAGCGCTTCTCTAAAACATCGCCGCAGGAGCCGTCCTTCTTAGGCCTTACAAAAAATGCCTTGCCCTCGACATTCGCATCGTAGGAGGTGACCTGATCTACGGGAATAGTCGTACTGTTTCTGCACCAGGTCATTTTCTTAAGATCAATAAAGCGAACAACACCCTTCATACTGGCCGAAAGCACCGTGTTCGTGTATTTGGGAACAGGTCTTAAGTCGCACCCAAGCCCCGTGTCTCTGTCAACGAGAGAAATGATTTTAGCGCGGTTTAACGCAAAAGTCCCATCACTCGCCCTTGCGAATTTACATCCCGTCAACGCCCCGGCGTCAAGAACCCACAAAAAGGATTTACCATCTTCCCAATAAAGCCCGCGCGGCTTATCGAAAACAAAGCGAGAGGTCTTGCCGCCCTTCTTTGTGTTTATGATGAAAACGCATCCCGACGTGCTCTTATCATCACGACCCGAAACGGCAACCACATCATCGGCGATGCGTTCGATGCTGAAGGCCTCCTTGCCGCAGACTCCCCACGAGACGGCTTTTTTCTTTTCGCGATCTACAATGGCCCAGCCGCCCTCGCTCGCCGCAACAAGAATCTCCTTGCCGCCGGCGGCAGGCTTGGCCTCGCAATATGTAACAAAGTTTTTCTTGGCGGACGATGGAATGGAAGCGTCATTGGCAGCGCTCCATCCCCAGACCCGACTCCCCAAATTCACCGACTCGTCGCCTTCATCATAAATCGAGATATCTGACGAGACGACAAGAATCTCGCGGGCAAATAACGACGCAAACGCCGTCATTGAAATAACGGCAAAAAGACATTTCTTCATATTTGAGCTTTTCATAATCACCTTATCTTTATCTGACGATTATCTTCAACCCGGCTCCAGGCCACGAGCCTTCCTTAAAGACGATCCACACGTTATCAGGAATCGTTAAAGGATCAAGAGGCTCTTCGCCCTCCAACGTTAAGCTGTATGACGAAATGCCCTTGGTAAGACCGAACGGAACGGCGTCGCCGGAGCCGACATTACCGTCATTGAAGTTATCCCAATATGCCTGCTGCACGTCGGAGGAAAGTTCACTCCAGCGCGTGTAGTATTTGCTGTTATCTGCATCCCGCGCTTTCTTAAACTCTTTCCAGTAAATGTTCTTCGCGGCCATAATTCGCGTCTGATACAACTTAGCGGTTTCTTGACGCGCTTCAGGAACTGTTACCGCAAGAGCGGCTGTGCGCTTTACGAGCGTACCCGTAACCCACCCCGCCACATCATAGTTACGCACGGTGGTTGGTGCATCTTGGTTAAAAATTGTTCCAAAGGCAAATACACCTGGATTTTTTACAACTATATTTGTAATGGAAGATGGTGATGCTGCATAGGGATTATGAATAGCACTTCTTCCACTTTTAATTCCTGCATGCGGAACGCCAACGCCAAAGATAAGATTTGTAATATTAAATCCTTTAAAATAATCGTTATACTGATTATTCGACACATTCCATGTAAAGGCATTACCTGAACCACCAATTTCTAATTTTCCATCTTGAAGAGGAGTAGAACCGATTGAGCCAAAAGAGGTACTGCTCAAAGAATTAATAGCTTTAGGCAGCATCGGCCCCTCAAAAACAAGTTTACTGCACGTAGTAAACGAACTTGTCCCTACACTTGCAAGGTCATCTGAAATTCTAAAACTCGTTAACTTGGAACAAGACGCAAAAGCCCGATCCCCTATTGATGTAATTTTAGTTCCTTCTGGGTAATCACAAACTTCTAAACTTGAACATGTATCATAAGTCCTTGCCTGGATTTTTGTAATTGTATTAGGCCAATACAATTTCTTAATAGTTGTACACTTTGCAAATGGGGTTGCGGCAAGTGTTTGAGCATTCGCAGAGGTAGACCCTTTTACTTCTTTTATTACATATCCTTCTGGCAACTCAATCTTTCTAAAATTAAGCACCTCACCAGTACCTCGGTCACCAATCTTTTCCAACAGCCCGCTGGTTTTAGTTAGTTTAAAAACCCAAGGTATTCGATTCTCCCCCTCAGGAATTACAACATTCGACAGATCTTCCTCAATCGTACATGTTGTGCCATTATCCGTAACCGTCCACTCGGTATTTGGCGGCGTTGGTGCCTCTTCGGCAAAAAGAGACTGAACAAAAGCGATTGATGAAACCGCGATTACAGCGAATAATTTAGTAAATTTTGACATAACGCTCCCTTTTAGTGGTTATCAAATAAATTATATCGCATTATCGGATAAAATGCATTTGTAAATATTGCAACACCAATTAAATTATTTGCAACATCATCGCACACGTCTCGTAAAGCAACCCGCTCTTACGGTATTGTAATTGAAGTATCCGTCAGGAACATTACTACTATAGCGCGCTCAACACAGGAACTATCTCGGTACACAGAATTTCTGTCATTTCGCAAACCGGTTAAAGATCTAAATCAAATGACTCGTCCTGCCAATTATCACCTATTGCATCAGACCTTACATACGAAAAATCCTTTAACTCAAGAGCAGCTGCAACTCGCATGGGCATTGAGGAAAATCCTCGCTCTACCGAAAATGTATCTTGCGGCTGATAGACCATGACGGAAATTTCGTTATCTCCCTTTTTAAGCGAGATTTCCGCAGTTCGCATATCAAAAATCCCCGAACATGCCGGAGGCAGAACCGTTTTACCCATTAGACAGCATCGCGCTGTAGGAGAAGCGATCAATCGAAGGCGGGTCTTGCAGTCAGACTTAACGCGCACACTCCACACCAAGATAGCCGCATTGCCCGCTCTCCTCTGCGCATGCTTTGATATTTCGTATGTTCCATTCTTTGATGAAACTTCGCGAGGCGAAGAGCCTGCGGCTTTCTGGATATAGTTCTTTGATCCGTCAAACTTATAAAGCTCACGGGATTTCTTATCTTTCATCACAAGTTCCTGAGCAAAAGGCCCGTAGAGTTTCACGTGCTCTAAGGGAGTAAATGTTGAGCCGGCAAAAGGCGTCCATGACTCAAAATCGACTTTTGCATTCACTCTCGTCTTCAGAATCCGCTCGATCTCGTTGGGATTGAAACGCATTGCCACGACCGCTGGCATGGGTCTATGGAGATTAAACTGCGAATGAGCTATAACTACGGCTTCTCCAGTCTTTCGAATGTGAAGATTCGCAGATCCCGCCGTTGAGCCTTCGGCATAATTATGAATCAGTTTAGCTCTATAACCAGCCTTGGTGTCGCGCGAATAAAGTGCCTCATACGGCCCTATCCAGCCGCATATCTGTGAACCTTTAAGGAAAGCTGCGGTTATGCGCCCGTCCGCGAGAACTCCTACTGAATGTTCACTGCCGGAAAGTTCATCACAAACTCGAAGAGGCCCTGTCCACGTTTTCCCTTCATCTTTGGAAATGACGAAATACGCGGTGCCACCTCGTGTTCTCCAATCTGTGACGATGCAGCAGAGCTGCTTTTTATCGGGAGAGCGAAAAACGGTCGGCAGGAGAAAACTCATTTTATCCGCTTTAGCGATCAAGAAAGGCTTCTCCCACGTAAGACCACCGTCTTTTGATATCGACCCCATAATACTGTAATTTCCGCCGATGCCGTTTGGATTCTTTCCGCGCGAAAAAACTCCGAGATACGAGCCGTCCAACAAGCGCACCATGCCGGAAAAACCGACGACACAAGCAAAGTCCGCGCCCAAAGGAGGCATAAAGCGCCAGCTCTGGCCGTCATCCTCGCTCATGATAGACGGCATAGCCTCTACAAGCGCTCTATCATCGGCGCCTCTCCAGTCATACTCATCGGCCTTGGCGTAAGATGCGAAAACCCGTATCCGGGACTTATTCGTTTTCGGGTCAATAAAACGCCATGCTTTCGGCTCGTCATAACATTGGCTGAACTCTTTTGGAATGCGATCGTCTATGCGCGTCCATGTGCGACCAGCATCCTTTGATATTGCCGCCGGCCCGCAAGGACCTGCCTGCTGAATATCCCAAAAAACCAGAATCGTTTTATCATCATCCAGCATAACGCTTGACGGGTGCGCCTCAAAGCGCGATGAAGAGCACACCGTAAAAAAGCGGTTTGAATCTGCCGGCGTATGACCATCGCGCGCTTCAGGATTAAGCGTCAGATCGCAGATGTCCCCGGCAAACAATGACATGCAAAAAACGGCGCTTCCTAACAAAAAGATTTTCTCTTTCATCTTGATAACCTCCTCGACTTTCATTCACACATTCTTTCGCCATCAAATCCTAAAATCAATGAATGTCACCTCGCCGTCATCGACAGTCTCCGAAAAGGGCTTGCCGAAACGCTGGCGCGTTGAATTTTTAATCTTCCCCGAGTCTTTGTCGGGCACAAGGCGCCTACGCCACCCGGAGGTTACATTACCGCCGTTTTTGTTTACGTTCAGTTTAAGAGTCGCCTTTTCACCTGAAGTGTTCACGACCACGAGAGAGAGTGTGCGCTCTCCATCCATATCCACGCCGCTCATCAAAACAAGGTACTCAACATCGCCCCGTTTCCCGGCCGCGATATTCGCGCATGCCATCGGCGCTAAGGCCGGCGTAAATGCGTCTGAAAGTTCTATCGTCTCCTCAGCGGAATCAATTTCAAGCGTCATTTCCGATTGGGGAGCAGACACCTTTTTCAAAGGCTGAGTCGATTTATCTGAAGTTGCGCCTTCTCCATGTGAAATGATGCTGACGCACTTTGTCGCCACCGCCCAAAAGTGACGCATCGCCAAACCATAATCATCGGCGCGATACTTGCGATCCACAAAAACCATATCTGTTCGATCGATCGCGAAAGCGGCCAAAATCCAATGCATCTGCCATGCAAGAAGATTAGATGAACTTATCTTCTTATCATCCGCTGCATTCAAACGCCCTGGACCGATCGCGAATAATCTAAGTTTTGAAATCTCATCATCCTGCGAACCTCTGAGCGTTTTTCCGATTTGATCCAATCTCGAATACGGCGCATTTTCCTCGCGCAGATCTACAGACAGGTGCGTGATGTATTTTAGTGCCGAACCCATGCGCGCTATGATTTCAACATTTAGATCTTTTACCGCAATCGCAATCGGAACTTTCGGCAGTTCTCTTGAAGTAAGCAATGCAATTTGCCGCCACATCGCCACATCCTTCTCTTCGATCGGCTCATCAGACAACTGCACGCCCACAACTACCTTTTTGTATCTGCTTTTCCCAAGTCGCTTTACCGTTTTAACCATATCGTCTTGAGAACCTTTTAGAACGACAAGCATTTTCAGCGCATACCTATCGCAAAACTCAAGCGTTGCATCGTCGCATTGCGATGATCTAAAAAGCCAAGCGCCGGCGCGCCTACACGACAATGCAGCCGCCTCATCCCCAATACGAACATCTGCGCAATACCCGACACGGAAAGTTCCATCCGCATAAACTTTTCTCGCGGGCGATTGCGTATCTATCGCAATTGTAAACGAGCCCGCCTTGACGACGGCGGAGAACAACAAAGCAGCAAGAACAAAACAGGCCTTCATCATTTCGCCCCCTTCTTTACTGGAAAAACGATTGTCGTAACTGATTTTTCAGGAACTACGATTTTACCCTCGTCTCCATCATATTCTTCCTGCCAGGCCAGCCTCGGCTCTCCCGGCATTTGACTGACATGGATATCTTCTCTGCGGCATCGATAAACCCGGTAATGCGGCCTTGCGAGATTTACACCAACCATTTTCATTTCCGGCTCAAAAGGAACCGAGCAGCAGTTGCAAACCATAAGCGCGTAGGATGAGCGGTCTTTATTAGTAAGAAGAACCCACTCTACAGTCCCCTCGCCGGAATTACGCCAGACATTCATCATCTGGTTGAAACGTCCATCGTTTATTGAGCCATCGTATCTGCGCCCTCTGCGCAAAACGTGGGGATGGGCCAAAAGCGCTTCATTGTAAAGTTTAAATACAGGGCCCACAGGGCCTACCTCTATTCGAGGTCGGCCAGTCCAGTCAGGATCGACAAACGCACTGTTGCCTAAGCCATGAGTGCGCTGACCGCGCCATAAACCTTTACCGTTGGCTATGTAAAACCCTCCCGAAAGCTGCCCCGCCTGATGTGCGCAAATACCTTCTACCTCCGGCTGGCAGACTATCATAAGCATGTAGAGCGCGTCAAAGAGCGCGATCTGGAATTTCTGCTGACTGCAAAGATCCATATCAGATGTAAAGCGCCATTCGGTTATCCACGCTTTCTTTCCCTCAACTTCAGGAAACGACTTGGCAAAGCGTCTAATACGCTGAACTCCATTATATGTGCAGCCGTAATGGCCAAACCCGCCGTAGAAGTGATAGACCACATGAGAACAATGATGCAGACAATTTGAAAAAGCGACAACAAATCGGCCAGACCAATTGTTGATTTTATTAAGACCAAGCGTAGAGTCTTGGCTGAGAAGAAGATCCACATTCGTATAGCGCGAGCGCACCGCCTCAATATCAGGATCGCCGTCGTAAAGTTCTGCCACGGGAAAACCGAGATTCACTTCCGGCCAGATCTTTTTTATGTCGGGCACAATCGCCGCCCATCTGTCGGCATAAATTTCAGGCGTCGTCCCCCAATACGGTTCACTGCCAAGTTCAAAACCCGCAACCTGATCTTTAAAGCCGTTGTCGACGATCCACTTGACGAAACCGAGAATGCGCCGTCTCGCGTCATTTATTGTTCGCCCGGCACCATGCTCCAGACAGAGAAGAATCTTAACTCCGTGCTTCTTTCGCCAGGAGAAGACATCATACGCCATCTTCTTATCGCGCTCCCATGAGCCGTCGGCGTTCCACTCTTTTATGAAATATGCTCCCGCACCTTTGAAAACCTTCCATGTGTGATCGGCGGAGCGACGAAAAAACTCTTCGGCAAATTCCGGTCCCTCGTCCGCTATGCACCCAGCATACCCAAGATTGGGAAACGAACTTGACTTCGACTGATCTATATAAGTAGGATCGCTAATGTCAAAGGTGATGGTCATGTCTTTCGGTTTTGATTTTTTTGCCTCCGCCGCGACAGCTGTAATCGCGAAAGAGCAAAAGACAAAAATAGACAAAATCATTTTCATACGTTTTTTACCTCTCCTTTCTGAACGCCCCCATACCTAGAAGCGGCAATGCCAAAACACCATAAACTCCCACGCCAACAAAAAGAAGCACGACAAGCGAAACAATCGGTCTTAACTGGCAGAGATACGGCTTGACGAAATACACCGCAAGTCCCATGACGCAAGAGGCGAAAAGAATTTTCAATATCGGCTTTACCGACGAAAGAAGCCCGAGCGATCCGTTCTTCAGAACCGCAAAATGGATAAGCATGGCCGCTGAGAAAAACGCGCATAATACCGTCGAAGCCGCAAGTCCCACATGCCGCCATTCAACCGGCAAAAGAAGAACGGCCATAATATTTAAAATCGCATTTGCTACAACGACCCAGACGGAAATCTTAAGAGGCGTTTTCATATCACCTTGAGCCTGAAACCACGGCACAAGCGATTTTTGAAAACCGAAAAACGCCATTCCGGAAGAATACATCGCAAGCGAGCGCGAAACGCGCATTGTCGCAACAGCATCGAACGCAGCGCCTTCATAAATAACGCATGTTATCTCTTTCGCCAATACCGCCATGCCCACGCCAGAGGGGATCATAAAAGCCATAAGCCTTACGATAGATTTTACGAGCGTTTTGCGAGCCCCTGCATAATCCTCTTTGGCGAACATCCCCGCGAATGTCGGCAGGAGCACCGTTCCGAAAGCAACCGCGATAACACCTAAAGGCAGATCCATAAGACGCTCGGCATACCCGATGACGCCGGCGGCCCATTCGCTCGCATACTGGGCAAGAACCTGATCAAGCATATAATTTATCTGGACCGCTCCCGCGCCGATGGCGCCAAGCGCCGTATTGCGCCATACGGCCTTAACGCTCTGGTCACGCCAGTGAGAGAACGAAAGCTTGGGTGTAACCTGAGCTTTGTGCATACACCAAAGCATATACGCGAACTGCAAAGCTCCCGCAAAGAGAATCGCCATCGAGACGCGGTGAATCCTTTGATCAAAACGCATTTCAGGATTGAAAAGTATCCATGCAAGAGAACCTATCCAGACGATATTTAAAAGCGACGGCATGAAACTTGAGGCCTTAAAGCGCCCAAGCGAATTAAGAACACCCATTCCGAACGCCGCGCCGCAGATAAAAATCATGTACGGCAAAAGCGTCTTTATAAGCCGTATCGTCAAGAGCGTCCGATATGAAAGCTCAAACTCTTCTCTAAAGGCGACGGCGCATTCCAACGAGAGAAACGCGATCGCGACGGCCGCCGTAAGCATAAGAAGCGTCATCGTCATAACGCTTCGGGCAAGATCGCGGGCCTTCTCTACGGCGCCTGTCTCCATCTGAGATTTGAATACCGGAATAAAAGCGGCCGTAAGAGCCCCTTCTCCAAAAAGCTTCCGGGCCATATTGGGTATGGCAAAAGCCAATGTGAAAGCCGACTGCTCAACGCCTGCGCCAATCAGGCGCGATTGAAGCATTTCCCGAACTAGGCCTAAAACCCGCGAGAGGGCGGTAAAAGCCCCTACTGTAAAGATATGCGCGAAAATAGATCGCGGCTTTTTCATTCGAAACGTATGCTCGCCGCACGCCCGTGCGCGTCTAAACCTTCAATCTCCGCGAACTTTTCGATCGTCGCCTTTGTCTGCGCCAAATCCTCTTTCGTAAAAGCGACATAACTGTGTCTGCGGCGGAAATCATCGGGGGTAAGGCCATTGAACATATCGGCTGCACCACCCGTGGGCAGAACGTGACTGGGGCCTGCCACAAAATCTCCGGCTGACTCAGGGGTCCAAGCGCCTGCAAAAACGGCACCGGCGCTTCTTACGCCCTTCATGACCTGAAGAGCGTTTTCCGTCATGATTTCAAAATGTTCCGGAGCAAAGCGATTGACGACTTCAAGGCCGTCTTTGACATTCTTGGCAACTACAATCAAAATGCCGTCTTTATCAATCACGCGCTCAATTATCTCACGGCGCGAAAGCTCTTTCGTTTGACGGAGAACTTCTTTTTTGACTTCTTCTGCGAACGACATTGACGTGCAGACGCAAAGCGATTTTTCAAATCCGCTGCCGTGTTCCGCCTGACTCAAAAGATCAGCCGCTATCCACTTGGGCTCAACGCTGCCGTCTGTAAGAACGGCGATTTCGCTAGGTCCGGCCACCTGATCGATCGCGACATAGCCATAAACCTGACGCTTAGCGGCCGTCACGAACGCATTGCCGGGCCCTGCAATCTTCTGTACCTTGCGGCAGGATTTAGTGCCAAACGCCATCATGCCGATAGCCTGAATTCCGCCAACGCGGTAAATTTCCGTAGCACCGGCAAGTTTCAGGGCGTAGAGAAGAACTTTATTGACTTCGCCGGTTTTTCCGGCGGGAGTGCAAGCGACAATTTCCTTAACACCAGCCGCCTTGGCAAGAGTCACCGTCATGATCGAGGAGGAAGCGAGCGGAGCCGTGCCGCCCGGAACATACACGCCAACGCGATCCATCGGAGAGAAAAATTCACCCGCCTCGCCACCTTTAGGTGTAGACATGGACCAGGCCTGGCGCAATGACGCTTTTGAAAATTTCAAAACGCGATTGTGCGCATCTTTAACAGCCTTAACGACAGATTTGTCGAGAGAGGAGAAATCATCATCCGTAACGAGGAAATCGGCCGGCTTTAATTTTGCGCCCTCAAACTTTCGCACATACTTAGCGACAGCCTTGTCGCCGTTTTTGCGAATGTCGGCCAAGACCTCAAACGCGGCTTTCTCGGCAACTTCCGGAAAAGCAGGACGCGCATTGAATTTCTCAACGCGCTTATCTCCATTCTTGACTATTCTAATCACCGTTTAACTCCTCGAATAAATCTTCTCAACTCCCAACCTCTCTCTAACTCCTACCCCCTAACTCCTAACCCCTAACCACTAACTACTAACGACTAACCACTAACCCCTACTTCTCCCCCAACATACATTTTACAGTCGCCTCAGCCGCAAGCGTATCGCCGACATATCCCTTGAGATTAAATACACCAAGAGACTTGCCCACACGAATGTTCTCAACGACCGTCGTTAGCTTGTCGCCTGGCTCTACAGGACGACGGAATCTTACAGCATCTACGGCCGCCAAAAGAAATGTAGCCTGCTTATCCTTCCCGCCTAAGGCATTGCGAGCGACAAGAGCAGCTCCGGCCACCTGCGCCATAGACTCGATAAGAACGACTCCCGGCACAACCGGATAATCAGGGAAGTGCCCTTTAAAGAAATCGTTCTTTTCAGCCGTGTACGTATACTCTCCGATAGCGCCGTTTTCATCGGCGCTGATCAGAGTATCGACAAACAAAAACGGCGAACGATGCGGAAGAAGTTCAATACCGCTTTTATTGAACTCATTGGCAAATGCGGGAAATTCCATCGATTAAGCTTTCTTCAATACGAGAATTGCATTATGTCCGCCAAAACCAAGCGAGCTCGAAAGCGCAACGCGAATATCGCGCTTAACGCCGACATTCGGCGTATAGTTAAGATCAAGCTCCGGATCGGGATTTTCATAATTGATCGTAGGAGGAACAAAGCCTTCTTTGATGGCAAGAGCCGTAATCGCGGCCTCAAGAGCACCTGCTGCGCCCAGGAGGTGAGCGTGCATCGACTTCGTTGACGAAATATTGATGGCCTTAGCGCCTTCATCACCGAATACACGCTTGAACGCGGCTGTCTCCATAGCGTCATTGAGCGCGGTGGAAGTGCCATGCGCATTAATGTAATCAACGGTGGTGCGATCTTCGACACCGGCATCCTTAAGCGCGATTTCAATCGCCTTTACCGCGCCGTCGCCAGACGGATCGGGAGCCGTAATATGGTAAGCGTCTGACGTGGCGCCGTAGCCCGCGATTTCGCAGTAGACTTTCGCTCCGCGAGCCTTAGCGTGCTCTTCAGACTCAAGAATCATCATAGCGGCGCCTTCACCCATAACGAAGCCGTCGCGGTCAACATTGAACGGACGGGAGCTCTTTCCGGGGTCGTCATTGAACTTTGTAGCGAGCGCGCGCATCTTCATGAAGCCGCCGACACAAAATTCAAGAATCGTCGCTTCTGTGCCGCCAGCGATTACCACATCAGCGCGACCTGCGCGGATAAGATCCATCGCATAGCCAAGGGCATCCGTTGAACTGGCGCATGCAGTCGTCACGACTTGAGCGGGACCCTTCGCGCCGATAGCCAGCGAAACATTGCCGGCCGCTTCGTTTGAAATAAGTTCAGGTATCGCAAGCGGAGAAAGACGCTCTGGACCGCGGTCGAAAAGAATCTTATAGCTCTCGCCCGTAACATCAAGTCCGCCAATGCCGTTTCCGATGAGAGTAGCCACGCGATCCATATCAGGCTTATTCTCTTCAGTGTAACCGGCATCGCGCCACGCTTCAACGGCCGTAGCAACAGCGAACTGCGAGAAACGAGCCATGTGACGCGCCGACTTCTTATCCAATAGACCGCCATCAAAAGCATAAGTTTCAAAATCCTTAACTTCACCGGCGACCTGACATGAGCAGCGCGAAGCGTCAAATCGAGTGATTTTTCCGATTGCTGGCGTTCCCGCCTTAATGGAAGACCAAACGGCATCCTTACCATTGCCGTTGGCGCAGATCATTCCGATACCGGTAACCATCACTTTTTTCATAATTCATTCCTCCTTGGACAAATTTTCTTAGTATTATATCAAATTTATGCGAAACCGAGAACATCACGCATCGAATACATTTTAGGCTCGCGGTCTTTCGCCCACTTAAGAGCCTTAAGAGCGCCTGCGGCAAAGGCTTCGCGCGTCTGAGCCTTATGAGTAAGCTCTATGCGCTCGACATCGCCGGCAAACATAACAGTGTGATCGCCGATTACACTACCGCCGCGCAAAGCATGAAGCGCTATCTCGCCGGCCGGTCTAGCACCGACGTCACCTTCGCGGCCGTAGATGGCCTTTTCGTCAAAATCAACAGCCCGACCTGCGGCCGCAGCCTTAGCCAACATCAATGCCGTGCCGCTGGGAGCGTCTTTCTTATTGCGATGGTGCATCTCGGTTACTTCAATATCGTAATCTTCACCAAGAACTTCTGAAGCTTTTTTGACAAATTCAAGAAGAAGATTGATGCCCAAGGAATAATTCCCGCTTTGAACAACAGGTATCTTCTTAGCCGCTTCATCAACAATAGCCTGCTCTTCCGGGGTTACACCGGTAGTGCCGATAACATAAGCGATATTGGAAGATGCCGCCTTCTGAATGAGAGCAGGAAGCGCCGCATGATGAGAAAAGTCAATTACACCTTCAACATCATCGCTCCAAGAAGAATCGTACCCCGGGGCTACATCAACCTTGGAGACGACCTTCATCCCCATACCTTCTGCCAACGCACAAAGCATCTTACCCATTCTGCCTGCTGCACCTACAATTGCAATTTTCATATCTTCCTCTCTTTTTTAGAATTTGCCTAATATTATACCAAAAGAACGGAGGAAAAGGGGGAAATGGAGCGGGCGATGGGAATCGAACCCACGTAAGAAGCTTGGGAAGCTCCTATTCTGCCATTGAATTACGCCCGCAGAATAAATTGTTGGCGGAGAGAGAGGGATTCGAACCCCCGATACCCTCGCGGGTATGCATGATTTCGAGTCATGTGCATTCAACCAGGCTCTGCCATCTCTCCAACAAAGTGAAAGATATTTTATCAAATATTATTACGTTAAGTCAATCGCGCTTACAACTGGACAGAAATTCCAAATAGTCCCCCGCGTCTCACTCTTGATGAAATTTTCGGTCTATCCCACCTGGCTCATAATGACAATTTGCGATATGGCCCGCGTTTTAAACAATAGCAAACCTTCCGA